>JABAZC010000013.1 GCA_018608625.1 Flavobacteriaceae bacterium | reverse complement strand
TAGAGTCCGTCATCAGTTCCAAGAAATAATAGATTTGGTTCTTCAGGATCCTCAATAATAGATAATGCGTAACTAGTTACATCGGAACCATCTACTATTCTATCCCATGTTTTTCCGTAATTATTTGTTCGGTATACATAGGGCGTAAAATTAAATCGTCTGTAATCATTCGCAACTAAGAGCGCTTCACCTTTTACACTTTTCGATGCTTTTATCTGTGGAATCCAACTCCCTTTTGGTAATCCTTTAATGTTTTTTGTGACTTCAGTCCAATCTTGACCCCCATTTTGTGTGTAATGTATCCGTCCGTCATCTGTACCAACCCACAGCATATCTGTTTCTACTTCTGAGGGTTCAATTACTAAAATAGTACAATGGTTTTCGGCTCCTGTAGCATCCATCGTCAGTCCCCCGCTGTTATGTTGATTTAATTTTTCAGGGTTATTTGTGGTTAAATCTGATGAGATAATAGACCAAGTTTCCCCTTTATCAGTAGATTTATGTACAAATTGACTTCCAAAGTAAATGGTATTGTTTTCATTAGGGTCTATATTTATTGCTGCATTCCAATTAAATCTAAGATTTATTTCCGGTTCTGGATGCGTTGGACGCACGCTGTAATTATTTCCTGTCTTCCAATCATATCGACTTACAAATCCTTGCTGACTCATGGTCCATCCATACCTTGAATCGTCTTTGTCAGGGATGACATCAAAGCCGTCACCAAAGCTAATTTCTTGCCAATAAGAGTTTCTAATCCCTTGTGAGCGCCATATGTAGGCTGGACCTCTCCAAGATCCATTATCTTGCATCCCTCCATACACATTATAGGGAATCTCATTATCTACATTGATATGATAAAATTGTGCAACAGGTAGATTTCCGATAAATCGCCATGTGCTCCCTCCATCTTTGGTAATGTTCATCCCGCCATCATTGCCATCAACCATAAAATTTCCGTTTGTAGGATGTATCCACCATGCATGGTGGTCTGGATGAATTCCATTTGATACGCCATAGGCAGGCATTAGCTGATTAAAACTTTTTCCGCCGTCTTCACTTACATTAACATAGGTGAAAATAGAAAACAAACGGTTTTCGTTTTGAGGATCAACATAGATTTCTGCATAATAAAAGGGCCGGTTTCCAATCTCGTCCATATTTTCACTTACTAATTTCCAAGTATCTCCACCATCCATACTTTTGTACAATCCATTTTTATTTGCCTCTATTAGGGCGTAAATAATTTCAGGTTTATTTTGAGCAATGGCAATCCCTATTCTTCCTAGTTCGCCATCAGGTAGTCCTTCTTCCGAAGTTTTTTGTTTCCATGTCTCACCGCCATCGTAAGTAATGTACATCCCAGACCCTTCACCTCCAGAACTAAAAAACCAAGGGTCTCTTTTGTGTTCCCACATAGCTGCAACCAATTTGTTAGGGTTTTGTGGATCCATGACTAAGTCAGCAGCGCCACTTTTGGGATTGGTATATAATATCTTTGTCCATGTTTCACCACCATTAATAGTTTTGTAAACTCCTCTTTCTTTGTGCTCTCCCCATGGAGAGCCTATAGCCGCTGCATAAACGATGTCTGGATTTGTTGGGTGAATAATAACACGGTGAATATGTCTTGTTTTCTCTAATCCCATCAACAGCCAGTTTTTACCACCATCCAATGATTTATAAATACCATATCCACCATTAAGGCTGTTTCTAGGGTTTCCTTCTCCAGTACCTACCCAAATAACACTTGGGTTTGATTGTTGGATGGCTATAGCCCCAATAGATGCTGTGGCTTCATTTTCAAATATAGGGGTCCATTTAATTCCTCCTGAAGTTGACTTCCACAAACCGCCAGAAGCGGTGCCTGAAAACATGATATCAGGATTTGAATGGACAACGTCAATAGATGTGACACGACCGGACATTCCGCCCGGCCCGATGTTTCTAGGGGTTTTGTTTTTAAGTAATTCCATTGAAAACTCTTGAGCGGAACTGTTTAAACTAAAAATTATAATTAAGAGTGAAAGGATATTTTTCATTGTTTTAAGTTTTACTATTGTACTTTCTTATGGTTGATGTAATAATCAATATCTATGTCTATCTCAGATGAATTTAATTCAATTTCTTGCCATTCTTTAGTAGGGAACAGCCACTTTTTTTCTTTACTAGCATCTATTTCAACAGGCATTTCAAACCCATTTACGACTTGCGACCATCGGTATCTCAATTTAGTGTCTTTAAAATAGTATTCTAAAGTTGGAATTCTAGTGTCTCGAAGATATTGGTCAAAAAATGCGGCTAAATTCAACCCAGATCTATCACTGATGTAGGTCTCAATTTGCTTAGTAGTCACGGTTTTATGATGAAATTCGGTATTTAGACCTCTTAGAATCTTTCTCCATTTGTCATCATCTTTGATCAATTGCCTTAGGGTGTGCAACATGTTAGCTCCTTTGTAATACATGTCTGAAGATCCTTCAGAATTGACATTATAAACGCCAATGATAGGTTTGTCGTTTCGAATGTTGGACCTAGTGCCGATTACATATTCAGAAGCGGCTTTAGTACCGTAATAATAGTCCAAAAATAGATTTTCTGAATAAGCAGTGAACCCTTCGTGGATCCACATGTCAGCAGCATCTTTGTAAGTAATATTATTTGCAAACCATTCGTGACCTGATTCATGAATAATTATAAAATCAAACTTCAAACCCCAACCAGTTCTAGATAAATCAGCACCTAAATACCCTTTCTTAAATTGGTTGCCATAAGTGACCGAACTTTGGTGTTCCATTCCTAAATAGGGTACTTCAACCAGTTTAAAACTATCCTCATAAAAAGGGTAGGGGCCAAACCAATGCTCAAAAGCTTTCATCATTTTAGGGGCATCCGTAAAATGAACAATAGCTTTCCCTAAATGATCTCTTAATACATAGTAATCCATATCTAAAAGTCCTTTTTCACCTTCATAAACTTCAGAAAAATGAACATAATCTCCAATATTAATATTGACACCATAATTGTTTATAGGATTTGTAACGACCCAATTATAGGTGGTGGTTTCGTCTCCTTCTTGATCAATAGATTGTAGTCTTCCGTTAGAAATGTTCATTAAGTGTTTTGGTACATTTACACTAATTTTCATACTATCCACTTCGTCGTACATGTGATCTTTGTTTGGCCACCAAACACTAGCGCCTAAACCTTGACATGATGAGGCTATGAAATCAATACCATTTGAATCTTTTTTCCACGATATTCCTCCGTCCCAAGGCGCATTAATTGCTTCTCGTGGTTTACCTTCATAAAAAATTTCTATTTCTTCTGTGCTACCAATCTTGTTTTGTGCTTTTTTTAACTTTATAAAGTGTGCATTTCCATCTGATAAAACCTCTAATTCTTTACCATCTTGAATTGCTTTAGTAAGTTTCATTGGAGGTTGTAGGTCGATTTGAAATGTTTGATAGGAGGTAAGTATTGTATAGTGAATGGTATTTTTTCCTTTAATAGATCGGGTTTTTGGATTGACAACAATATCTAAATGATAGTAATTCAAATCCCACCAAGCACGTTCAGGAGTGATGCTTCCTCTAAGGGTGTCTTGTCTTGTGAAATTTCCTTGATCAGTAAACAAAGCTTGTCCTGCTAAATTACTACTGGTCAATAAAAATACCACAATACTAATTTGGTACAAAAATCTCATAACAGTCTAGTTTTAATTTCGAATAATTTTATTTGGAAAGCTTACAGGGCTCTCAAAGCCATTCCCCCCAACTGAAGCTACTCCAAAAAAGTAATTATCCACAACAATCCCATCTAATGTAAATTTTGTGGTGCCAGAAACAAAACGACTGTGCTCCCAGTTAGGAGATGTCGTATCTCTCCAATAAATTTTATAGCCAACTACATCACTAATGGCGTCCCATTCCAGTCTAACAGATGGCTCAACGACTCCTCCTATTCCAACATTTTTTGGTGCTGGGGGCGCCCAAGCTAAACTAGCTAAATTAATAGCATTAACAGCGGTTAGTTTTTTAACATACGGCATATAAACGTGTTCAAATACATCTCCATATTTAATCCCATTTTCTTCTCTTATGTCCTGATGTTGTTGGGTGTAATTTTCATGAGCTTCCATAATTCTAACACCCGCAAACCCAATATCATTAAAGGGACGGTGATGACCACCTCGTCCAAATCGATCTAAGCGATAGACCATCATAGGATTCATTTCAGGCATATAGGTTTGTACTGTTTTGTGTATGTAACGTGCCAATTGTCGAGAGTTTCCATCTACTTCTCCTCCATAATAACGTCTGGATTTTCGTTGTTGCTCTGTTTCATTGGCAGGAACTGGCTCTGAAAATATTCGGAACGTTCGATTGTCAATAACGCCATCTACGCCTTTTATATTTCCAATCATATCATTGTTGAGAACAGCAGCAATATCCCAGTTGTTTTTTAGGGCAAATCCGGCCAACCCTTTACCGCCAAACAATCCTTGTTCTTCTCCAGATAAACCAACGTATACGATACTAGATCCAAACGAATAGTTGCTCAAAACACGAGCAGACTCTAGCGTCCCAGCCATTCCTGAAGCATTGTCATTGGCTCCAGGTGAATCAGAAGTAAAATTATTAGGATCACTCACACGTGAATCAATATCTCCACTCATTACCACAAATCGGTTAGGGTGTTTGGTCCCGCGCTGAATGGCGACTACATTTACAATCCAAACATCCTTAGAGATGCGATTGTTTTCTCCTGATTTAACTAAGTTTTTTTGATAAAAGACCTCCAAACAATCATTGCACTTTTTAGAAATAGCTTCAAATTCTGATTTAATCCATCTTCTGGCAGCGCCTATTCCTCTCGAATTTGACAGTGTGTCACTAAGAGTGTGACGGGTTCCAAAATTAGCTAATGTTTTAATGTCTTCATTTAATCGATTTTCTGAGACAGCTTCTATAATGTTGTGAAGGATATTTTTATCTTGTTGTGCTTGGCTAAGACTGCCAATCAAAACGAGTACAAGTAGCTTTAAGTACTTCATTACTTAGTAGTATTTTGTGTTTGTATTTATTTAGAGTTTCACTGATGAGTATCAATATAAATATATTTAATCACTTTCTAACAAATCTATTAATAATTTAACTTAAATATCAAAAGAAAACGCCTCAAATAATTGAGGCGTTTTTAAAATTATTGTGATTCTAAATTTAGAAACAATAGCTATTTTCTTCTTTTACTTTTTCCGCTATTTCTATGCGTAAATCTACAATATCAGGATAGTTAGTGTATTTTGTAAAACGTTTTAGCCCCATTAACATCATTCGTTGCTCGTCTCCTTCAGCAAAAGAAATAATACTTTCTTTTCCTTTTTGTTCAACAGTATCAACAGCGTGATACAAGTATAGTTTTGCCATAGCAATTTGTGCAGACTGTTCTTCTTGATTTGTACGCTTTACATTTTTTTCAGTCCTTAAAATAGCAGATTCTGCCATGTAAATTTCAATTAAAATATCTGCAGCAGCAATTAATAGTTGCTGGTGTTCTTCTAGTTGAGGGCCATATTTTTGAACGGCTCCTCCAGCAACCATTAAGAATGTCTTTTTTAATTTCTTGATCATCTCCTTCTCTTCTGAAAATAACGCAGAGAAATCAGGGGTTTCAAAAGAAGGTATGCCCATTAGTTCTTCTTGTACTTTAGATGCGGGTCCTAATAAATCAACATGCCCTTTCATTGCTTTTTTGACTAGCATTCCAACAGAAAGCATTCTGTTGATTTCGTTGGTTCCTTCATAAATACGTGCAATTCTAGCATCTCTCCAAGCGGACTCCATTGGAGTCTCTTCAGAGAATCCCATTCCTCCAAATATCTGAATTCCTTCATCAGAACAGTTTTGTACATCTTCCGATACGGCTACTTTTAATATTGAGCACTCAATTGCATATTCTTCAACTCCTTTTAATTCTGCTTCTTGGTGTGTGTTTCCAGATGCTTCACGAATGGCGATTCGATCTTCAATGTCTTTAGAAGCTCTATAGGTTGCAGATTCCCCTGCATATGCACTTGCAGCCATCTCAGCTAACTTAACTTTAATAGCTCCAAAGTCTGCAATCGGTGTTTTAAATTGTTGACGTTCTTTCGCATAATTAACAGCGATATTGATAATTCGCCTTTGAGAATCCAAACAAGCTGCAGCTAATTTTATTCGTCCTACATTTAGTGAGTTCATGGCTATTTTAAACCCCTCTCCACGTCCAGCTAACATGTTTTCAGTAGGAACAACGGTGTCATTAAAAAATACTTGACGGGTTGATGAAGCACGAATTCCTAATTTGTGCTCTTCTTCCCCTAAGGAAATTCCATTCGGTTTATCTCCATCGTATTCAACAATAAAACCGGTAATGTTTTTGTCGCCTTCTATTCGTGCAAAAACAATCATCACACTACAGAAGCCGGCATTTGAAATCCACATCTTTTGTCCATTTATTTTGTAGGACTTTCCATCTTCAGAAAGATCTGCAGTTGTTTTTCCAGAGTTAGCATCTGATCCTGCACCCGGTTCTGTCAGGCAATAGGCACCAAACCATTCGCCAGAAGCCAATTTAGGTACGTATTTTAATTTCTGTTCATCAGTTCCGTATAAGGTAATTGGCATCGTCCCAATCCCCGTATGTGCACCAAAAGCCGTACTAAAAGAGCCAGTTCCACTTGAAATATAATCACATGTTAATACAGTTGAAACAAATCCCATCCCCATGCCGCCATAGGCTTCAGGAACTGCGACGCTCAAAAATCCCATTTCTCCTGCTTTACGCATAACTTCTTCAGTTAGCGCAAAATCTTTAGCTTCAAAGCGTGCTTTATAAGGAATAATTTCACGATCATTAAATTCCATTACTGATTCTTTCATCATTATTTGCTCTTCTGAAAAGTCTTCAGGAGTAAACACATCCTCACATTTTGTTTCTTTTACTAAGAATTGACCTCCCCGTAAGATGTCTTTTTCTAATTTAGCCATTTTATAATATTGTATTTAGTTCTTTTTAGTTTAAAAATTCAAAAATCCCACAGGCGCCTTGTCCAGTACCCACACACATAGTTACTGCACCATATTTTCCATGCATTTGTTGCTTGCGCATTTCATCAAACAATTGAACCGAAAGTTTTGCCCCGGTACAGCCCAAGGGATGTCCAAGAGAAATAGCCCCTCCGTTAGGATTTATAATTTCCTCATTTAGGTCAAGTTCACGAATTACCGCTAATGACTGAGATGCAAATGCTTCATTTAACTCAATTAACGAAAGGTCATCTTGCTTTAACCCGGCTTGCTTCAAGGCTTTTGGGATTGCCTTTACGGGGCCAATACCCATGATTCTTGGTTCTACACCTGCAACGGCATAATTTACTAAGCGTGCGATTGGTTCCAGATTTAATTCCTTAACCATAGCTTCGCTCATAACCATTACAAAAGCTGCACCATCACTCATTTGTGAGGAGTTTCCAGCGGTTACACTTCCTCCAGCAGCAAAAACGGCCCTTAGTTTTGCCAGTGCTTCTTTACTAGTTCCGGCTCTTGGTCCTTCATCTTTGTTAACAATATATGATTTAGACGCTTTTTTACCATTCGCATCTATATAATTTTGCACGACTTCAATAGGAACAATCTGATCCTGAAACCGATTTTCAGCTTGTGCTTTCAATGATTTCATATGCGAATTATAAGCAAATTCGTCTTGATCTTCTCTAGAAACTTTAAACTGGTTTGCAACTGCTTCTGCAGTATTTCCCATTCCCCAATAATAATCTTCATGACCTGATTTTATTAGATCATAATTAAGTTCTGGTTTATAGCCTGTCATTGGCACACTGCTCATGCTTTCAGCGCCTCCAGCAATAATGCATTCGGCCATTCCCGCTTGAATTTTTGCGGTAGCCATTCCAATAGTTTCTATTCCTGAGGAACAAAAACGGTTTACAGTTACTCCAGGCACGTCTACAATGTCTAGACCCATTAATGAGATTAGTCTTGCCATGTTTAGGCCTTGGGAACCTTCAGGCATCGCGTTGCCAACAATAACGTCGTCTATTCGTTTTGGATCTAAATCAGGCAATTCGTTCATCATATATTTGATGGTTTCGGCTGCTAATTCATCGGTTCTTTTAAAACGGAACACGCCTTTTGGAGCTTTCCCAACAGCGGTTCTATAGGCTTTAACGATATATGCTTGTTTCATGTGTTTAATTTCTTAAAGGTTTTCCAGTTTTTAACATATGTTGTATGCGTTCTAAGGTTTTTCGCTCGGTACATAAACTTAAAAAGGCTTCCCGTTCTAAATCTAATAAATACTGTTCAGATACTAAAGTGGGTTCAGATAAATCACCTCCAGCCATTACATTGGCTAATTTATTTGCGATTTTCATATCATGTTCAGAAATGTAATTGCTCTCTTGCA
>JABAZC010000017.1 GCA_018608625.1 Flavobacteriaceae bacterium | reverse complement strand
CTTTTTTAGATATTAAAATATCTGAAGGATTAGTAACTTCTCGTAAACCGGTTCCAAGCATTTCATAAATCCCTAGTTCGTGGGTGGATCCAAAACGGTTTTTATGTGCTCTTAAAATTCTAAAAACATGATTTCTATCCCCTTCAAACTGAAGAACCGTATCAACCATGTGTTCTAATATTTTTGGACCAGCAATTGAACCGTCTTTGGTTATGTGGCCTATTAAAATTACGGGGGTAGCGGTTTCTTTTGCAAACTTAATTAGCTCACTTGTACATTCCTTAATTTGCGATACGCTTCCCGCAGAGGCTTCAAGGTAATCGCTTTGTAAGGTTTGAATTGAGTCGATTACAACCACATCAGGTTTAAGCGCTTCAATTTGTTTAAATATATGCTGTGTTTTTGTTTCTGTTAGTATATAACACGTATCGTTCAAAGGCTGAATACGTTCTGCTCGAAGTTTAATTTGTTTCTGACTTTCTTCTCCAGAAACATATAAAGTCTTGTATGGTAGCTTCAAAGAAATTTGGAGCATTAATGTACTTTTCCCTATCCCGGGCTCTCCTCCCAATAGGGTCAAGGACCCTGGAACGATCCCGCCGCCAAGCACCCGATTAAACTCGCCATCAGCAGTGTCCATTCTAACGGTTTTTGCCGTGTCTATTTCTGATATTTTTAACGGCTTAGACACCCTATTAGGGGTGTTTTGCGCTCCAAGCTTCCAATCCTTTTTGTCGGGCTTCTGTACCAATTCTTCAGCGATTGTATTCCAAGACTTACAAGAGGTACATTGTCCTTGCCATTTGGCAGATTGAGCTCCACAGCTCTGACAAAAAAAAGTGGTTTTAACTTTAGCCATTAGTATCCAAATTCTTTTTGAATTTCGTCTGCACGATCTAACATATCTTCTTTTGAGTAGCCCTGAATACTGCCTAGCGTGTATGAAGACCTATATGCATTCATTGCCTTTTTAGGTTTTCCTGTCTCTTCATAGTAACGTGCTAAATAAAAAAAACCTAACACAGTATCGGGATGTTGCTTTCTAGCCATATTCCCTAGGTCTTTATAAAATTCGTACTGTTTGTTTTTTTCAATTGCTGCTGAAATAGCTCTAAAATCATTAATTAAAATTTGTTTTTCAACACCAAAAAGCTCGTTAATTGTCTCGTATTTTTCGATTAGATAATCTACAGGAGAAGACTGCAGTGTTATGATTTTAGTCTCATACTCTTCTCTATTAATAGGCTGAAATATCGAAAATATATTTTCTAACGCATTTGGAACAGAGCGCGAAACGAGTGAATAATGCGTTAAGCCTTCAAAATCATCAAATTCATAGAATATATTTGGGTTTTCTATAGGCGAAATCTTAGAGTTAAGTTCGACTGCATGTTTTCTGTTTCTCTTAATATCTAGAGAAGAGGTAGATAAATAATAAAAGAGCTTACTGTCCTTTTGTTCAAGACTCATTTTTCTTGTAAGATTGTCTTGCATAAAAGGAGCTAACTTTGGGCTTAATGCCACAAAAGCACTAAAAACAGGCGATTTTTTAAAGAAAAAATAATTAATATAGTTAGCCGTTTCTCCGTGACCAATAGCGATTCTAAAATCTAAGCAACGGTAGCTATCTGTCAAAAAAGGGATGAGTTCTGTTTCTATAAAATCATAAAATTTAGCCCCTGTTTTATATGGTAAGTGATCCTCTACGGAAAGGGTGCAGTCATCAGCTCTTGATTCTGTTTGATTTATTCCTACAACAATAGCATCGGGCATATCTTCCCAGTATGAACTGTAATCAACGTTGCCTACGACTACATCGAAAAGATAATCTCCGTCAAAAACAATGATTAAGGGGTAGGACTGAGATTCATTAACATTGTAATCTCGAGGGAGCTTAATTTTTAATTCGCGTGTAGTCCCTAATTCCTCCGATTCTATAGACTCATAAAGTGTTTGAGAAAAAGTCAGGTGAAAGCTTAACAGTAGGGAAATTACAAAAAACTTCATATTGTATCTATATATATTTTGGTGTTGCCAAGTTAAGAAAATAAGCGAAAAAGAATTGTGCTATTTGGAAGTTTATTTTGAGTGGTTTCTATTATAGAATGGCAAATAAAAAAGTGAAAACCCACCAAATAATATAATCATAAGTGTTTGTGAAGTCCACATGATCCACCCAAATGCAATACTGGGGTCTTCAGGAATATTAAAAATAGAGAATGCTGCATAAATAGCCAACGGATAAGATCCTATTCCCCCATTAGTCGCTGCGATACTAAAACTAGCCAAAATAAAGCCTATTAAAATTGCCGCAAAAGGAATATTGGTTATTTCAGGAATCGAAAGTGAAGTAACATAAAACATTAGGATGTACATCCCCCAAATGAATAGGGTGTGGAAAATAAAAGGCCACTTTTTTTTCATTTTAAAAATACTAAGGATCCCCTCAACTAGGCCCATTGCAAAAGACTTAATTTTTAAAGCTATTTTTGACTGAGCTTTTCGAATGATTAAAATTATAATAACAATTAAAATAAGGCCCGCAATAGCACCTATTAATATCTTTAAAGGGGCAATATTTTCAGAAAGTTTTGTAAAGATAAAATCATATTGTAAAAAAAGCGTTACTGCAATAATTACAAGCATGACAACCATATCAGCTATACGTTCTGAAACAATCGTTCCAAAACTTTTTTCAAATGGCACCCCTTCGTAATTTGTAAGTATTGAAGCTCTAGCAATCTCGCCCGCCCTTGGGACTGTATAGTTAATTAAATAGGTGGCAAAAACAGCCATTACACTATTCCCTAGCTTAATATTGTAACCCATAGGCTCTAACTGAAATCGCCAACGGTAGGCTCGAGAAAGGTGACTTAATAGCCCGAGAAATGTCCCTAAAATGACCCAGGAATAGTTTGCTTCTTTAAAAGAACCAACCAAGCTACCAAAAGGTATTATTGAAAACGAATACCAAACCGCTACAACACTTAATAAAAGTGGCAGGCTTATTTTGAGTATTGATTTCATTTTTGAGTTCAAATTAGTTTAGTAAATTATTGGCTTCGTTAGGAAATACTAAAGACGGCTTAAACTCCTTAGCCTCTTGTAATTCCATAAAAGCATAGGTGATAAGTATTAAAACATCTCCAATGGACACTTTATGTGCAGCAGCACCGTTTAGAGTGATTTCACCTGATTTTCTGGGCCCTGGAATCACATATGTATCTAAGCGCTCTCCGTTGTTATTATTAACCACTTGTATTTTTTCTCCTTGGATAATATTGGCAGCATCCATTAAATCTTCATCAATCGTGATACTTCCGATATAATTAAGATCCGCTCCAGTAACTTTTACACGGTGAATTTTTGATTTTACAACTTGTATTTGCATTTTGGTAAATATAATTAATTTAAATCTATATTGTCAATTAATCGGACGTCTCCTATGTTTACCGCAATAAATGCACGGCATGATTTATGCAGGGACATTTTCTTGATAGGGGCTAAGGATTCTACTTCTGAAATCTGAAAATAATCCAGTTCAAATAATGGGTGAGTACTAAACTGATTTACCACCCATTTAGAGAGGGCTTGCCTGCTCTCATAATTAAATTGCTTCTTAACGTATTGTAAGGTTTTATAAATCAATGCCGACGCATCAAATTCAGCAGGGCTCAGACGAGCGTTTCTAGAGCTCATCGCGAGACCATTAGCCTCCCGCTCAGTTGGACATACAATAATCTTAACTGGCAGTTTTGTGATTGCTACCATTTTTTTAATTATTTGTAATTGCTGAAAGTCTTTTTCACCAAAATAAGCATTGTCCGGACGTACAATTTCGAACAAGCGTTTTACGACTGTTCCAACCCCGTCAAAATGACCAGGCCGCGAACTTCCTTCCATTTCTAAATCAAGTCCATCAAAGTCAAAGCAGTCTGACTTTATTTGGGAGCCATATAGATCTTCCGAAGACGGAGCATAAACGACAATCGAGTCCTTTGATAGCGTCTTTAGCAAACTAACGTCCTTATCTAAGGTTCTGGGGTAATGAATTAAATCATTTGGATTATTAAATTGAGTTGGATTTATAAAAATACTTACCACAACATATTCATTCATGGACAATGCGGCTTTAACTAACGACAAGTGCCCCTGGTGAAGAGCCCCCATGGTCGGTACAAAACCTAATGATAAACCAGGTTGTTTTTGTTTGTTAATATGAGCGATTAAGCCTGTTTTAGCTGTGTAAACTTGCATTTGGTAAATAATTAACAGTTTGCAAACTTACACTATTACGGTTAATCTGCATAAAATTTTGTATTTTTGCGCGAGTTTTATTGTCAATACCCAAACCCTTAGTATATATGAAAGATAAGAGAGTATTATACGTTTCGTCAGAGGTGGTTCCATATTTGCCTGAAACAGAGATTTCTTCAATGTCGTTTGAAGCGCCTAGAATGATAAATAAACAGGGGGGGCAAATACGAATCTTCATGCCGCGCTATGGAAATATTAACGAAAGAAGGCATCAACTTCACGAAGTCATTCGCCTTTCAGGAATCAACCTGGTAATTAATGATTTGGACATGCCCTTAATTATTAAAGTTGCTTCTATTCCAAAAGAACGGATTCAAGTCTATTTCATTGACAATGAAGAGTATTTTAAACGTAAAGCAACCCTAACGGATGAAGATGGACAGTTGTTTGATGACAACGATGAACGCGCTATTTTTTTTGCTAAGGGGGTAATTGAAACCGTTAAGAAATTAAATTGGGCTCCAGACATAATCCACGTTCATGGATGGCTAGCATCATTATTGCCTCTTTACCTAAAACAATATTATAAAGACGAACCATTATTTAAAGAAAGTAAAATTGTTACCTCTGTGTACAGTCAAAGT
This sequence comes from Flavobacteriaceae bacterium, assembly GCA_018608625.1. GTDB lineage: Bacteria > Bacteroidota > Bacteroidia > Flavobacteriales > Flavobacteriaceae > Hel1-33-131. The sequence continues at coordinate 3,835 of JABAZC010000017.1, read as the reverse complement.
TTTGACGATAACTTAAATACTGGCCTAGTCGATAAGATTAAGTTTGATGAAATTGAAGAAGCTCATATTGATGGTTTAAAAATACCTAACTATTGTAACTTGATGAAAGTTGCGATTGATTTTTCTGATGGACTTATAAAAGGATCCCAAGAACTCCCTGCTGAGCTAGAAGAATACCTCACAAATTGTAAAAAGCCTGTGTTAGACTATCAGTACCCTGAGGCTTTTGCAGAAGCTTACACCGATTTCTACACTACAAAAATTTTATAATAAGCACCCTATTGACATGAAATTTATCCGTTCTATTTTGTTAAAATGTACTTGTGCCTTTTCTGTTATTGCCATGATTCATTCATGTGATAACGAGTTCTCAGAAATTGGGACAGGTATTGTAGGGACTCCAGATTTTGAGATTCAAAATAGAGCCTATCCAATCAAGACTTACAATAAAAGAATAACCCCTTTTGAATCTAATAAATTAGAAGGCAACTTACTAGGCTTTTATCATGACCCTGTTTTTGGCGGTTCCAGTGTCAGTTTTGTAGGGCAAATGACCCCCAGAGATTACAATCCCACCTTTGGGACTAACACTGTTTTAGATTCTGTAATTTTGACAATTCCTTACTCCAGTAATGCATCCACACTTGAAGATGTAACGACATACGAACTTGATTCATTATATGGATCAAGTCCAATTAAGTTATCTGTTTTTAAAAATGATTTCTTACTCAGGAAATATGATCCAAGTGCAGCAATAGATGGCGCTCAAAACTATTATTCAGATGGATCACTTTCTTCAGGGCAACTGATTGAGTCATCAGCTCTTGAATCACAACTGCTTTACTATAACAGTAGTTATTTTCCAAGCTTAGAAAGTATTGAATTAGAAACATATAATGAAGAGAGTGAGGCTTTTGAGGTGACAAACACATTAAACCCAAGCTTTAGGGTCCATCTACACAACAACTCCGACTTCCTAAGCCCTCCAGAAGGATTTTGGGAAGACTTATTTCTTTCAAGAGAAGAAGATGCTGTTATTGGAGCAGAAGATAGTTTTATTAACTACTTCAGGGGCTTATATTTTAAGGCCGAACCCATTACAGAAACAGAAGGTCACATGATGCAGCTTGATCTTTTATCTAACGAGGCTAGCCTCGTTGTTTACTATACCTATGACCAAATTATAACAGTTGATGGAGAAGAGGAAACGAGTACTGTACAGGGAAATTATGAACTCACTTTTTCAGGAAACAGAGTTAATATTTTTGAAAACAACTTTGATCCTTCAATTTTACAAACCATAAATGATACTTCAACAGATTTAGAGGGAGACGATTACCTTTATCTAAAAGGTGGTGAGGGGTCTATGGCAGTAATAGAGTTGTTTTCTGAAGATGAGCTAGGTAATTCCGAAGAGGACTATCTAAATGAGTTTAGAGAGATTGACGGTGGACAAACAACTGTTAGGCGATTAATTAACGAAGCATTCTTAGAATTTTATGTCGAAGAAACGCTTTCCAACTCTGATATTCCAAATCGAGTTTACGTATATGATCTAGACAATAATATATATGTTGCTGATTACTTCTTCGACCAAACTGTTAATACTGCTTCTGCGGATTCAAAGTATACTCATTTAGTTCCCTTATCAACAGAAACAGATAGTGAGGGTGTTCAGCACAAGAAATACAAAGTAAGGCTCACAGAGCATTTGAATAGTATAATTTTAAAAGATTCAACAAATGTAAAACTAGGAATTGTTGTCTCTTCAAATGTAGGCGCTGTGAATTCAAGAAAATTGAAGGACGCAAATGAAATTGAAGGCATTCCTTCAGGAACAGTGTTGACTCCAAGAAGTGTAATTCTCCATGGCAACAATTCGCCAAACTCAGCTAAGAGGCCAAAACTAAACATATATTATACAGAACCTAATAACTAATTTTTATGTGTGGAATTGTCGGCTACATAGGCCATCGCGATGCATACCCAGTAATCCTTAAAGGGCTTCAGCGCCTGGAATACAGGGGGTATGACAGTGCAGGAATAGCATTGTATGACGGCTTGGAAATAAAACTATCAAAAACCAAAGGGAAGGTTGCAGATTTAGAACTTAAATTTTCTCAACAAATAGAGCCTAAAGGAAGTCTTGGAATTGGACATACTCGTTGGGCTACTCACGGAATTCCTAACGACACGAATTCACACCCACACTTTTCAAATTCTGGAGATCTCGTTATTATCCACAATGGAATTATTGAGAATTATGAGGCTCTAAAGCAAGAGCTTATTAAGCGTGGCTATCATTTCTCATCAGACACAGATACTGAGGTATTGATAAACCTGATTGAAGACATTCAAAAAAATAACGGCTTAAAACTTGGAAAGGCAGTTCAAGTCGCCCTTAACCAAGTTATCGGCGCCTATGCAATTGCAGTATTTGATATTAAAAAACCAAATGAAATTGTAGCTGCTAGACTAGGAAGTCCTCTAGCTATCGGAGTTGGAGAAGGAGAGTTTTTTATTGCTAGTGATGCATCTCCATTTTTAGAATACACCAATAATGCCGTGTATTTAGAAGATGAAGAAATGGCGATTATCTCATTACATAATCCTTTAAATATCCGAAAGATAAAGGATGATAGGCTTGTTAGTCCTTATGTACAAGAACTAAAAATAAATCTTGAACAAATTGAAAAAGGGGGATATGACCATTTTATGCTTAAAGAAATTTTTGAGCAGCCGCACGCTATTAAAGACACCTACAGGGGGCGCTTGCTAACGGATGAGGGTATTATTAAAATGGCTGGTATTGAAGATCACATGGCTAAATTTTTAAATGCCAACCGAATTATTATTGTGGCCTGTGGAACGTCTTGGCATGCTGGACTAGTTGCAGAATATATAATTGAAGAATTAGTGCGAGTGCCTGTTGAAGTTGAATATGCTTCAGAATTTCGATATCGAAACCCGGTCATTGACAATTCGGATGTGGTCATTGCAATATCTCAATCAGGAGAAACAGCAGACACCCTAGCAGCAATTAAGCTTGCAAAGGAAAAAGGCGCTTTTGTGTTTGGAGTTTGTAATGTTGTCGGTTCATCAATTTCTAGAGAAACAGATGCTGGTGCTTACACCCATGCAGGACCAGAAATCGGAGTAGCCTCAACAAAAGCGTTTACTACTCAAATTACTGTTCTTACACTAATTGCGCTTCGCCTAGCAAAAGCAAAAGGAACAATATCAAACACAGACTTTAGAGCACACTTAGTGGAATTAGAAATGATTCCTAAAAAAGTAGAAGAAGTTTTAAAATCAGAGACATTAACAAAAGAAATTGCCGCCATATATAAGGATGTGAGTAATTTCTTGTATCTAGGACGTGGTTTTAATTTTCCTGTAGCGCTTGAAGGTGCTTTGAAACTTAAAGAAATTTCTTACATACACGCGGAAGGATACCCGGCAGCAGAAATGAAGCATGGCCCAATAGCGCTTATAGACGAGAACATGCCAATCGCAGTAATTGCTACCAAATACGGGCATTATGAAAAGGTCGTTAGTAACATACAAGAGATAAAGTCACGTAAGGGGAAAATTATTGCTGTGGTAACCAAGGGAGATACCCAAGTTAAAGGAATCGCAGACCATGTAATTGAAATTCCTGAAACTATAGAACTCCTCTCGCCACTTCTTACTACGATACCGTTACAGTTATTGTCTTACCATATTGCTGTAATGCTAGACAAAAACGTTGATCAGCCTAGAAATCTAGCAAAGTCCGTGACTGTGGAATGAGTATGATAGGGGGTATTTAATCACCCATCTATTAGTTGAAGTA
>JABAZC010000044.1 GCA_018608625.1 Flavobacteriaceae bacterium | reverse complement strand
GTTATACTTGATATCCATTAGAGTCGTATGTTAATTTGTTTTGATTGTAATTCTTGTTTTAATTCTTTAATGTCTATTTCTCCAAAATGAAAAACGCTTGCGGCCAATGCGGCATCTGCTTTTCCTTCTTTAAAGACCGTTTCAAAATGTGACATAGCCCCAGCACCTCCAGATGCAATTATTGGAATGTTGACCGTTTCTGATAGTTGCGCCAAAGCTTGGTTTGCAAAGCCCGTTTTTACGCCATCGTTGTTCATAGAAGTGAATAGAATTTCACCTGCCCCGCGGGTTTCAACTTCTTTGGCCCATTCAAATAAATCCAAGTCTGTAGGAATGGTCCCTCCGGCCAAATGAACGCGCCACTTCCCCTCTATTTCCTTAGCATCGATAGCCACGACTATGCATTGGCTCCCAAAGGCCAGAGATAACTCATTTATAAGGTTGGGACGTTTGATGGCTGCCGAATTAACGCCTACTTTATCCGCGCCTGATTTCAAAAGCTGCTCTACCCCTTCTTTGGTACTCACGCCTCCACCAACAGTGAAAGGAATGTCTATTTGTGCAGCCACATTACGAACCATTTCTACGGTTGTTGATCGCGATTCTAATGTGGCTGAAATGTCTAAAAACACCAATTCGTCAGCGCCATTAATGGCATATTGTTTTGCCAAAGCGACGGGATCACCAGCATCTCTAAGGTTTAAAAAGTTAACCCCTTTTACAGTACGTCCATTTTTAATATCTAGACAAGGTATGATTCGTTTTGCTAACATAACTAGAGCTGGTTTAATTGATAGGACTCCAATTGCTTTAAGCTGATCTTTCCTTCATAAATGGCTTTTCCTATTATAACCCCTTCACAGCCCAATTCTTTTAATTTGGGAAGTTCATCAAAACAAGAAATACCCCCAGAGGCTATTAGTTTAAAAGGTGGAGTCGATTTTAAGAGGGTTTGGTACAACTCAAATGAGGGACCTTGAAGCATTCCGTCCTTTGAGATATCTGTACAAATCACATATGAGATCCCTTTATTGACATAGGAGCTTATAAATTCACTAACCTCTTTATCGCTTTCTTCTTGCCACCCCTGAATGGCAATTTTATGATCTAAACAATCGGCGCCCAATACGATTTTATCAGCACCATAGATTTCTAGCCAGTTAAGAAATAGTTCTTGATTTTTAACAGCAATACTCCCTCCTGTTACTTGTTGGGCTCCAGAATTAAATGCAATTTTCAAATCCTCATCAGATTTTAAACCGCCCCCAAAATCAATTTTTAAATTGGTGTTGTTAGCAATCGATTCTAAGAACTTATAATTTATGATGTGCTTAGCCTTGGCACCATCCAAATCTACGACGTGAAGGCATTCAATTCCCACGTCTTCAAACATCTTTGCCACTTCTAAAGGGTTTTCATTATAGACTTTCTTGGTGCTATAATCTCCTTTAGTAAGGCGAACGCATTGTCCGTTTATGATGTCTATTGCTGGTATAATTCGCATGTTATAAGTTTAAAAAATTCTGTAATAATTGAGACCCGTCTTTACTGCTTTTTTCGGGATGAAATTGCACCCCATAAAAATTATTGGATTGCAGGGCCGCTGAAAATTCATGTTCATAGTTTGAACTCGCTATAGTTTGTTCGGTCAATCCTGCATAATAACTATGTACGGAGTACATATAGCTGTTTTGAGGGATGTTTATGAGCAAGTCCGAATTTTGGTTGTAAATGGTATTCCAACCCATATGCGGAACTTTAACGGCATTTGTAAACCGCTTCACGTTCACATCAAAGACTCCAAGTCCTTTAGTATCCCCTTCTTCAGAGTGCTTACAAAGCAATTGCATACCTAAGCATATACCCAAAACCTCTTGTTTTAAATTAGGAATTAGAGCGTCAAGCTTAGAATTTTTCAGCATCTGCATGGCCTGGCTGGCCTCACCCACTCCTGGAAAAATTACCTTGTCCGCACCCTGAATTAGTTCTGGATTATTTGATAATACAGCCGTTATACCCAACCGCTGTAATGCAAATTGAATACTCTGTATATTTCCTGCTCCGTAATCGATTATTATAACGTTCATCTATTCTAAAGTTCCTTTTGTTGAAGGTAAAATCATTTTATTTAGATCTCTTTTGACAGCCATTTTAATTGCTTTCGCAAACGCTTTAAATATAGCTTCAATTTTATGGTGCTCATTTGTGCCTTCTGCTTTTATATTCATATTACATTTTGCGCCATCAGTAAAGGATTTAAAGAAATGCATAAACATTTCAGTTGGCATTTTACCGACGTATTCGCGTTTAAAATCGGCCTCCCAAACCAAACAATTCCGACCTCCAAAATCAATGGCTACTTGTGCAAGACAATCATCCATAGGAAGGCAAAAACCATAGCGTTCAATTCCAAGCTTGGATCCTAAAACGGTATGAAATAAATTCCCTAATGCAATTGCAGTATCTTCAATCGTGTGGTGTTCATCGACTTCTAAATCGCCAATTACTTTTAGGTCTAAATCCATTTGTCCATGACGGGCAATTTGGTCAAGCATATGATCAAAAAAAGCAATTCCAGTGTAGATATTACTTTTTCCAGTTCCATCCAAATTAAGCGTGATGTCAATTTTAGTTTCATTGGTATTACGAGTGATATTTCCCACGCGTTGTTCCGCTTTTAAAAATGCATAGACCGATTCCCAACTATTGGTTTCTAAGGAGATATAAGGGGTTAGTTCTTCCTGCTTAACCGAAATCTCATTGATTCCTAAATGCGTTTCATCATTCATAAAAATTCCCTGACACCCTACGTTTTTTGCCAATTCTATATCTGTCAAGCGATCGCCGATCACAAAAGAGTTTTTTAAATCATAGACCTCTGAAAAGTAAGCAGTTAATAGCCCTGTTTGTGGTTTTCGTGTCGGTGCATTATCTTTAGCAAAGGTGCGGTCTATCAATTGGTTGTCAAACACAATCCCTTCATTTTTAAATGCATCTAACATGAAATTATGAACTGGCCAAAAGCTGGATTCTGGATAAGCGTCTGTTCCAAGGCCATCTTGGTTGGTGATCATCACGATTTCATAATTTAATTCATCACAAATCTTTTTCAAATTAGAAAATACCCCAGGATAGAATTCCAATTTATCAAAAGAATCTATCTGTTCATCTGCAGGTTCTCGAACAAGAGTGCCGTCTCGATCTATAAATAATACTGGCTTCATTTCAACGTATTTAAAAGTGTTAATAATTGTTTGTTTTCTGCAGGAGTTCCTAGAGAAATCCTGAGGCAGTTTTCACAGCCTAATTGCGTGGTTCTATTTCTTATTACTATGCCATGTCTAAGGAGTTCATCGTAGCGTTTATTGGCATCATCTACTTTTATCAAAATAAAGTTTGCGTCTGAAGGGTATATTTTTTTTACAAAAAAGCACGAGGCTAAGGCATTAGCTAATTTTTCGCGTTCTCTAAGAATCGAAGATACCTGGTCAGAAACTTCATTGTTTTGAAGTGCTTCAATAGCTGCTTGCTGTGTGAGTGAATTGATGTTATAGGGCGGCTTTATTTTGTTTAATACCGCTATAATTTCTTTGGAAGCGTAGCAAGTTCCCAATCGAATTCCAGCCAAACCATAAGCTTTTGACAAGGTTTGTGTTACAATCAAATTAGGAAACGTATTTAAATGTTGCATCCAACTCTCAATAGTCGTAAAATCAATATAGGCTTCGTCTATAACAACTAGGCCATCAAATGCCTTCAAAAGCCGTGTTACGGCATTGACATCCATTATATTTCCTGACGGATTATTGGGTGAGCATATAAATAGTAGTTTAGTGCTCGGCTTCACTTGTTTTAATACTTGATCTACATTGATGTTAAAGTCTTTACTTAAAGAGACTTCAATATTTTCTATTGAATTTAGCTGTGCCAAGACACTATACATGCCGTAAGTTGGTAGCAAAGTAAGGATGCTGTCTTGATTAGGTTCACAAAAAGCCCTAACAATTAAATCCAATACTTCATCACTCCCATTCCCCAATAACACTTGATTAATAGGTAATTCCTTTTGTTTCGAAATCAGTTCTTTGAGGGCTGTCTGTTGCGGATCTGGATACCTATTTAAAGTTGTTTCAAACGGGTTTTCATTCGCGTCTAAAAACACCATATCTGCCTTAAGATCTTTAAATTCATCTCGGGCCGACGAATAGGGTTTCATCGCCTTTATATTTTTTCGAATTAAATTATTAAGATTCATCATCTATAGATTTTAAACGGATGGTCACCGAATTTTTATGAGCCATCAACCCTTCGGCTTCTGCCATGAGCTCGATTGTATTCCCAATGGTTATCAACCCCTCTTTTGTTATTTCTTGAAAGGTGATATTTTTCAAAAAGCTATCTAAGCCAACCCCAGAGTACGCTTTAGCATACCCATTTGTAGGTAAGGTGTGATTGGTGCCAGAGGCATAGTCACCTGCACTTTCAGGTGTATATGGACCTATAAATACAGAGCCTGCATTAATAACCTTATCGACAAAAAAGGCATTGTTTTTAGTACATAATATGTAGTGTTCAGGTCCGTAGTAATTGATTAGGTCTACGGCTACTTGATCTGAATTCACTAATATTAATTTTTTGTTCTCAAGCGCCTTTTCAATAATGGATTGACGATCCAGTAATTGCGTTTGTATGCTGAGTTGTTTAGCTGTTTCTATAAGCGTTCTTTCATTTGTTGAGACTAAGATCACTTGGCTGTCAATTCCGTGCTCTGCTTGACTTAATAAATCCGATGCAATAAATGCGGGATTCGCAGTTGCATCCGCCATGACTAACAGCTCACTTGGCCCCGCTGGCATATCAATAGCGACTCCAAATTTTGTTGCTAATTGTTTGGCAACGGTCACATATTGATTCCCTGGTCCAAATATCTTGGAGACTTTTGGAATTTGTTTAGTTCCAAAAGTTAAACCAGCAATGGCCTGAATCCCCCCTACTTTAATAATGGTTTTAATACCACACAAGGCCGCTGTATATAGAATTTCATTAGCAATAGTTCCTTCCGAATTTGGAGGGGTACAAAGAATAATTTCTTTACAACCAGCTAGTGTAGCGGGTACGCCTAGCATTAATACGGTTGAAAACAAGGGCGCCGTTCCCCCTGGAATGTATAAACCTACGGATTCAATAGGTCGTTTCTCTTGCCAACAACGCACACCTAGTTGTGTTTCGACATCAACCTTATTGGTTTTTTGAGCTGTATGAAAGGTTTCAATATTTGACTTTGCTTGTTTTATCGCTTGTTTTAGTTCCTCACTAACGAAGCTAATGGCTGTATCCACTTCTTTATTGGACACCAAAAACTGTTCTAAATAAACCTTATCAAATTGTTTAGTGTAGCGGCTAATGGCCATATCGCCTTCTGATTTTACGGCAGCAAAAACAACATCAACAACAGATTCAATTGCTTCAACAGACTTTGTAGGTCGTTGTAACAGTTTATTCCAAGTGGAAATTGGTGGGTATTTAGTAATTGAAGTCATTAAAGAACCATTTTTTCGATTGGACAAATAAGGATCCCTTCTGCTCCCAGTGCTTTTAGATCGTCGATAATATCCCAAAACTGATGTTTATCAATGACGCTGTGTACGGAGCTCCATCCAGATTCAGCCAATGGAAGTACTGTTGGGCTTTTCATTCCTGGTAACAGTGTTATAATTGCCTCGAGGCTATCATTTGGTGCATTTAGAAGAACATATTTAGAAGACTGCCCTTTGAGTACGGATTTAATCCGGAATTTAATTTTATTTAAAATTGCTTCTTGAGCCGTTTGAATTGAAGGGGATACTGCTAAAACAGCTTCAGACTTTAGAATAACATCCTTTTCAATTAGATTATTTTTAAAGAGAGTTCCACCAGTTGAAACGATGTCAACAATGGCATCAGCCAAGCCGATATTTGGTGCAATTTCTACGGAGCCATTAATGACGTGAATATTGGCTTTTATCTGATTTTTATTCAAAAAAGCATTCACAGTATTCGGATAAGAAGTGGCGATTTGCTTGCCTTCTAAATCATTAAGTGATTCATAATTTATTCCTTTTGGCACTGCAATGGACACTCTGCATTTTGAAAATCCGAGATTGCAAATAGATTCAATAGACGGTACTTTTTCAACAAGGATATTGTTACCAATAATAGCAGCATCTATAACACCATCTTTTAAATACTGGGGAATGTCCCCGTTTCTAAGAAAAAAAACCTCAATTGGAAAATTTGATGCCCTTGCCTTCAGTTGGTCTTTTCCGTTATCTATTGAAACCCCAATATCTTTTAATAGTTTCATTGAGTCTTCTTTTAGTCGTCCTGACTTCTGAACTGCAATTTTAAGTGTCTCCATAATAATGTTTAAATTTTGATAAAAAAAACCCGTTTGATTGCTCAAACGGGTTTTTATATGATTTAGAATATTTATTCAACTCATTAACACCTTGCTTGATAGCTAGTTGTAGAAAGATGGTGATGAATAAGTAATAATGTGTTCATTGAAATTAAAGATTTTGTAAATATTCATAAAATAAATAGTAAAAACCTAACTATAATTTGAGAATTATTGATTTCATAAAATAAATAGTTAAAACCTAACTATATCTTAGGAATTATTGATTTCCTAATATAATAGGTAATCCATTTTTTCCGGAACCGATTACGATGACTTTACTGTTAGGAGATTCAGACAACTTAACAGTCGCTTCAATTCCTTTATCTTGAAGGATACGATCGTTTAGAGAGGCACTTAGAATCCTATTAGCATCTGCTTTACCTTGTGCTTCAATACGTACTTTTTGAGCTTCCTTATCAGCAGTCACTAATCTAAATTCATACTCCAAAGATTCCTGTTCTTGCTTTAGTTTACTTTCAATGGCAGTTTTAATTGTATTTGGAAGCGTTACATCTTCAACTAAAATACGTTTTACATTTAAAAATTGACCATCTAATAAAGTTACAACTTCATCAAGAATTTCTTGCTCAATGACGTCACGCTTACTAGAATATAATTGTTCAGGTGTGTAACGACCAACTACACTACGAGCAGCTGCATTAACAGCAGGGTTTAAAAGTTCCGTCACATAGTCTTCCCCTTTTGTTTTAATTAAACTTCCAAGGTTTTCATATTCTGGTTCATACCATATAGTTCCATTTACTGTAACTTCCAACCCGTTAACTGAAAGGACATTCATTTCATCTGAAATAGATTGTTGTCTTACTTTTTGAATTAACATGGAGTTCCATGGTGCTACAATCTGAAAACCTTCTCCATAGGTTTTGTCAGTTACAATACCATCTCCAAAACGCTCAAATAATACGCCACCCTCTCCGGGGCCTATTGTCACAGCTGATTTAGAAATTAATAGAAAAAGCACACCAACTATAATGATAATTGGGAGTCCGATTTTGGGTAGATTTTGCATTTGTTTTTATTTAAATTATTAAATTAATCCGTTATACTTTCTAATTAACCATTCAGTTGTTAAAGTTGAGAATAATAAAAACAACATGAAAGAAATATTTATCAAATATACTGATTTTTTAGTGATTTTCTGAATACTATAAAAACGATTTTCAGATGTCAGTTGTTCAATTAGTTGGTTAACTTGTGTATCAAAATAAATTGTAGTGTTTGTGTTTGCTGAAAGTTGTTTAAGTTGGTTAATATCTGCATTTAAAAACTGTTGTTCGATATTAAATTTAAGGATTTCAATTGTACCTGACTCACGGTGAGATTCCTTATTGACTTTAATTTCAAACGAATAAGACCCTGCGTCTAAAACACCAAGATCAAGTTTGTAAGAATATGAATCTGTAATCATAGGAAATTCAAATTGACGTCCCGTCTCATTATTTTGGAACGTTATACCGATGTCAGCATTTGAATCTAATTCATAATTTTTATTGAAATACTGGGCTGAAATCTCTAAATCCTGTCCCCCATCGTAAATCGTTTGATAATCTACTATCAAACGATTGTCTAGGTTTTTAACGTCTAGGTACTGAATTACTTTTGCTATAAATGAGTCGAATGTTACAAAATTAAGGTTTTGTTGAAATGAATACATTCGCCATTTCCATAGATTTTCAGCTAATAGTACAGAGTTTCTTGTTGTATTATTTTCATACGTAAACCATAACGGATCATTAGTTGAAATCCCATTTATAGACTTATACAAAAGAGTTTCGTATTGTGTGTTAATAGTAACTTGCCCGAATTTAGTTGTCAACGGAGGATGAGATGTAAAGCGATAGTCAGAGCTGTTAAAATTCATGAAGTCGAGATTGATCTTGCCTTGAAACGACTCATTTTGAACGGTAACTTCTTGATAAAAGTCCGACTGAATTTCATTTAAAAAACGCCACTGTGTAGATACTCCACCAATAATAAATATATTGTTATTCATTTTATTAGTCCGCTCAAACACCTCTTTAAATTCAGTATTTGGTTGGTATAAAATAACTAGCCCATAGGATTCTTTACTGGCTATAAATTCTTCTGGTTTTAAAATATCTACAAGTCGTTGTTTATTTGTCTCAATAGACGTTTTTAAAGCTCCTATATCAGGGTGAGACATCGTTGATATTAGAGCAACTTTACTAAACTCATCAATAGTTTCTACTGAGATGTACTTAAGGTTATTTACCTTATTTTTCTCATTTTCAATTGGTTTTAAGTACACCTGGTAGGTTTGTTGACCTACTTTTGTTGTTTTAATTAATGGAGTAATTATTCTTGAATTGACTTCGGGTGAAAACTCCAGACGTTCTTTGTGAATTATTTCATTTCCAGATAAAATTGTTAGCTCAGTTAATAGTGTTTTGTTTCCTGAGTATGAACAAAATATCTCAACAGGAAATTTATTATTTAAATAAGCGTATTTATTGACGTTTATTTGCTGAAGCTTCAGGTCGGTATTAAATATACTGTCTCCAAGAATAAGAGGGAATACAGCTTGTTTAAACGCTTTTGATGCGTATCCGTAATTTGTGCCAATCGTTTGATTTCCATCGGATATTAATACAATAGGGGCTATTTGTGACTCATAAATAGATTCAATATCCTGAATTGCCTTTGTTATGTTTGTTTGTTTTTCGTTAAAATTTAAAGAATCATTTTGATTTAACTTTTTTCCAAAACTGTAGGTTTTAATAATATACTTCTCAGAAAGCTCTGAGTTGCCTAATATTGATTCAATGGCTAATCGTGAAAGGCTATCCTTGTTTAAGTACCTAATAGACTGTGAGTTATCTATAGCGACTACAAGTGTTGGCTTCAGTTCCTTAATTACATTTTTATCAAATTTAGGATTGATGATAAGAAGCAGCAATGAAAATACTGTAATAAACCTTAGAGTTGCTAAACTCCAATTCATACAATTCTGTTTCATTTTATATATATACTGAAAAAGCGCTACAAAGAGCGCTAAAATTCCAGATCCTAAAATATATAATATAGTTTGAATCGTTATCATAAATGCTGTTATTAAAAGCAGTTGCTTTTTACCTAGTTAAGTAAGCATGCCACCATCGACATTTATGGTTTGTCCAGTTATATAGCCTGAAAGGTCACTTGCTAGAAACACACAAGCATTTGCTATATCTTCAGGTGAACCACCGCGTTTTAGTGGGATTCCTGCACGCCATCCATCAACGGTTGCTTCATCTAATTTTGCAGTCATTTCGGTCTCTATAAATCCAGGAGCAATTACATTACTTCTAATATTTCTAGAACCAAGTTCTAAGGCTACAGATTTAGAAAATCCAATAATACCAGCTTTAGAGGCTGCATAATTGGTTTGACCTGCATTTCCCTTCAATCCGACGACCGAACTCATGTTTATAATAGATCCTTTACGTTGTTTTAACATGGTACGTTGTACCGCTTTGGTCATATTAAAAACAGACTTAAGGTTTACTTCAATCACTTTGTCAAAATCAGCTTCACCCATTCGCATGAGTAAGTTGTCTTTTGTGATCCCTGCATTATTAACTAAAATATCAATACTTCCAAAATCAGCAAGAACGTCTTCTGCTAGTTTTTGAGAATCATCAAAATTTGCGGCGTTACTTTGGTATCCTTTTACAATTGTTCCATGTACTTGAAGCTCAGCTTCTAAAGCTTTTGCAGCTTCAACGGAAGCACTATAAGTAAATGCAACGTTGGCTCCATGCTCAGAGAAAACAGTTGCAATACCTTTTCCAATTCCTCGACTAGCGCCCGTAATAATTGCAGTTTTTCCTTCTAATAGTTTCATAGATATAATATGTAATAATTGATCTCTCAAAGATAGTAAAATGGATTTACATTGTGATTACAAAAATAAACGCCTCACAATAATTATATTATGAGGTGTTTTTTCAATTTACTAAAAAAAGTTATTTCGACAGGACTTCGGCAACTTTTTTACCTATTTCTGCAGGAGATTCAACCACATGTATTCCACATTCTTTCATAATTTGCTTTTTTGCTTGTGCAGTATCATCACTTCCACCAACAATGGCTCCAGCATGACCCATTGTACGCCCAGCAGGAGCAGTTTCACCAGCGATGAATCCAACTACTGGTTTTTTACTGCCACTATTCTTATACCATTTGGCAGCATCTCCTTCTAGTTGACCTCCAATTTCTCCAATCATTACTACACATTCTGTTTCAGGGTCATTGATTAGTAATTCAACAGCTTCTTTAGTCGATGTTCCAATAATAGGATCTCCGCCAATCCCGATAGCTGTGGTAACTCCTAAACCTTGTTTTACTACTTGATCAGCTGCTTCATATGTCAAGGTTCCAGATTTAGAAACGATACCAACAGTCCCTTTCTTAAATACAAATCCTGGCATGATACCAACCTTGGCTTCCCCTGGTGTAATAACTCCTGGACAATTTGGTCCAACTAAACGACATGCTTTATTTTTAATATAGTCAGAAGCTACAATCATGTCTGCAACTGGGATTCCTTCTGTAATGGTTATAATCACTTCAATTCCTGCATCCGCAGCTTCCATTATTGCATCCGCAGCAAATGCTGGTGGTACAAATATAATAGTCGTATTTGCAGCCACTTTGTCTACTGCTTCTTTAACCGTGTTGAATACAGGTTTTTCCAAATGAGTTTGCCCCCCTTTTCCAGGTGTTACTCCTCCAACTACATTCGTGCCATACTCAATCATTTGAGAAGCATGGAATGTTCCTTCACTTCCTGTGAAACCTTGAACAATTATTTTTGAATCTTTATTTACTAAAACACTCATTTGATTTTGATTTTATTATTTAAAATTAATGATGCAAATGTAATTTTTTGAATACAAATTTTAAAGGATTTAAAGTTTAAATTTTTATCCGTCTATTTTTCTTTTAATTCTTTAATTATCTCTGGTAGTTTTCGAAGCAATGCAAGTTCTTTAAGTTTAGATCTAGACTCTTCAATAGGAGTCCCAAAATAAGTTTTACCACCTTCAATCGATTTGGTAACCCCTGTTTGGCCTAGTATAACGGCTCCAGATCCTATAGTTATTCCACTGTTAGTCCCAACCTGACCCCATATAGTTACATCATCTTCAATAATACAACAGCCAGCGATCCCACTCTGGGATGCGATTAAACAATTCGCACCAATTAGTGTGTCGTGACCAACTTGAATAAGGTTGTCTAATTTCGTACCATTTCCAATTGTTGTATCTCCAGTGACACCGCGATCAATTGTACAAGAAGCTCCAATATGAACATTGTTATTAATAACAACCCTTCCACTGGATTTTAATTGGTCATATCCCTCAGGTCTATTTTTGTAATAAAATGCATTACCACCAAGGACGGTCCCAGACTGTATAACCACATTGTCGCCGATTATTGTATCATCAAAAATACTAACGTTGGCGTGAATAATAGAGTTTTTCCCTATCTCTACATTATTACCAATAAAACAATTGGGTTGTATGATTGTTCCCTCACCAACAACAGAGGATTCTGAAATCGATTGATAAGAAGGTTGAAAAGGTTTGAAATGTGTTGTAAGAGTGTTAAAGTCTCTAAAAGGATCATCAGAAATTAATAATGCTTTTCCTTTAGGACAAGGCACAGTTTTATTAATTAATATAACGGTCGCTTTTGAATTTAGTGCTTTGTCATAATACTTTGGATGGTCTACAAATACAATATCTCCTGCAGATACTACATGTATTTCGTTCATCCCTAAAACTTCAAATAAAGGATCTCCTATGAATTCACAATCTATGATTGATGCAATGTCTTTCAATGCATGCGATTGTAGAAATTTCATATTATGATTTTATACGTTCTTTATAAGTTCCTTTTGATGTTTCTACTTTAATTTTATCACCCTCATTAATAAATAAAGGGACCATCACTGTAGCTCCAGTTTCAACAGTTGCAGGCTTAGTGGCATTAGTTGCTGTATTGCCTTTAATCCCAGGTTCTGTAGATATTACTTCCAATATAACACTTGCAGGCAAGTCTACTGACAGCGGGGAATTATCTTCTGTATTCATTAGCAGTGTCACAACTTCCCCCTCTTTCATTAAGTCAGGACTGTCTAGTACTGCTTTTTGTAATTCAATTTGAGAATAATCTGCAGTATTCATAAAATGGAAAGTATCACCGTCATTATATAAATATTGAAATTTATGTGTTTCAACTCGTACTTCTTCAATTTTATGTCCAGCTGAAAACGTGTTATCAATAACTTTTCCGTTAGTAACACTCTTCATTTTTGTTCTAACAAATGCAGGTCCTTTTCCAGGCTTAACATGTAAGAATTCAATAACTTTAAAAATGTCGTGGTTATATTTTATACACAATCCATTTCTAATATCTGATGTACTTGCCATAATTGTATTAATTTGATTTAAAATATCCTTTCATAATTCCACGATGTGAATTTTTGATGAATTGTAAAATTTCATCTCTTTCTGGAGTGGCTTCCATTTCAGCTTCAATAATCTCACATGCCTGAGAGTTGTTATAATTTTTTTGATAAAGCAATCTATATATATTTTGTATTTCTTTGATTTTCTCTGAGCTAAATCCTCTTCTTCTCAATCCAACAGAATTAATTCCAACATAAGATAAAGGTTCACGAGCTGCTTTGACATAAGGAGGAACATCTTTTCTAACTAATGAACCACCCGTTACGAATGAATGATTTCCAATCGAACAAAATTGATGTACCGCAGCCATACCAGCTAGTATCACATAATCTCCAACTGTTGTATGTCCAGCTAGCGTACTGTTGTTTGAAAAAATACAGTTTTTTCCCACCTTACAATCATGTGCAATATGGCAATAAGCCATTATTAAACAATTATCTCCGATTACTGTTTTCATTTTATCGGTAGTTCCACGATTGATCGTAACACATTCTCTAATTGTAACATTGTTTCCAATAACAACCGTTGTGTCTTCATCATCATATTTTAAATCTTGTGGCATTGCAGAAATTACTGAACCCGGAAAAATACTACAGTTTTTACCAATTCGAGCCCCTTCCATTATAGTCACGTTTGAACCGATCCAAGTCCCTTCGCCAATGATAACATTATTATTGATAGTCGTAAAAGGTTCAATGACCACATTTTTGGCGATTTTTGCACCTGGATGAACGTAAGCTAATGGTTGATTCATTATGTAATTATTTTAAACAATTTATTTAACTTTAGATATCTGAGCCATTAATTCGGCTTCTGCGCATAGTTTTCCATTTGCATAAGCATAGCCCTGCATATGGCAGATTCCTCTTCTTATTGGAGTAATCAAAGAACACTTAAAAATTAATGTGTCTCCAGGTACTACTTTTTGTTTAAATTTTACTTTATCCATTTTCATGAAAAAAGTAAGATAATTTTCTGGATCAGGTACGGTATTTAATACCAGGATACCACCTGTTTGCGCCATGGCTTCAATAATAAGCACTCCAGGCATTACAGGCGCTCCTGGAAAATGGCCTTGAAAAAATGTTTCGTTCATCGTTATATTTTTACAACCAATAACATGGTTAGAAGATAACTCATATACCTTATCAACAAACAAAAAAGGAGGGCGATGTGGTAGCATGTCCATAATAGCATTAACATCCATAACAGGAGTTTGATTCAAATCTATATTTGGAACTTTATTACGACGCTCTATTTTAATTATCTTGGATAATTTTTTCGCAAACTGTGTATTGACAAAATGTCCTGGTTTATTCGCAATGACCTTTCCCTGAATGCGAGTACCTATTAATGCAAGATCACCAATGACATCTAATAATTTATGTCGAGCTGCTTCGTTTGGATGATGCAATGTAAGATTGTCTAAAATACCATTTGAAGTTACTGAGATTGACTCTTTGTTAAAAGCAAGCTTTAATCGCTCCATTGTTTCTTCGGATAGAGGCTTATCTACATAAACAATAGCATTGTTTAAGTCCCCACCCTTAATTAAACCTCTTTCTAAAAGCATTTCTAGTTCGTGTAAAAAACTAAATGTTCGAGAGTCAGAAATATCTTTCTTAAAATCTGATAGGTGCAATAAGTTGGCATTCTGAGTTCCTAAAACCTTAGTTCCAAAATCAACCATAGTAGTTACTTGATACTCTTCAGATGGAATAATAGTGATTTCACTTCCTGATTCTTCGTCTACATAAGAAATCACATCTTTTACAATAAAAACTTCTCTAAAAGCTTCTAATTCTTTAATGCCTGCCAATTCTAAAGCTTCAATAAAATACTTTGAAGATCCGTCCATTATTGGGGGTTCTGAAGTATTTAGCTCTATAGTTACATTATCAATTTCTAGGCCTACTAACGCAGCGAGTACATGTTCACAAGTTTGAATCGTAACACCATTATTTTCTAAACAAGTTCCTCTTTGGGTGTTAGTAACTAAACTAGCATCCGCATTAATTATTGGAAGTCCTTCCAAATCAATCCTACGGAATTTATACCCATCATTAATTTCTGCTGGTAAAAAGTTAATTTTAACTTCCTTTCCTGTATGAAGACCCACACCTGTTAAAGAAACTTTTTTACTAATCGTAGTCTGCTTAGCTTCAGTTTTATAGATCATTTTTAAGTATGTTTTCTAATGAATTAAACTCTTTTATTAATTTTGGAAGGTTTTTGAAGTGTACATATGACTTGTTAAAGTCAGCATTATTAAAAGCAGGAGTTCCATTAATAGTTTGATTAGACTTAATACTTTTAGTCACTCCTGACTGACCGACGATTCTAACATTATCTCCTATAGATATATGTCCTGCGATACCTACTTGACCTCCAATTTGACAATTAGCGCCTATTTTGGTGGATCCGGCGATTCCTGTTTGTGCAGCGATAACTGTATTTTCTCCAATGACTACATTGTGTCCAACTTGTACCTGATTATCAAGCTTCACTCCTTTCTTGATGACAGTAGACCCTAATGTGGCTCTATCAATAGTTGTAGCAGCGCCAATGTCGACACAATCTTCTAAAAGAACATTGCCAATTTGAGGGATTTTTTTATAAACACCATTTTCATCAGGTGAAAACCCAAATCCGTCTGCTCCAATAACAGCTCCCGAATTCACATAACAATTTGCCCCGATGATACAATCAAAATATATTTTAACTCCTGAAAAAAGAGTTGTGTTAGATCCTATAGTGACATTGTCTCCAATAAAAGTATTTGGGTATATTTTAACATTATCTCCAATTACAACATGGTCACCAATATGAGAAAATGCTCCAATATAAACGTCCTTTCCGTAAGAAGCTGAATCAGAAATAAATAATGGAGATTCTATACCTACTTTATTGTTTTTTGATAAATTATAATATTCTAAAAGTGTGGAAAATGCGGAATAGGCATTTTCTACCTTTACAAGCGTTAAGTCTAATTTTTTTTTAGGAACAAAATCATTATTGACAATAACTACTGAGGCCTTTGTCGTGTATATGTGGGAGGTGTATTTAGGATTTGCTAAAAAGGTTAGTGCTCCTAATGAGCCTTCTTCAATTTTCGAAAGTGTATGGACTTCAGTTGTTGGGTCCCCAACAACTTCTCCATTTAATACGTCTGATATTTGATTGGCTGTAAATTTCATTAATGCAAAAGTAAAAAAAAATATCAAAGAATATCCTCTGGAAAGCATATATAATGCTTTGTGACCGTTTTAGATAACACTTTTAGAGAAAGGTGATCAGAGGCACTAATTACTTCTTTGATCTTTCCATTTTTGTATAATATTTTAAGCCCACCCTGTTTTTGGTCGTAAGCTAAGTTAGATACGGATCCATTAAACACAAAATAAGCAGCTTCCTTAGAGCTTAACTTGTGAGTTTCCATCATCTTTTGTGTCATTACTTCCACTTTGGAATCTGAGACGGGACTGTTTTTAAATTTTATTTTGAGCAACGTCCTGTTTAAAATCATCTTAGAAAGGTTACTAAGAACAAAATCCCTATGAAACTGCCAAGATTTGAGCGCTGACATCACATCGTAGTCATCTAATAATGAAAACTGATTTAAAGAAGCAGTATTAAAATTAGTGACATCGCAAGAATTGTTCAGAAAAAAACTAAGAGCAGAACTTGTTTCCAGTTTTACATTCATCAGCGTTAAGTCCTTTGCACGTTTTAAAACACGCATGATCATCTGCTCGGCTACCAAACTTGTTTTGTGTAGATAAACTTGCCAATACATCAGACGTCGTGCCATTAAAAACTTTTCTACTGAATAAATCCCCTTCTCCTCAATAACCAAATCATCGTCAACAACATTCATCATTGAAATAAGTCGTTCGCTATTAATATTACCTTCAGATACCCCTGTATAAAAACTATCCCTTTTAAGATAGTCTGAACGATCGATGTCTAATTGACCTGAAATAAGTTGTCCAAAAAACCTTCGAGGATACTCGCCTTTAAACATGGAAATAGCAGTGTCTAGCTCACCATAAAACTCAATATTAAGTACTTCCATGAATTTAAGTGAAATAGATTCATGGCTTATGTTTTCCACAATACTATGCTCCATCGCATGACTAAATGGTCCGTGGCCGATATCATGAAGTAAAATGGCTATATATAATCCATTTTTTTCCAAATTCGAAATCTTCACCCCCTTAAACTGCAGGATCCTGACAGCATTTTGCATTAAATGCAAACAACCTAACGCATGATGAAATCTTGTATGATGTGCTCCTGGATACACTAAATATGAAAGCCCCATCTGTGAAATTCGCCTTAATCGCTGAAAATGTCTATGAGCTATTAAATCAAAAATTAATGTGTTTGGGATTGTAATAAATCCGTAAATTGGATCGTTAAATATTTTAAGCTTGTTGTTAGTATTCAAACTTTATAGTATTAAATTTATACTTGAAACTTACTTTAAAAGTTTTACTTTGTAAAAATACTAAAACCAAAGGACTTCTATTCTTAACAAAAAAGATAATTGATGGGGAATATAAATATTTTATGGGTTGATGACGAAATTGAGTTTTTAAAGCCTCACATCCTATTTCTTGAAAATAAAAACTATGTAGTCACCACTTGTAAAAGTGGGACTGAAGCAATAAACCAAATAAATGAAAGTGATTTTGATATCGTTTTCTTAGACGAAAACATGCCCGGACTTTCAGGTTTGGAAACGCTTTCTGCTCTAAAAGAAATAAATTCCACACTCCCTGTTGTTATGATTACAAAAAGTGAGGAGGAATACATAATGGAAGATGCCATTGGAAATAAAATAGCAGATTATTTAATTAAACCTGTAAACCCTCATCAAATTCTTCTATCTCTCAAAAAGAATCTGGATCATAATCGCTTAGTTTCTGAAAAAATATCTTCTAATTATTTACAAGAGTTTCGTAAAATATCAATGGAACTTAATGAAATCAACTCATTTAAAGAATGGGAGCAATTATATAAAAAACTCGTTTTTTGGGAATTAGAGTTAGAAAACTCAAACGACCCAACTATGAGTGAAATTCTTGAGGCTCAAAAATCAGAAGCAAATCAGCAATTCGGAAAGTTCATAGAAAGATCCTACCCAGGTTGGTTTGAAGATTACCAAGCTCCTGTTATGTCCCATACATTATTTAAAGAAAAAATAGCAGGTACACTTAATACAAATCAACCGACGTTGCTAGTCGTTATTGACAATCTTAGATATGACCAGTGGAAAGCGCTTGAACCTAGCATAAATACTTACTATAAAGTTCAAGAAGACAGTTTGTACTTTAGCATCCTCCCAACCGCAACCCAGTATGCACGTAATGCTATATTTTCCGGATTAATGCCCAGTGAAATGGAAAAATTGTTCCCACAATATTGGAGAAATGATAATGATGAAGGTGGGAAAAACTTATATGAAGCTCAATTTCTAGAAGCGCAATTAAAACGCCTTGGCTTATCTAACTTGAAGCATGAATACTTTAAAATCACCAACTTAAAAGCTGGACAAAAACTAGCAGAATCATTTAAAAGTAAAGCCTCAAACGACTTAACGGTCGTGGTATATAACTTTGTGGATATGTTATCTCATGCTAAAACTGAAATGGAAGTACTTAAAGAGCTAGCTGCTAATGACAAGGGATATAGATCACTTACCAAAAGCTGGTTTGATAACTCCCCATTATTAGAAATAATTAAACAAGCGAAAGAACTTAATTTCAAACTAATTATTACTACTGACCATGGAACTATTAATGTTAAAAACCCTTCTAAAGTTGTTGGGAACAAAGACACTAGCCTTAACCTAAGGTACAAAACAGGTAGGAGTTTGTCTTATGAGCATAAAGATGTTTTGGCCGTTAAAGATCCAAAATCAATATACCTACCATCATTAGCCATGAATAGCTCATTTATTTTTGCAAAAGATAACCTGTTTTTTGCATATCCAAATAATTACAATCATTATGTTAGTTATTTCAGGAACACCTACCAACACGGAGGTATTTCACTAGAAGAAGTTATCATCCCTTTCGCTATATTAAATCCAAGGTAAATGATCTCCAGTATTCACTACAAAATAAAAGACTTATCTCGCATTGCTAAGGCAATTCTAAATCAAGTAAAATCAAAAAATATTTTGTTTTACGGAGAAATGGGGAGTGGGAAAACAACCTTAATAAGCGCACTCGTTAAAGAACTCGGAGGAACCAATAAAACCTCCAGTCCCACATTTTCAATTGTTAACAAATACGAAGTAACGAATGATTTCGTTTATCACTTCGATTTTTACAGGATCAATGATCAATACGAAGCCTTAGACATGGGGATTGAGGAGTATTTTCGGTCTGAATACTGGAATTTTATTGAATGGCCTGACAAAATTAGTGACTTAATCCCTGAAGATGTATCTATTATAACTCTATCAATAGCTGAAGATGAATCGAGAATTCTTGAAATATCGGAAAAAAACTATCTGCATGATGGTCAATAAAATAATTGTAAATTAGTTACTTTAATAACAGTCTATGGACCAACCAATTTCACCTTTTACAAGAGAACAATTACTTCCAAAAGAAGAGACTTTAGAGATTTCAAAAGAAAAAGGAGCCTTGTTTATTGGGATCCCCAAAGAAAACTCTTTTCAAGAAAAAAGGGTTTGTCTTACTCCAGACGCAGTCTCTGCACTAACTAGTAATGGCAACCTTGTTCTCATTGAGTCCGGGGCTGGAGATAATGCAAGTTTTAATGATCATGAATATAGTGAAGCTGGAGCCGAAATAACTCAAGACAGAGCCAAAGTCTTTGGCTGTCCAATTATACTTAAAGTTGAACCACCAACACTACAGGAGATTGACCTATTAAGTCCAAAAGCACTTCTAATTTCGGCAATTCAAATAAAAATGCAGCATAAAGATTACTTCCAAAAGCTTTCTGAAAAACGAATAACAGCTTTAGGATTTGAATTCATTAAAGATCAAGATGGCGCGTTTCCTGCTGTTCGACAATTAAGCGAAATTGCAGGATCAGCTTCTATTCTAATTGCCTCAGAAATCATGTCTATTACAAATGAAGGAAATGGACTTCTGCTTGGAAATATAAGTGGAGTCCCTCCTACTGAAGTTGTAATTATAGGAGCTGGAACAGTTGGAGAATTTGCAGCACGATCTGCTCTAGGCTTAGGCGCTAATATTCGTGTTTTTGATAATTCTATAACCAAACTACGTAACTTACAGTCAAATTTAGGGCGAACGATATACACCTCTACAATGCAACCCAAAAACCTTCAAAAGGCATTAATGCGTTGTGATGTTGCAATTGGGGCAGCAAAAGGAACTAATAGGGCCCCTATTTTGGTAGATGAAACACTTGTAGAGCAAATGAAGTCTGGCGCAGTTATTATAGACGTTAGCATTGATATGGGCGGCTGCTTTGAGACTAGCGAAGTGACGTCTCATGACAATCCAACTTTTATAAAGCATGATGTCATACATTACTGTGTCCCTAATATCCCTTCAAGATACGCTCGAACCTCCTCAGTATCAATGAGTAATATCTTCACGCCTTACCTTTTAAAAATCGCTGAAGATGGTGGGGTTGAGAATTCTTTAAGATTTGACAAAGGATTGAAAAATGGATTGTACTTTTACCACGGCATTTTAACGAATAAATCCATCGCCGAGTGGTTTGATTTAGTCTGTAGAGATGCCAATCTTTTAATCTTTTAAAATTAGTAAATGAAAATTGTTCATCGTTTTGGCTTCTATATGGGAGGCTTTTCTATAGGCTTGGTGTTTTTAGTGTTTTTCTTAAGTGGAAAAAGGACTAGTTGTTCATACGGACCCGATGCCCGAGTTTTAAAAAATATTCAAACAAAAAAACCACACTATTCAGAATCGGTTCAAGAGCAGTTGAATTCTAAAATAATCGACACACTAACGTTACATTCTATATTTAAAAATGCAGACATCAATTTTAGTAAGAGTGACACTAAATCAGTTCCTTGTAGAACGTATTACGTAGAAGGTGAAAAATATGATCTGATTGTAGAAAACTGCACAACGATAGCGCGTATAAAGACACTTATTGTTCTTTAGATTTTACGACGTTTTCTTTCTTTTTTAATAAGTGACAATTCTCTTGAAGTTTGTCCAGCAACTGATGTGTTCTCTTCCGCACGCCTTATCAAGTATGGTATTACGTCTTTGACAGGTCCAAATGGCACGTATTTAGCCACGTTGTAGCCATTTTCAGCTAAGTTATAGCTGATGTGGTCACTCATGCCATAAAGTTGACCGAACCACACCCTAGTATCATTATTGGAAATCTTAGAAGCTTGCATTAAATGAACAGCCATCGAAGTACTTTCCTCATTATGAGTCCCAATAAAAGGATGTATTTGATTTAAATTTTCTAAGATAAATTTTATGGTATCATTAAACAGGGCGTCTGTTATGACTTTCGTTTCACAGATGGGAGATTTATATCCTAACTTAGAAGCCCTCAAACGTTCCTTTTCCATGTAAGCCCCTCGAACCACTTTGAAACCTAGCTTGAAGTTTAACATTTTAGAAGTTAAATGAATTTGTTTTAAATAGTCGAGACGATCCCAACGATACGCTTGAAGTGTATTGTATACAATAACAGATTCTTTGTTGTAGAGCTGCATCATTTCTAAGATCAAATCATCAACAGCTTTTTGGATCCAACTTTCTTCTGCATCAATAAGAATTTTGATATTATTTATTTTTCCTGAAGCACAAACTAAATTAAAACGTTCCTTGATTCGTGACCATTCCTCTGATTCAGATGGAGACAAAGCTATTTTTTCACTTACTTTTTGATAAATTTTAAAGCGCCCAAAGCCCGTAGGTTTAAAAACCGCAATTGGCATGGCGTCATTATTTTTGGAGAATAAAATTAATTCTAATGTTTTTTGAAGTGCCAAGTCAAATTGAGCCTCATCTTCTTTTCCTTCAACCGAATAATCTAAGACGCTATATACATGGCTTTTGTGCATTTCATTGATTTTAGAAATGCAATCAAATTCACTAACTCCACCACAGAAATGATCAAACACAGTAGATCTAATTAAACTCTCAACTGGAAGATGTGCTTTTAAAGCAAAATTGGTAGCGGCTGTCCCTATTCTTACTAGTGGTTCTATGGAAATCATTTTAAATAAAAAATAGGCACGCTCCAGATCAGAATCTGACTTTAGATGAAATGCAACTTTAGTATTATTAAAATCAATACCCATAAATAGATAATTAAACCAAGACAAATATATTTAATACTAATTACATTATTTGTAAATTTCTACTTAATTTCACAGTCTTAAAATATGACATAAATAACTATGAAATCTATTGAATCTGGAGGTTACTCTATTCACTTTAATGAACAATGCTATGTTGAGCTAAATTCGTTTTTAGAACATTCTAATTTCAGTAAAATATTTATTTTAGTAGATACTAATACCCATAACTACTGCCTTCCAGAGTTCATGTCTAATATTAGCTATTCCTCAGAATTTGAAATCATTGAAATGGAAGCCGGTGAACTACATAAAAACCTCGATACTTGCACTCAAGTTTGGCATGCTCTTTCAGAATTAGAAGCCGATCGTAAATCATTGTTAATAAACCTCGGAGGTGGTGTTGTTACCGACTTAGGGGGGTTTATAGCATCCGCTTTTAAACGCGGTATTAGTTTTATTAATGTTCCTACAAGTTTACTTGCCATGGTGGATGCTTCGGTCGGGGGCAAAACAGGTGTTGACTTGGGAAGTCTTAAAAATCAAGTAGGCGTTATTAATTTCTCTGAAATGGTATTAATTGACACTTCATTTTTAAAAACATTGTCAAAATCAGAAATGAGATCTGGGATGGCAGAAATGCTCAAACACGGCTTAATTAAAGATGCTAATTACTGGAAACGTCTTAGTCATTTATCAGAGCTAAAAATAAGTGATTTAGAGAGTTTAATTCATGAATCTGTTGTCATAAAAAATGAAGTTGTAAAAAGAGATCCAAATGAACTAGGTGAACGAAAGCAATTAAATTTTGGACATACTATAGGGCACGCCATAGAGTCATATTATCTTGAAAGTGAGACTAAAACAACCCTACTTCATGGGGAGGCAATTGCAGCAGGAATGGTAATGGAAGCTTACTTATCTACAAAAACTTGCGGACTGAGTGATCGAGAATTATTTCAAATCAAAAAAGTATTCATAGACCTTTATGGACCTGTAGAGTTTAATGAAAATGACAAAAGCTCAATAATTGAGCTTTTGAAGTATGATAAAAAGAATTCGCATGGAGATATTAAATACGCTCTACTAGAATCTATTGGAAAATCTAATATTGATGTGATTGTAGATAATGATATGATATATAAAGCCTTTGATTATTATGCTTCATAAAACAATCCTAAAATTTACATATCATTAAATATAGAATGCATCAATCGTTTTTTGTCGTTGATACTCTCTTCTAGAGAGATCATAGTCTCAGTACGATAAACTCCTTCAATTTCATCTAATTGAAATATAATCTCTTTTGCATGCGTTGTGCTTTTCGCACGAATTTTACAAAAGATGTTAAACTTACCTGTTGTGATGTGTGCAACAGTAACATGTGGTATTTCGTAAATACGCTCTAAAACAAACTTAGTTTGAGATGTATTTTGTAAAAACACGCCAACGTAAGCTATAAATGAGTAACCAAGCTTTTGATAGTCAATGGTTAATGAAGAGCCCTTGATTATCTTAGCATCTTCCATCTTTTTTACTCTTACATGAACTGTTCCTGCAGAAATTAATAATTTTTTCGCGATATCTGTAAAAGGTATTCTTGTATTATCGATCAGCATATCTAATATTTGATGATCGATTTCGTCTAATTTAACTTTAGCCACTGTGTTTAAAATTTAATTAATAATTGTTGCATAGCGAAACTAATATTTTTTATGCAGTAAAAATAGTATTATGTTATGTTATTTTCAGGAAATAGAGATATTCTTGTTGATTCTACAAATAAGAAATCGATTTCGCAGTTTTCTGATAATACAGAAAAATCTGGATGAAATACAGCCTTAAAATTGGCGTTAATTTCAAAATGACCATATTTATCTGATAAATCTCCGATAAAGCATATTGTAGGAATAAATATGAGTTCATTCTTTGACAATACTTCTTTATACTGAATTCCTATATCACAAAAATCAGTTGGCTTGTTTGAATTAAGGAATGCATTTCTGATAATTACATCGTTAAATAACCTCTCATTTGCTGGAATATCAAAATAATTCTGGAAATCATCGCCGTGGATATCATAATTTGATATGTAATCAAGCGCGGTAAAAAGCGATAATGTAATGTATTTACGAGTTTCTTCTCTGTTGTAATCTCTAGGATAGTGCCCTGCTTCAAAAAGAATTGTAGGGACTCCTAGAGTTTGAAATTGTTCTCCAACACAATTTGGGTTAAAATCATCATCGTAACGTCCAATTTGATCAGGCAAATATATTTGAAGTACACGATTCATAGAATTAATTATTGACATTGATTTTTTGCGAGTCGTTGTGATGGAACGCTCTTCATTTTCAGAAGGTGATAAGAAGCTAATTACAGAAGAATTATTAGATTTTCCAGCACTGAAAATCGTACGCTGACCATGTAAATTAAAACAAAAATTAGGCTTAAAAGTATCAAAAGCAGATCTTAAAATCCTACTTTCAATTTGAGATCTGTTTATCGCATCCCTGTTTAAGTCAACTTGATTATAATTTGAGCGTGTATAAGCGAGTGCACCGTCAGGACTTAGCATAGGTATTATAAATAAAGAACAACTGCTTAGAAACGCTTTAAAATCATCTAATTCTAAATAATTAAAAAGGTCAAAGACCGCCTTTGTAGTGGTGCTTTCATTGCCATGCATTTGAGACCACATTAAAATACGTTTCGAGCCTGAGCCAATTTTAACTGCGTGAATGGGCAGTCCTGCTTCTGAATGCCCCAAAACACTCACATCAAATTTATCAGACAATAACTTCAAAAGAGGTTCAATATGTAAATTTGAAATATGCCTGGACTTTAATGAATGTGCCTTTAAAGACTTGTATTGATATAAAAATAAAGTGGAATTAAACATGGATTTTTTGATATAGTACAAATGTAAACATTATTGGTTTTATAATTGTAAACAATATGAGGTTTACACTTGTAAACAATATAGGCCGCTCTTTGTTTACAGATTTACGATCACTAGGTCGTAGATGTACTCATTGAAAAATAAAGCGAATGACTATTGTTTATTACCAATATTAAATACTTAAAATCAGTACATTACAGTATTCACTTAAAGCTTATTTACGCACAAAAACAGATACTTAGTTGTTCTGTTTTGTAAAGTTAAAATTAAAATTTACATTTGTAACTCCCTAACGCATTTACATTTGTAAACAATGATTAATACTACTGGATTTAACTCCCGCCTTGAAATAATTTTAAAACATTATGAATTGTCAGCCTCCGTTTTTGCTGAAAAGATTTCCGTTCAACGCTCAAGTATTTCTCATATTCTAAGCGGGCGAAATAAACCTAGTTTAGATTTTATAGACAAAGTTTTACAGGTGTTTCCTGAAATTGACCTTGTATGGCTATTAAGCGGTAAAGGTAATCTTCATAATACTACTCCCCTTGATCAGCCTGGAGCAGCAAAGCCCCCAGTAGAAACTCAACCATCAACGAGCTCGGTTATTAACGACTCAGAAGGTATTGATAGAATTGTGATTTTTTACCAGGATGGGAGTTTTAAGAACTACAAGATGAATACCAAAAAATAATTTTGATTACTAAATCTGTTTCGTATTTTTGTAAGATGAAATACATAGCCCTACTATTGGTCCTGTCCTTATTAATTAGTTGTTACGATATAAATCGAAATTGTAATGACTTTAAAACAGGAACTTACAAAAGTGAGATTACTATAGATGGTGTTTTATATACTTCTAAATTTTCTCGCGAATCCGAAATTCAGATTGAAACCTTTAAAGGGACTATTGATTCTTCAAGTGTGCGTTGGATTAATGATTGTGAAATGATATTCAAAACAATCAATCCAAAAAATCTTGCGGAAAAGAAAGACATTCATTTAAAAATCCTTACAACCTCTAAAGACAGATACAGGTTTGAATATGGGTATGTTGGAGAAACAAACAAACGTCAGGGAGAAGCGACACGTATTAACTAAAACAATGTGATCTGCCCTTCATCGTTAACATCAAGATCTGAGTCAGTTGTTTTTGGAGCTTGCTCTACTTTGTCGATTGAAGTCGTTTCATGTGTCGGTACAACTTCATTTATGACTTCTGATTTCTTTTCCGATTGTATCAATACATCTTCCTCGACCACATCAATCTCATCGGCATTCAATTGAATTGGCGCGTCATAAGCCAAAGACTCTATAAGATCAATTTGATTCACTTTAAGCTTCGTTAATTGATTTCCTAGAGCAGAGACCCCCTTTAAACCAATAAACTGTTCTATATCTATTTCTTGATCTTCACGCCTGTCTTTCCCCCTGTCTTTGGCAAATGAAACTTTAGCAACAGGACGCCAGTCAGTAGACACTATTTCTAGGACACTTGAAGCATGTTCAGAAATAAAGCACTCTTCCCTGCTTTCGTTTTCGATAAGAAAACGCTTCACATAATGCTTTTGCTTTTCGCCATCAAAATAAATTGCTGAAATAGGTTTTTTAGGAATCCATTTTTCAAGTACAATCATATCATCATCAAAATGAACAGTAATTTCAGGAACAATAGTTTTAACTATGCCTGACTGTGTTATAATCAAAATGCGATCCTCCCCTCTAAATTCACCAACTAAATCTCCACGACCATCAACGTTTAAACGCTGGATGGTATCATCAAACCATATTTTCCTAGGCTTAAGTGTACTCACCCCTTTTTCTTTGAGGTCTATTCTCTTGATTGCGTTTTTAGTAACAATATTTCCTTTGGAAACTCTGCCCTTAATATTGATACTTGCAAAATCAATATCCCACTTAAGCTTTTTAATGCTCCCTACTTGACGTAACAAAACCGTCACCACTTCACCTTCTCCATTTGGGTTGGCAGAGAAATACAGAGTGTCTGATGACGATTTTCCGTTCGTTAAGTCATACTCTCTATCTCGAGTAATACTTGTAACCGCAAATCGTTTTATATAGGAAGCGCCTCCTTTTCCGTCTTTATAAATCATATTATAAATCGTACGAGAGTCTTTTTTCTTAAAGACAGCAACATGAATGATATACTTACCAATAAAAGTTTTATTTCCTACTTTGGTAACCATCATTTTTCCTTCTTTGGTAAAAACAATAATATCGTCAATATCACTACAGTCACATACGTATTCATCTCGCTTTAGACCGGTTCCTATAAAACCTTCTTCTCTATTAACGAACAGCTTAGTATTTCTGATAATTACTTTCGTTGCATCAACATCATCAAAGGTTCTTATTTCAGTTTTACGTTCTCTCCCTTTTCCGTAATTTGTTTTTAAGCGTTTAAAATAGTCAATAGCATAGTTGATAAGGTTTGCTAAATATCCTTTTGTTTCGGCAATTTGATCTTCTAATGCATCAATTTTTTGTTGTGCCTTTTCAATATCAAACTTAGAAATTCTTTTAATTCGAATTTCTGTTAAGCGAGCAATATCTTCTTCGGTAACACCTCGTTTTAAATGTTGGATGTGCGGCTTAAGCCCCCTGTCTATAGCACTAATTACGCCTGGCCAAGTTTCTTCTTCTTCTATATCACGGTAGATTCTATTTTCTATAAATATCCGCTCCAAAGAAGCAAAATGCCATTGTTCTTCAAACTCTCCTAGTTTTATTTCTAATTCCTGCTTTAGCATCTCCAACGTGTGGTCGGTAGAACGTCTCAACATTTCTGTGACGCCAACAAACAAAGGCTTGTTATCTTCAATCACACATCCTAATGGAGAGATTGAGTTCTCACATGAGGTGAAAGCAAACAATGCATCTATTGTTTTGTCTGGCGATATGCCAGCTGGAAGGTGAACTAGTATTTCAACTTCAGCAGCCGTGTTATCTTCAATTTTTTTTATTCGAATTTTCCCCTTCTCATTTGCTTTAAGAATGGAGTCGATAAGCGAAGAGGTTGTCGTACCAAATGGAACTTCAGTAATTACTAATGTATTTTTATTAAGTTGAGATATTTTTGCTCTACAGCGTACTTTACCCCCACGTAGCCCGTCATTATAATTTATAAAATCAGCAATTCCTCCGGTTGCAAAATCAGGGAATATCGTAAATCGCTTTCCTTGTAGATGCTTTACAGAGGCATCAATTAATTCAATAAAATTGTGAGGCAATACTTTTGTAGAAAGCCCTACTGCTATCCCTTCGGCCCCTTGAGCTAATAACAATGGAAACATTACCGGAAGGTTAATTGGCTCTTTACGACGCCCGTCGTAAGAGGCTTGCCACTCTGTAATCTTTGGATTGAAAACGACTTCTAAAGCAAATTTAGACAGTCGTGCTTCTATGTATCTAGAAGCCGCAGCACGATCACCGGTAAGAACATTTCCCCAGTTTCCCTGCGCATCAATTAATAAGTCTTTTTGTCCTATTTGAACCATCGCATCAGCGATACTGGCATCTCCGTGCGGGTGATACTGCATGGTGTGCCCTACAATATTGGCCACCTTATTATAACGTCCATCGTCAAGATCTTTCATGGAATGTAAGATTCTACGCTGTACCGGTTTAAAACCATCTTCTATTGCGGGAACTGCACGTTCTAAAATTACATATGATGCGTAATCTAAAAACCAATCTTTAAACATTCCCGTAACTCGAGTAATCGTTTCCTGATTGTCTGGTAACTGATTAGCTGCTATATCATGGTTTTCTTCTATCATACCTCTTCTTCGATAATATCTAATTCTACTTTTAGATTTTCAATAATAAATTTTTGACGGTCAGGTGTATTTTTACCCATATAAAACTGAAGTAAAGACTCTATGGTCATATCAGAATCTAACATCACTGGGTCTAAGCGAATATTCTCACCAATAAAATATTTAAACTCATTAGGAGAAATTTCCCCTAACCCCTTAAATCGTGTTATTTCAGGTTTGGGTTTTAACTTTTGAACGGCACTTCTGCGCTCAGTTTCAGAATAGCAGTAAATCGTTTCTTTCTTATTTCGGACCCTAAATAAAGGCGTTTGTAGTATATATAGGTGCCCTTCTTTAATAATCTCTGGAAAAAACTGAAGAAAAAATGTAATTAACAACAATCGTATGTGCATTCCATCAACATCGGCATCTGTAGCGATCACAATGTTATTGTAACGTAGGTCTTCTATTGATTCTTCGATGTTTAATGCGGCCTGAAGAAGGTTAAATTCTTCATTTTCATAAACAATTTTTTTAGTTAGTCCATAGCAGTTTAATGGTTTTCCTTTTAAACTAAAAACAGCTTGCGTATTTACATCTCTTGATTTTGTGATACTACCAGAAGCAGAATCTCCCTCAGTTATAAATAGTGTAGATTCAAGATTACGTCCATTTTTAATGTCTCCAAAGTGAACACGACAATCTCTTAGTTTTTTATTATGAAGGCTGGACTTCTTTGCGCGATCCCTTGCAATTTTACGAATGCCCGACAATTCTTTACGTTCACGCTCCGCTTGTAAAATTTTACGCTGTATGGCCTCGGCAGTATCCGGGTTTTTGTGTAAAAAATTATCT
This sequence comes from Flavobacteriaceae bacterium, assembly GCA_018608625.1. GTDB lineage: Bacteria > Bacteroidota > Bacteroidia > Flavobacteriales > Flavobacteriaceae > Hel1-33-131. Next base: position 18,581 of record JABAZC010000044.1, on the reverse strand, counting down.
AAGTGTGTTTTTAAAAAGTCGTTAATAAAGGTTCTAACAGTTGGAAGATCTCCTCCCATATCAGTTGACCCTAGCTTTGTTTTTGTTTGACTCTCAAAGACAGGCTCCATTACTTTAATCGCTATTGCAGATATAATGGACTTTCTGATGTCAGAAGCTTCATAGTTTTTTCCGTAAAACTCACGGATGGTTCTAACAAATGCTTCTCTAAAAGCCGCTAAATGCGTCCCCCCTTGTGTAGTGTTTTGTCCATTTACAAACGAATGGTATTCTTCACTGTATTGTGTTTTACTATGCGTAAGTGCTACTTCTATATCTTCTGCCTTAATATGAATAATTGGATACGTCATATCCGTAGCATTCGTATTGTCTTCTAGAAGGTCTTTTAAACCATTTTTACTAAAGAACTTTTCTCCGTTAAATAATATGGTAAGCCCTGGGTTTAGATACACGTAGTTTTTAAGCATACGTGCTACATATTCAGTTCTGTATTTATAATTTTTAAAGATAACCTCATCTGGAATAAATGAAACTTTTGTTCCTTTGCGTCGTGTTGTGTCATCAAGTAAATCTTGTTGGTTTAAGACCCCTGAAGAAAATTCTGCAGAAGCAGATTTCCCATCTCTTGTAGATTCAACTCTAAAAAATGAAGACAATGCATTAACTGCTTTGGTTCCTACCCCATTAAGTCCAACAGATTTTTTAAAGGCTCTAGAATCATACTTTCCACCCGTGTTCATTTTAGAAACCACATCAACCACTTTTCCTAAAGGTATACCACGACCAAAATCACGCACGATGACTTTACTTCCTTGAATGGAAATCTCTATCGTTTTGCCAGCCCCCATGACAAACTCATCAACAGAGTTATCTAAGACTTCTTTTAAAAGAATATATATTCCATCATCTGCTGAGGAACCATCTCCTAGTTTACCAATATACATACCAGGACGCATGCGAATGTGTTCCTTCCAATCGAGGGATCTAATATTATCTTCTGTGTAATCTGAATTTTGGGACATATGAGTTTAGTGACAAAGGGCTAATATAGCACATCAGCACAAAAAATAAAACCTTTAAAACACAAATTAATTAACAAAAAAAAACCAATGTTGTTCAGAACATTGGCATCCAAATTATTTAGTATACTTTATACTACACATTAAAAAGAAAATGCATTACATCTCCATCCTTAACAGTGTAATTTTTCCCTTCTACTCGCATTTTTCCAGCTTCTTTAACTTTAGCTTCAGAACCAAAACTCTCAAAATCATTATAAGCTATAACTTCGGCACGTATAAATCCTTTTTCAAAATCAGTGTGAATAACGCCTGCAGCTTGTGGCGCTGAACTTCCTACATTAATAGTCCATGCGCGAACTTCCTTAACGCCTGCAGTAAAGTAGGTTTGTAAGGTCAGTAGCTTGTAAGCTGAACGAATTAGTTTTGCTGAACCTGGCTCATCTAAGCCAATGTCTTGTAGAAACATTTTACGTTCTTCATAATCATCTAATTCGTTGATATCTGCTTCTGTACCTACTGCAAGAACTAACACTTCTGCATTTTCATTAGCAACATTTTCTTTAACAAGATCTACATAAGAATTACCTGATACAGCTGAGTTTTCGTCTACGTTGCAGACATACATTACTGGTTTGTCAGTAATGAACTGTAAAGGTTTAACATATTCTAAATAGTCATCTTCAGAAAATTCTAACGAGCGAATTGAAACTCCAGCTTCTAAATTATTTTTAATTTTCAAAAGAATAACTTCTTCTTTCTGAGCCTCTTTGTTACCGGTTCTGGAAGCACGTTTTACTTTTTCTAATTTTTTCTCCGTCGTCTCCAAATCTTTTAATTGAAGCTCCATGTCTATTGTTTCCTTATCTCTGATGGGATTAACATTTCCATCAACATGAATAATATTATCATTATCAAAACAACGTAAAACATGAAGTATCGCATCGGTTTCACGAATGTTACCTAAAAATTGATTTCCAAGACCTTCTCCTTTGCTCGCTCCTTTTACAAGCCCTGCAATATCTACAATTTCAACAGTTGCAGGAATAACACGCTCAGGAACAACTAGCTCTTCTAGTTTAGACAATCGATGATCTGGAACATTTACAACCCCTATATTAGGTTCTATTGTACAAAATGGAAAATTTGCGCTTTGTGCCTTCGCATTTGATAAACAATTAAAAAGGGTTGATTTTCCTACATTTGGCAATCCAACAATACCTGCTTTCATATCTTAAAAATTTGAATGCAAATGTAATTATTTAATTCAATACTTTACATGAGTAGATAAATTACTTTATATGTTACAAAGCAACTTGAAATCTGATTAGAGAGATCAATCATCTCCTCTTTAAATTATTAAAAGTACGAGTCAACTTAAATTTAAAATAGATTTGTATGGGTGAATAAAGTTATAGGGTCTTATTTTGAACGTACTAATAATTAGATAACTTTAGTGCACTAAACTAAAAAAGCCACACATGTTTGCGTGGCTTCTTTTAATATGTTTCGTATGAATTATTCAGGATGCATAAAACGTTGTTTAGCTAATAAGACTTCTTCTGTTTCAACGTGTGCATTGTCAGGAACACAACAATCTACTGGACAAACAGCCGCACATTGTGGTTCTTCATGAAACCCAACACATTCTGTACATTTATCAGGAACTATGTAATAAAGTTCATCGCTAATAGGTGTTTGTGCTTCGTTTGCGTCTACTTGCTTCCCGTCTGTTAGCACCAAATCGCCTTCTAAACTCGTCCCATCTTTATAACGCCAATCATCTGCACCTTCATAAATGGCAGTGTTAGGACATTCAGGCTCGCAAGCCCCACAATTGATACATTCATCAGTTATAATAATTGCCATAGCTGTGTTTGGATATATATTACTTAAATTTGCTAGCAAAAATAACTCCAAAAAAGCGGTTAAACAAATAATGGGTAGCAAATCAAACACAATTAAAGCTTTAAATGAATTAGGACGATTTTTACGTCAGTTTTCTGCAGAATCAATATCTAAAAATGACTCAGTGCTTTATAATGACTTATTCTTCGAAGGCTTTGTACATCAGATAAAAATATCCAAAGAATATAATGGTTGGTTTACAAAGGCGAACCTGCTATTTGCAATCGAAAACTGGGCTGCCCTTTTAAATACCGATTCATTAAATAAGTGGACTTCTAATTATAATTTTGATAACTCAACTCAAAAAAATGTAGCTATTATCATGGCTGGAAATATTCCACTAGTTGGTTTTCATGATTTCTTGTGTGCATTAATATGTGATCATAAAATTATAATTAAACAATCTTCTAACGATAAACACCTTTTACCATTTTTGGTGCATTACCTTGTTAAGGCTGCACCTGAACTTAAAAATAGAGTCACGTTTTTAGAACAAAAGCTAGAAGGGTTTGATGCGGTTATAGCAACTGGAAGTGACAACACTGCGAGATATTTTGAGTACTACTTTAAAGACAGACCCTCGATTATTCGTAAAAACAGAAACTCTTTAGCCATATTAACCGGTGACGAGTCCCAAGAAGATTTGTTGCAACTATCCAATGATATTTTTCAATATTACGGGTTAGGTTGCCGAAGTGTTTCCAAGTTATTTGTTCCAAAGAACTATAACTTTGACGCCTTCTTTGAAGCCATGTACCACTGGCATCCTATCATTGAAGGGGCTAAATATGCTAATAATTATGACTACAATAAGGCGGTTTATTTAATGAGTGAATTTAAAATGCTTGAAAATGGGTTTTTAATGATTAAAGAAGATCCAAGCTACGCCTCTCCTATTGCATCCCTTTTTTATGAACATTATAACTCTATTGAAGATTTATTTAAGAAACTAGAAATTGATTCAGATAAAATTCAATGTATCGTTTCTAAAGAATTATCAGATCATCACCTGCCTTTTGGGTGTACACAAACTCCAAAACTTGACGATTACGCAGATGGCGTTGACACTGTTGATTTCTTGTTGAAAATATAACATAAAATTAGCATTTTCGTATCAAATTATCTCCAATTAATTCAGACCTTTATAGCTAGATTAATTAATACTCATGAACCTAGCGTTCATACAACAAAATTTAGAATGAAAAAACATAATTTCAGTGCAGGCCCTAGTATTTTACCTGAAGAAGTTTTAGAGAAATCAGCCAAAGCAGTACTGAGTTTTGATGATGGACTTTCACTAATTGAAATTTCACACCGAAGTAAAGCATTTATTGACGTCATGGAAAATGCAAGAGCACTTGCTATCGAGTTATTAGGACTGGAAGGAAAGGGTTATAAAGCCTTATTTCTTCAAGGCGGTGCAAACACTCAGTTCTTGGCAGTTGCTCTAAACTTACTAGAAACCCGTGCAGGTTACTTAAATACAGGAACTTGGAGTGACAAGGCAATCAAAGAGGCTAGAATGCACCAGGAAGTTTTAGAAGTAGCATCTTCTAAAGAAGCTAATTTCAATTATATTCCCAAGGGTTATAAAATACCTTCAGATCTTGACTATTTCCACTGTACCTCAAATAACACGATTTTTGGTACTCAAATGAAAGAGTTTCCAAAACTAGACATCCCTTTAGTGTGTGACATGAGCAGTGATATATTTTCACGCTCTCTTGATTTTTCAAAGTTTGATTTAATCTACGCAGGCGCACAAAAAAATATGGGGCCAGCAGGAACAACACTTGTCGTTATTAAAGAAGATATTCTTGGTAAAGTAACAAGACAGATACCATCAATGATGGACTACAAAGTACAAATTAGTAAAGACAGTATGTTTAATACCCCTCCTGTGTTTGCAGTCTACACATCTATGTTAACACTAGAATGGTTAAAAGGACTTGGCGGAATTGAAGCCATCGAAAAGGAGAACTTCAAAAAATCTCGTTTAATGTATTCTGAAATTGATTTAAACCCCTTATTTAAAGGTTTTGCAGCTACTGCCGATCGATCCACAATGAATGCAACTTTCTCATTGACCGATGATAAATTAAAAGACACTTTTGACGGGATGTGGAAAGATGCTGGTATTAATGGGCTAAATGGTCACAGAAGTGTTGGAGGCTACAGAGCTTCCATGTATAACGCACTTCCATTAGGAAGCGTAGAGACCTTGGTAGAAGTAATGAGTGAATTAGAACGTAAAGCATAAAAAAAATGAAAATATTAGCTAACGATGGAATTTCACAAAGTGGAATCGATGATTTAACAGCTGCAGGATTTGAAGTCTTAACGACCACAGTAGCACAAGAGCAATTAGAAAACTTTATTAATACTGAAAACATTGTAGCCCTTTTGGTAAGAAGCGCTACAACAGTAAGACAAGATCTTATAGATGCGTGTCCAGGTCTAAAAATCATCGGAAGAGGTGGTGTTGGTATGGATAATATTGATGTTAGTTATGCAAGAGAAAAAGGACTGAGTGTGATTAACACACCAGCTGCATCTTCAGAATCGGTTGCTGAACTGGTATTCGCACACTTGTTTTCAGGCGTCCGTTTCTTATATGATTCAAATAGAAACATGCCTTTGGACGGGGAAAAGAAATTTAAGAACCTTAAAAAAGCCTATGCTAAAGGAACTGAACTTCGAGGTAAAACTTTAGGAGTTATTGGATTTGGCCGTATTGGTCAAGCCACTGCAAAGATGGCTTTAGGACTTGGAATGAAAGTGATTGCCTTTGATCCGTTTATGGAAAAAACAACTATTTCTTTAGCGTTCTTTGATGGTCAAACCATTGATTTTGAAATTAAAACGGTCTCTAAAGAAACCGTTTTAAAAGAATCTGATTTTATTACGTTACATGTCCCAGCACAAAAAGAGTTTGTGATTGGAGAAGCAGAACTAAATATGATGAAAGAGGGTGCTGCATTAATTAATGCCGCTCGTGGTGGCGTTGTTAATGAAGTGGCTTTAGTCGCTGCACTTGACTCTAATAAATTATCGTTTGCAGGATTAGATACATTTGAAAACGAACCAACTCCAGCGGTTCAAATATTAATGAACTCTAAGATTTCATTAACACCACATATTGGAGCAGCTACCAATCAAGCTCAAGACCGTATTGGGTCTGAGTTAGCGACACAAATTATATCGATTCTTAAGTAAAGATTGATTAATGATTGGAAATTAAGCCCTAAAATTTTTTGTTGGGGCTTATTTATGAGATATTTCAAATTATATTAGACGTTCCTTACTGAAATTAATCAGATGTAGTATATTTGAAACTTACTAAAGTCACATGAAGAAATTTAAGGAAAATTGGGAGATTACGCAAAATTGGCAGTTATTATTTCCGCTTATTGGTGTGTTATTTCTTGGATACAGTAGCCTTAAGTTAGTTAAATTAACGCCCACTAATTGGTTTAATTCAGCGGACTCTTATTTCCTCCCTTATCTTATCGCAAGTTTCATATTCGTTGGTATTTATTATTTCTTTTTAAAGGTCGTGCTCTACACAATTCAAAAATTAGAAAACAAATGGGTTGTTGATCAACGTTGGGAACTTATTCGAATTTTTATAGTATTTGCTTTTACAGGTTCTTCATCTGTTTTTGTTGGTCGTCCTTTTATTAAATGGATTGGCATTACAAAAGACAACCTATACCCTCTCTTTTATTGGATTTTATTCATTGTAATCAGCCTGTTTTTTTACCAACTCTTGCTCGTTGTTTTTGGGTGGTTATTTGGTCAGTTTAAATTCTTCTGGAACTTTGAGAAAAATATGCTAAGACGTTTTGGGTTGGGTAAATTTTTAAAGGACTAATTTTTTTTAAGAGTACATTAATTATTTCAGTAATGTATTAAAATGAGTTGTAAGTTTTTTAATTTTTGGATCAATTAAATATGTACAATAGGGTTGATTTCTATTTAAATCATAGTAATTATCGTGGTCAACTTCGGCCTCATAAAACACATCTAAAGGACTTAACTCGGTGACAATAGGATTCGTAAAAATCTTAGCTTCGTCAAGAGATTTCATATAGTCCTTTGCAATTTCGAACTGCTCAATGTCCGTGTAAAATATAGCTGAACGGTATTGAGTTCCCACATCATTTGCTTGTCGATTCAGGGTTGTTGGGTCGTGAGTTGCAAAAAAAACTTCTAATAAGTCAACATAAGAAACTAAAGTTTCATCATAGTCAAACGATATTCCTTCTGTGTGACCAGTTCGCCCCTGACAAACTTCCCGATAGGGCGGGTTCTTTATAAACCCACCAGTATATCCTGATTTCACATTACTAACTCCTTTAAGGCGGTTAAATACGGCTTCTGTACACCAAAAACAACCTCCAGCAAATATGCCACGTTTCATATCTATTAAATTTTGGATAAAGTTAGTAAACTATAAATTAAAATTACTGTTAATTATTGCACATAAAGACTTTAAATCTTAATTTCACAATATGATTATTGCCAAACAACTACATAAACATTACAGTCATCTTCACGTACTTAAAGGCGTGGATTTAAATATAAATCAAGGTGAGATTGTTTCTATTGTTGGGGCTTCTGGTGCCGGAAAAACAACCTTATTACAGCTATTAGGAACTTTAGACCAACCTAGCAAACATGACAACACCCTATTAGAAATCAATGGGATTAACATTGCTTCGCTTTCAGGCAACTCCTTAGCAAAATTTAGAAATGAGCAGTTAGGGTTTATTTTCCAATTTCATCAGTTACTTCCAGAATTTACAGCACTTGAAAATGTTTGTATCCCTGCATATATCAAAGGAACATCACAAACAGATGCTGAAGCTATGGCCCTTGAATTGTTAGGTTTTTTAGGATTAAAAGAACGTATTAATCACAAGCCGAATGAACTTTCAGGGGGCGAACAACAACGTGTTGCTGTGGCTCGCGCTTTAATTAATAGCCCTTCTGTAGTTTTTGCAGATGAACCTTCTGGTAATTTAGATAGCGAATCGGCTGAACAACTTCATCAACTCTTTTTTAAATTAAGAGATCGGTTTGGACAAACGTTTGTGATTGTAACTCATAATCATGAATTGGCTGACATGGCTGACCGAAAAATCACCATGAGTGATGGACTTGTAAAAACAATCTAGCTTGGGTTTATTAAATCATTCTGAACTCAAAGCGTTTTTAGACTCTAAAGTCGTACAGTACAACACGCCTGGTTTTATTGGATCAGACCCCCTTCAAATCCCTCATTGCTATTCACTAAAAGAAGATATTGAAATTTCAGGATTTCTAACGGCGACCATAGCATGGGGAAACCGAAAAAGCATTATCAATAACGCCAAACGCTTAATGGCATTAATGGACCATGCGCCTTATGACTTTGTCATGCAACACCAGCCTAAAGATCTTGAGGGATTAAAATCATTTGTACACCGAACATTTAATGGCTTAGACTGTATGCAATTTATAGAGAGTTTAAAACATATCTACACTCATCACAATGGATTGGAAGGCGTTTTTAATACCTATTCAGAAAAAGATAGTTTACAGAGTGCAATTCATCATTTAAAACATCATTTTTTTGAGATTGAACACCTTCAGCGCACCCAAAAACACATTAGTGATCCTTTAAAAAAATCGGCAGCAAAGCGTATCAACATGTTTTTAAGGTGGATGGTACGACCAAATGACACAAAAGTAGATTTCGGATTATGGTCTCAATTAAGTCCCTCCCAATTGTCATGTCCGCTAGATGTTCATTCGGGAAATGTAGCTCGGAAATTGGGACTTTTAACCCGTTCTCAGAACGACTCAAGAGCGCTAGCTGAACTCGATCAAAGCTTGCGCAAACTAGACCCTACAGACCCTGTTAAATATGATTTTGCATTATTTGGATTGGGAGTATTTGAAAAGTTCTAGAATTCAAAAACTTTTCCATCATCCGCAAGCAATACGTCTTTAAAAATAGTAGATGCTTCTGTTTTAAATCCTTCAAGTCCTCCGTAACGAGTTGAATAATGACCTAATATTAGTTGTTTAACATTAGCTTTCAAAGCGATCGTCGCAGCTTGCTTGGCTGTTGAGTGCTTTGTTTTTGCACATAAATTAGCATGCGACTCCAAAAATGTAGATTCGTGGTATAGAACGTCTACGCCCTTTATGATTGGAATGATCGCTTCCTTGTAGGCTGTATCACTACAAAAAGCATAACTCTTAGGCTGATTACCTTTATAAGTTACTGACTCATTGGAGATTACGTGACCTTGTTCATTAACAACATCGTCCCCTTGTTTCAGTTTTCTGTAATAAGCCTTATCAATATTTAAATCTTCTGCTTTGCTAACATGCAATTTACGTTCAAAGGGCTTTTCTTTAAATAAAAACCCATTGGTATAAATACGGTGATCTAAAGGGATGGTATGTACGGTGACTTTTTCATCTTCAAAAATCAGCTCTGATGATTTACTGGTCAACTCATGAAATATAAGTTTGAAATTTGTCCATGAATCAGCAAGCTTCATTTGCAAAGTAATCAGTTCTTTTAACCCTTTTGGGCCATATATATGTAAATCTGTTTCTCGAGTTAGTAATCTAAAAGTAGAAATTAACCCGACCAAACCAAAATAATGATCGCCGTGCAAATGGGATATAAAAACGTGTTTAATTTGATTAAATTTAATCTTATGCCTTCGAAGTTCTACTTGAGTACCTTCGCCACAATCTATTAAAAACAAATTCCCTCTTGTCTCAAGAACTTGTGAAGTCGTATGCGCAATAATACGTGGGGTTGCACTATAGCACCCTAGAATAGATAGTTTCACTGAATTTTATTTAAAGTCCTAAGTCACGTTGCATCACTTCCATCTCAATAAAATCATGAGCTTCTTGCAGTGATGGAATAATGATTAAATTTTCAAAATGTTCTTGATTTAAGTCAGCATTAACAACGACAAAGCTTAGCTTGGCACTGTTGTGTTTGCTTGCTAGAGACGAAAAATCCTCAATATCCCCAACAGAAGTGTCTATTAAATGGATAATAACATCTTCTGATTTGAAACGCTCATAAAGCACAGAAAATTTCTTTAAAAACTCTATTAAACTTGTTTTATCTTGAGTAATTACGGCAGTTGTGCCGTGGTGTTCAATCGTCATAATATTAATGAATTTTAGAAGCTAAAAGATAGATCACAGCCATTCGTATGGCCACGCCGTTCTCGACCTGATGAAGGATAATAGATTGATCTGAATCTGCAACCTCACTGGTAATTTCAACTCCTCTATTTATTGGTCCTGGGTGCATTATTGTGATTTCTTTATCTAGAGACTCTAAAAGGTTTTTAGTAACCCCATACTGTTGCGCGTATTCTCTTGTGGAAGGGAAATAACTAATATCCATTCGTTCGTTTTGAACACGGAGCATATTAGCCACATCACACCAGTTTAAAGCCTTCATTAAATTGGTTTCAACTTTAACACCTAATTTATCTATATACTTAGGAATTAAAGTTTTTGGTCCACACACCATCACTTTAGCGCCTTGTAGTTGAAGTGCAAATATATTTGACAAGGCAACTCTACTGTGTAAAATATCACCTACAATTACCACTTTTTTCCCTTTAACTTCTCCATATTTCTCTCGAATAGAATACGTATCTAAAAGAGCTTGAGTAGGATGTTCATGGGCTCCATCCCCTGCATTAATTATTTTGGCATCTACATGCTTAGATAAAAATTTAGCGGCACCTGGATTTGGATGACGCATCACAACCATATCTACTTTCATAGACAGTATGTTATTCACTGTATCTATTAATGTTTCTCCTTTATTTAAAGAGGATTGTCCTGATGAAAAATTAATCACGTCGGCAGACAACCGTTTTTGTGCTAATTCAAATGATAATTTAGTTCGCGTTGAATTTTCAAAAAACAGATTAGCAATTGTAATATCTCTAAGGGAAGGAACTTTTTTAATCGGGCGATTAATCACTTTTTTAAAATGATCTGCAGTATCAAAAATAAGGTTAATATCATCGTTTTTTAGATGTTTTATTCCTAATAAATGATCAACACTCAGTTCGTTCATGGTCTAATTATTTATTAAATAAACGGCATCTTCGCCACTTGTTTCTTTCCAGTTAACTAATACCTTTTCATCATTAACAGCATCTACTTGTCGACCGCGGTAATCGGGCTGTATCGGTAAATGTCTACTAAATCGACGGTCTATAAGGGTTAGCAACTCAATTTCTTTAGGTCGTCCGTAAGATTGGATCGCTGTTAATGCAGCTCTAATACTTCGTCCGGTATACAATACGTCATCAATAAAAACAACCTGTTTGTCTTCAATTAAAAAATCAATCTCAGTTGAATTTGCTTCGTGTAATTTATCAGAACGTCTAAAATCATCTCTATAAAACGTGATGTCTAAAAGACCTAGTTTAATGTCAGAGATATTATAGTCTTCTGTTAACATCGTTTTTAAACGCTGTGCCAAAAAAGCACCTCTAGGCTGAAGGCCAATTAAAACGGTATTAGAAAAATCGATATGTTTTTCAATCAGTTGACAAGCCAATCGGTGGAGAATGATGTTTACTTCCTTGGTGTTAAGTAAAACTTTTTGACTCATAGTGTTGTAACGTAATCTTACAACAAATGTAATGCAAAAATTTAAAATAGAATGAATCGAAAATAATTTAATGGCACAATCAAGGAAAATGCTGCTAATTACTACGTAACTTCATTATAAATAATAAGCAAAGCCATTAGAAGCATGAAGCGGGCAAAATTCTTTTTTAGAGACTTTTCATGAGTAAAGTTTGAAACATAGGACCCTATTAATATGCCCACGACTGAAATCGACGTGAAAATTATAAGAAAAAGCCAATCAATAGCTACTTGTGTCACGTCGGCAAGAAAGCCAAAAAGTGCATTAAATGTGATAATAATTAAGGAGGTTGCGACTGCTTGTTTGATATCGAGAGCAGCAAAGAGTACTAACGCAGGGACAATGACAAACCCACCTCCTGCTCCAACCAAGCCTGTTAGAAGTCCAACTCCTAGCCCGATGGCGATTAATGAATTATAATTTATAATTTTTATATTTTTTGTAGTGCGTAGTCTATTCTTTTTTAGCATAGATAGTGCCGATACGATAATAACTAAACTAAAGATCAACATCAATGCGATCTCTTTTGTAATTAATACCAAGTCCGACTCGAAAACCACATCAGGAAGGTTTGTAATTAAATAACGTCTAGTTAGTGAAACAGAGCTCAATGCTGGAATTGTAAATACAAGGACTGTCTGGAATTCAATTAATTTCTTTTTAATGTTAATCAGGGTTCCAACAGCTGCAGAACAACCAACTACAAACAAAGAATAACTAGTGGCCAGTATAGGATTCAAATGAAATAAATAAACAAATACCGGGACAGCGAGTATAGACCCTCCACCTCCAAATAGACCGATAACAACACCAATAGTCAAAGCGCCAAAATAGCCGATAAGCTCTATATAATTCATGGCACTAATTTAAAGCATTATACAGAACTTCAATAGGATGTAATGCAGTTTTATTGACTCCATCCTTAATTTGATGCCTACAACTTGTTCCTGAAGCTGCAACGATCGCATCCGGTTTTACAGTTCTCAACGCTGAAAATAAACGATCTTCACCTATTTGCTGACTTAATTCATAATGTTCTTTCTCATATCCAAACGAACCTGCCATTCCACAGCAACCTGAATCAATCGTTTGTACTGTAAAGTTTTTAGGGAGGCTTAAAATCCTTTCTGCATAAGAGTTTGATGACAACGCTTTTTGATGGCAATGGCCGTGGTAGTAAATGGTTTTGGATGATTTTGAAAAAAGCGAAACATCAATACGAGAATGATCTATTTCATTAGACAAAAACTCTTCTATTGTGAACGTATTTAGAGCCACTTTATCAGCGTCTAACTTTAAAGTTGTATTTACTAGATTTGGATATTCATCTCTAAAGCCTAAAATAGCCGAGGGTTCAATTCCAATCAAAGGCATGTTTTTAGAAATAAGCGTTCTAAATAACTTAATGTTTTCTGTTGCAATTGCTTTAGCTTCATTTAAAAAACCTTTAGAAATATAGGCCCTTGCACTTTCTGGATGGATTGGCATTTTAACTGAATACCCTAACTTAACAAGTAATTCAATTGCTTTTTTCCCAATCTCAAGATCATAATGATTGGTGTATTCATCACAAAACAAATAGACCACTTTAGCTTGTTCTACTTGTTTGTACTTAGAAAACCACTGTCTTAATGTGGTTGATTTTAGGGTTGGAAGAGATCTTTCTGGGTGAACTCCTATAGCGCGTTTAAACCAAGAGCTTTTTCCGATAGCGTTATAAAAAGCTGAGAAACGATAGGCTAAAGCGTTTATTCTTGCATTGTGTGCAATGAGTTTACTTCGAAGTGACACAGGATTTACTTTCTGATATTGAAATAAAAATTCAGCTTTCAAGGTCGACATATCTATATTTGAAGGGCATTCAGATTTACACGCTTTACAAGACACACAAAGGTCCATTACGTTTTTAATTTCTGGATGATCAAAAGGATTTTCTTTTGTGTTTTGAGTTAAAAACTCTCTTAGAACATTGGCACGTCCACGAGTTGAGTCTTTTTCATCTAAGGTTGCTCTGTAACTAGGACACATGGTGCCTCCTGCAAAACTTAATTTACGGCAATCTCCAGACCCATTACATTTCTCGACGGTATTTAAAATCCCCCCTGTGGATTCAAAATTAAACAGAGTTTCAACTTCTTTCTCCTTAGCATCCGCTTCGTATCTTAGGTCTTTATCCATGGCAACGGCTTCTACAATTTTTCCAGGATTAAATAAATTTATAGGGTCCCAAGTTGATTTAATACGTTTTAGAAGCTGATAATTAGAATGCCCTAAAACTAATGGTATAAACTCTGATCGAACACGTCCATCTCCGTGCTCACCACTAAGAGAACCGTTAAAGTATTTAACCAGTTTTGCGGAAGCTTCACTAATGGAACGAAATAAGTCAATATCTACTGATGACTTTAGATTCAAAATAGGTCTTAAATGTAATTCTCCAGCGCCTGCATGGGCATAGTAAACTGTTTTTTGATGATAGGATTTCATAAGCGCTGTAAAAGCTTCTATGTATTCAGGTAAATCCTCAACAGCAACTGCTGTATCTTCAATACAAGCGACCGCTTTTGCATCGCCCGGAATATTGGCTAGTAGCCCTAATCCTGCTTTACGTAAATCCCAAACTTTTTCACAATCAGCACCTTCCACCAATCGATAGGCATATCCAAGATTTAATTTTGTAAGACTCAATTCCAAATCGTTCGCCTTCTCTTTTGCAGCTTCAATGGAGTCGCCTCTAAATTCAATCATTAAAATAGCTTCAGGATCTCCTTCAACAAAAAAACGGTTTTTTTGTTGAGTTATATTATCTTTGGTACAGTCTAATATTGTTTTATCCATTAATTCACAGGCCGTCGGCGACATTTTCATTGCCACTAGAGTGGCTTGAAGACTTTCATTAATGGTACTAAAGTGTGCATTCAACACGACTTGAAAAGGTTTTGGTAATGGAACAATTTGAAGCTTTAATTCGGTAATAAAAGCTAAAGTTCCTTCAGAACCACATATTAATTTAGAGAAATTAAAAGCCTCGCTAGCAGCTTCAAACGGACTGGTATTCATCAACGCATCTACAGCATAACCAGTATTACGTCTAAAGATTGACGCTTTTGGATAACCTAATTCAATTTGTTCCCGGATTTGAGGATCCGAAAGTTCAGAGTAAAGCTGTTTATACAGAGCTCCTTCTAAAGAATCTTCTTTGAGCTTAAAATTAAACTCTTTATTAGTTAGGGAAGAAAACGTAACCGAACTCCCATCGCTTAATAATGCTTTAACTGCTAATGTGTGATCACGAGTTGATCCATAAACAATAGACGTCGATCCACACGAATTGTTTCCAACCATCCCACCAATAGTACATCGGTTGGCCGTAGACGTATTGGGACCAAAAAAATAGCCGTAAGGATTTAGAAATACATTCAATTGATCGCGAACGACCCCAGGTTGAACCCGAACCCATTGCTCTTGAGTGTTTATTTCTAAAATTTCTGTCATGTATTTAGATACATCTACCACAATTCCATCTCCAACGCATTGACCTGCTAAAGAAGTTCCTGCAGCTCTAGGAATGATAGAAAGTGAATTTGAATGTGCAAATTTAATAACTGATTTAACATCATTTATAGACTTAGGAATTACTACAGCGTACGGCAATTCTCGATAGACCGAAGCATCTGTGGCGTATAACGATTTGACAAGGTCACTATCGTATAGTTCCCCTGAAAGTTGATTTTTTAAGGCTGTAAGAGATGTTAGCAAGAATATTAATTATTAAAAATTAAAGATATATAAAAAATGAGGACGTTAATATGAATTATGATTATTTAACTTAAAACTATGAAATGGAATGATTATTGAAATATCTTTATAATAAGATTTAATTATTGCTCTGCTTTATGAAGTTCATAACCAAAACTATATCTTTACAAATTAAGTAAGCCCAATACGTTTTATGATTCGATATTTAATTTTGCTAATACTAGTCATTGGAATGCAACAGACTGGTTTTTCTCAAATAGACCGTGCAAAAGAAGATTTTAGAGTGAACGCATTTGCATTAGATAAAAGTAAATTATCTGAGCGTTACCCAATCAAACTCTCTCCTATTGTTGGATTAACAGATAAAGGGTTTACCATTAGCATGGATATTAAGCCAATTGACGGATTTGCCAAAAAGGAGTATGGCATTACAGAAACACGTGATGTTGTAGACCCTACTTGGGAAATAAAACAACAATTTAAAGAGGGTCAGAAAGATTTATCTAAGTTTGATCGCGATTACTATTTAGGGGATATAAAAACGAAATCAAAGTTTATTCGAATAATTTGTCGAGATCATGAATATGAAGACGGTGATCGCATTAAGTTATTATTAAATAAAGCCATAGTTCACCCTAATATCGCGCTGAGAAACTCGGCTTATATCATTGACGTCGAATTAAAAAAGGGACTAAACACTATTGAGTTTTTTGCCCTTAACGAAGGGAGTTCTAGCCCCAACACGGCACAGCTCAAAGTTTACAATGAAAGTGATGTTCTTATCGCTTCAGGCGAATGGCTATTGACCACGGGTTACAAAGCAAGTTTGATTGTACTCAGAGAGTAAGTGTTTTACATCAAATGGTCTAGATTGACTTCATTCGTTGACTTACTTTGAGAAAGTGCTACATAACTTTGAACATTATTCACATCGGCTATAATAGCCAATTTGGTTAAAATAAACTGTTCATAATCTTCAATATCAACAAGAGTCAGTTTCAATAAATAATCAAAATTTCCGGATACACGGTGACACTCAACTACTTCAGTAAATCCTTTAATGGTCGTCACAAATTTCTCTAAATAACTTCTGGTGTGATTTTTTAAAGTAATTCCTACAAATACTGTCAATTTCAAACCCAACATTCTAGAATTTAAAATAGCTGCATATTTATCTATAAATCCTTTTTTTTCTAGTTTTTTAATACGGTCAAAAATAGGAGTTGTCGTCATCCCTAAGACGTCAGCAATGTTTTTTATGGTACGATTGCTATTTTGCTGTAATAGCCTTAAAATTTCAATATCTGTCTTATCAAGTTTATCAATCATTTAGAAAGAAAATAGTTAAAAAGTTATAAAATTGGCTACATAAAGAATAAAACACTTTAATTATTCAAAAATACATATAAATATTCTTATTTAAAAACTGATTCAATAATAAACGGTCATTATACTTGCATTAAATATATATTTGTTCTTATAATCATTTTAATTACTTATTGATTAACTACTTAATTTTTCAGCAATAATATGCCTAGATATCATACATTAGGAAAAATTCCTCCAAAGAGACACACTATTTTTAAAGACGATAATGACAATTTTTATTATGAAGAATTGTTTGGCACCATAGGGTTTGAAGGGATGTCGTCATTGATGTACCACACCCAACGTCCCACACAAGTCAAAAAGATTTTAAAATCTTACGATGTCGCTCCAAAGATTGCAGTTTCTAAAAATATGAAGTCGTTAAAACTTGAAGGTTTTGAAGTAGCCCCTAAATCAGATTATTTAGAAAGCAGAACTTGTATACTTGCTAATCAAGATTGTCAAATAAGTTTGGCGGCTCCAAAAGAGTCCTTAACAACTTATTTTTATAAAAACACAGATTCAGACGAAGTACTATTTGTCCACAAAGGAACTGGTAAGTTAAGAACACTTCTGGGAAATATCGATTTCAAATACGGAGATTATCTAGTCATTCCTAGAGGGGTAATCTATCAAATCGAATTTAATGATGAAGACAACCGCCTGTTCATAGTGGAATCAAGAAGTCCTATTTATACACCTAAACGCTATCGAAACTGGTTTGGCCAGCATGTAGAAGGTGCCCCATACTCTGAAAGAGATTTACACCCTCCTACAGAACTAGAAACGTTTAATGAATCAGGCGACTTTCTTATAAAGGTTAAAAAACAAGACACAATTCACGAATATATT
Organism: Flavobacteriaceae bacterium; assembly: GCA_018608625.1. Taxonomy (GTDB): domain Bacteria; phylum Bacteroidota; class Bacteroidia; order Flavobacteriales; family Flavobacteriaceae; genus Hel1-33-131. The sequence goes on along the minus strand of JABAZC010000044.1, from coordinate 974 downwards.
TATGCTGCTCACCCTTTTAGTGTGGTGGGCTGGGACGGCTATAACTTCCCTTATAAGTTCTCTATTCATGATTTTGAACCTATTACTGGGATGATTCATCAACCGCCTCCAGTACATCAAACATTTGAGACGTCTAAGTTTGTCATTTGTTCGTTTGTGCCAAGGCTTTTTGATTACCATCCAAAATCGGTACCAGCACCCTATAACCACTCTAATATCGACTCGGATGAAGTCCTTTATTATGTAGATGGTGACTTTATGAGTAGAAATGATGTTAATAAAGGAAGTGTAACCTTGCATCCCGCAGGAATTCCCCATGGTCCACACCCAGGCTCAATGGAAAAAAGTATTGGAAAAAAAGAAACCCAAGAACTCGCTGTGATGGTGGACACTTTTAGTCCATTAATGGTGACAGAAGAAGCCATGAATTTACAAAACGAAGATTATTATAAATCCTGGGTTACAAAATAAAAAAATAAAAAATTTACGGAAATGAGTAAAATAAAAAACGTAGAGTACGGATTGGAAAAAATATTTAAAGATGCAAAAGACTTTCTCCCGCTATTAGGAACTGATTATGTAGAATTTATTGTAGGTAATGCAAAACAAGCAGCCCACTTTTACAAAACTGCTTTTGGGTTTCAATCCTATGCATATAAAGGATTAGAAACGGGATGTAAAGATTATGCATCTTATGTTGTTAAACAAGATAAAATAAGAATCGTGTTAACCACTCCACTTAATCAAGATTCATGGATGAACGAACATTTATCCAAGCATGGTGATGGGGTGAAAGTTGTTGCTTTGTGGGTGAATGACGCTAAAAAATCATGGGAAGAAACGACCAAAAGAGGCGCAAAGTCTTATATGGAACCAACGGTTGAAAAAGACGAACATGGCAAAATAGTGAGAGCTGGAATTTATACCTATGGAGAAACTGTTCACATTTTTGTAGAAAGAAAAAACTACACAGG
>JABAZC010000018.1 GCA_018608625.1 Flavobacteriaceae bacterium | reverse complement strand
CAAATTTTTCCAGTTGGGGTTTGGCTCAGATGTAGGGATTAAATATTGAAAGATGGCTCCTTGATTTACAATAGTCCTTGCACAGGAGATATAAGGTCGATCTTTTGAAGAAGCCCAAATCAATAAATATTGTCCTGGCGTTATTGACGTATTTGGGAAAGTCCATTTGCCAAGATCTTGAATATCGTCCGATAACGTCCAGTTGTTTAATGAAATAGTTTGAGATCCAAAATTGTATAGTTCTATCCAATCTGGGGTATCTCCATCTTCATCATAATAGATGGAGTTAGACGAGGATACTTCATTGATTCTGATTGTTTGAGCGCTAACTGTAGTCACTAACAAAACCGGTAAGATAATTACGAATAAATATTTAGCAATCATTTTTTTGACTTATAGGTTAATATTAGCTTTCGTAAAGTTGGTTAAACTGCTCAAAAAACACTAAACAAAGAACAAATATAATTAATTCTACCAAGAAAAATTCTATACCTTCATCTAATAGTGGTAAATCATATTATATGAATCATTATAAACAATATTTTTTATCAACTGTAATTTGGACAGTTTATGGATATTATAAATGGCATTCTAATATTTGTGTTATATTTGATTCCATTTAATGAATAACATATATTTTAATTAAAAATATTGTAGAGAAATCTGTTTTTATGAGAATAGTATATTTTATTTTAGTTGTATTCAGTTTTCTAAATCTTGAAGCTCAAGAGCATCCCCCCTTAATGGCATATGCTCCTGATTTATACGGGGCAGAAAATCAAAACTGGGGAATCTCTCAGACTTCTGATCAGACCATGTATTTTGCAAATAATTCTGGGCTTCTTGAATTTGACGGAGTTAATTGGAGTTTATATCCAGTTCCTGACAATTCTATTGTAAGGTCTGTAAAGGCTGTTGGGAACGATATATACACTGGAAGTTATATGGATTTTGGTATATGGAAGAAAAACAATAAAAATGTTTTAGAATATATCTCATTAGCTCAAAAGTTAGACATTGAATTAACTGATGAAGAACAATTTTGGAAGATACTTAAGCTAGATGATTGGCTAGTTTTTCAGTCCTATTCAAGGATTTATTTGGTTAATATAGAAACAAATAAATATTCGTTTATTGAGTCCGATGATGACATAGCAAATATTTTCATTGTAAACGGAGTTTTGTTTTTCAACAAGAAAAATAAGGGAGTATTCAAGTTTAACAATGGAGTTGTGGAGCTTTTACTGAGTGATTCTAGAATAGTAAATAATAAATTAGTTGGAATGTTTGACTTTGACGGAAAACTACTTTTATTAACAGAATCAAATGGGTTTTATTTTCTTGAAAATAATAGGTTAGTTCCATGGAGAATTGATTCTAAAATTGATTTGAAATCTTTAAGAATTTACAGTACAACCAAGCTGAAAGACAATAGTATTGTTCTTGGAACAGTTTCCAAGGGATATTTTCAACTTTCTCCTACCGGAAAATTGAAATATGATTTAAATTTTGAAAATGGACTTAGTAATAATACTGTTTTGTCGGTATATGAAGACCAGCAAGATAATTTATGGCTTGGATTAGATATTGGCATCAGTTTTATTAATTTATCCACTCAGTTTACTGTCTATAACGATACTAAAGGGACTATTGGAACAGTTTATTCTTCCCTAGTTTATGACGACTATTTGTTCTTAGGTACTAATCAGGGATTGTTTTATAAACTAAGAGAATCTGACAACAACTTTATGTTTGTTGAGGGAACCAATGGGCAAGTTTGGAGCCTTAAAGAAATTGATGGGCTCTTGTTCTGTGGCCATGATTCAGGCACCTTTATAATTAAAAATCAACAAATTCAGCAAGCATTTTTTGACTTACCCGGTACATGGGATTTTAAAACCTTAGACAGTCATCCTTCTATCATTTTACAAGGCAACTATTCTGGATTAAGTCTGTTAGAGAACAACTCAGGTAAATGGAGTTTTAGAAATAAAATTGATGGATTTGATTTGTCTACAAGGTTTTATGAACAGGTAGATGGCAAAATATTTGTTAATCATGAGCTAAGAGGTTTATATGAACTGATATTGTCAGATGATTTATTATCTTTTTCTAATGTTTCTAATATTTCTGACTCTGTTCAAAAGGGTATGGGCTCAAGTATTTTAAATTTTTCTAACAAGTTATATTACTTTTCATCTGAGGGTGTCTACAAATACATTGACAGCAATCAAAGTTTTATTAGAGCAGAATCTTTTTCAGAGCTTTTGAGTAGCTATACAACAAGGTCAACTTTAATGGATGTTAAGGAGTCTAATGGTCTTAAATGGTGTTTTGCAAACGATAATATTTTGTTGATTAGTCCAGGTAGTATAACAGAAATCCCTAAAACTGAAGTTGTTCCAGTTTCACTTTCTAATTTTAGAAAAGTAGTTACTGGATTTGAAAATTTAACCAAAATAGGAGTTGATGATTATCTTTTAGGCTCTTCAAACGGCTATTTCATATTCAACTCTAGCACTAATAAGCCTAGCCACCTTTACAGTATAAAACTAACTTCTGTAGAGGCTAGTAAAGTTAGTGAAGATAAATTCAAACTTGACTTAAACTCTAACAATTCCTTAAGCTTTGACACTAATAGTCTTTATTTCAACTATTCTATTCCACATTACCATAACATTGTTAAGAAAAATTATTCCTATATCCTCGAAGGATGGTCAACAAAGTGGTCAGATTGGTCTGAAAATAGTTCTCAAGTTTTTGAGAACTTACCTTATGGTAATTATCGTTTTATGGTAAAAGGGAAGACTGGGGTGACAGAGACTATAAATACAAGATCTTTCTCTTTTGTGATCAAAACTCCTTGGTACCTTTCCAATCTTGCTATCCTCTTATATGTTATTTTATTGTCCTTGTTATGGGTTCTTATTCACAACGTTTATAAAACTTATTATAATAGACAGCAACTCAAAGTTCTTAAGAAATCGGAAGAAGAAATCGCACTTAAAGAACTTGAATCTTCTCAAAAGCTTATGCAGTTAAATAATGAGAAATTAAAATTAGATATTGAAAGTAAAAACCGTGAGTTAGCCATCTCTACAATGAGCCTTATTAAAAAGAATGAATTCCTTAATAATATTAAAAAAGAATTAAAGAACAAGGATGGTGGACAAGATCTACCAAAGGTTATTAAAATTATAGACAAAAATTTAAACAATACAGACGATTGGAAACTTTTTGAAGAAGCCTTTAATAATGCAGATAAAGACTTTCTTAAGCATATAAAATCTCTTCACCCTAGTCTTACACCCAACGACTTAAGACTGTGTGCTTATTTAAGACTTAATCTAACATCAAAAGAAATAGCACCATTATTAAATATTTCTTACAGAAGCGTAGAGGTTAAGCGATATCGTTTGCGAAAAAAGATAGGTCTACCTCATGAATCTAGTTTGACTAGCTATATTTTAGAGCTTTAAAAACACAACACTTCTAGTTTTAAACCATACAATAGCTATACATGTATCCGTTTCATGAATTATGGTTATTAAAACAGCGGATTAATAAAAACTTATTTTTGATCTTAAACAATATGATTTTGATAAATTTCAGCCATTATTTTTGACATGTATGTTTTTTGTAGAGTTAAATTTTGTGTAATTATCAAATACATACATTAGATTTATCAAAAATTTAATTAAACTAATATTTATGAAAAAAGTATTTTTTACTTTACTGTTAAGCTTTGCTTTTGTATTTAATGCAACTGCTCAGAATGTTTCAGTAAATGGAACAGTAAAATCCAGCGTTGATGGCTTACCCTTGATAGGTGTTAACATTATTGTCAAGAACACTAGCTCAGGAGCTGTGTCGGATTTCGATGGTAATTTTACTATCTCAAATGTTCAATCAGGTGCAACTTTAGTGTTTACTTATGTTGGATTTGAAACATTAGAACTCCCAGTTTCTTCGGAGATGAATGTTGAGTTAGTTGAAGACAAGGAGTCCTTAGATGAAGTTGTTTTGATTGGTTATGGCTCTAAAAGCAGAAAAGATCTTACTGGATCTGTTTCTATTGTAGGTTCTGAAACAATCGAAAAGCTAAGACCAGTTGATGTGTCTCAGGCTCTTCAGGGAACTACAACAGGTGTATCCGTTTCTACCCAGTCTGGTTCTCCAGGTAGTGGATTTAGATTTTTAATTAGGGGGGTTAGCAGTAATACTGACAATGATCCTCTACTAGTTGTTGATGGATATATAGTTTCTAGCTTTAATAGTTTAAATCCAGACGACATTGAAAGTCTTACCGTTTTAAAAGATGCTCAGGCTGCCATATATGGTGTTGAAGGAGCTAATGGTGTAATTTTAGTAACAACTAAAAAAGGAAAGAAAAACTCTGCTCCAACAGTATCATATAATACCTATGCAGGAATACAAGAAACAACAAAAAAATTATCTCTTTTAAATGCTAGTGAATATGCAGCTTTAGTTAATGAAAGTTATGCAAATAATGGTCAAGCCTTACCTTATGATAACATCGCAGGGCCAGCTTATGGCACAAACTGGCAAGACAAGTTATTTGACCAAGCATTAATGACAAACCACAATGTTAGTCTTTCAGGGGGTACTGACAATGTAACTTATTACTTAGGCGCCACACGTTTAGATCAAGACGGTATAATTGCAAGTGATAAATCAAACTATGTTAGAGATAACATCAAATTAAATCTGGGAATTGACGTTAATGATCGCCTAAAGTCTACTTTAAATCTTAACTATTTTTCTAACAAAAGAAAAACTATTAACGAATCAGGTTTAGGGTCTGTCTTATTTAATGCTATTAGTTATTCTCCTATGTTTGCTCTGGATCAAGAAGATGTTAATGGAATTTTTGGAAATGAAATAATCAATCCTTTTTCACAAATCCGTGACACTTACAATACTTACTTTGGTAGTAGTATTGAAGGTAATTTCCAGCTTGAATATAAGTTAAGAGATGATTTAACGGTTACATCAAGGATGGGTTTCAAAACGTATAGTGATAAATCTAAATCATTTTCTCCTATTGTTAATTATGGAGCTGGAAAAGTGTTCAACACAAGTCGAAGTACGGTGAGTCAGAGTAAGAGTCAATTTGATTCTTACACATGGGATACGTTCGCAACTTATAAAAAATCTTTTGCTGAAAAGCACAATATGGAAGCTACGGTTGGAACAACTGTGATCAAAAACTGGGGTAATGGATTATTTGCTACTGGGTTTGATGTTCCAAATAACTCTTGGGAGTTTGCTGATATTGCACTTACTACAGGTACTAGTGATGCCAAAGAAAATGGATCATATATATATGACAACCGTTTACTTTCTTATTTTGGTAGACTTCAATATGATTTCAAAGGAAAGTATTTATTTTCTGCTATGATACGTAGAGATGGTTCTTCGGCATTTGCTAAGGACAACAGGATTGATTACTTTAAATCTGTTACAGCAGGTTGGAAAATCTCTGACGAAAACTTCTTGAAGGATAATGAAGTTATTGATTTCTTAAAGATTCGTGGAAGTTATGGAACTTTAGGTAACCTTGTTGGAAATGACCTTTACAGATCCGCTCTTAGTGGAGAAGCTACTTATGTTTTTGATGGGGCTCTAACAAATGGAGTTGCAAACGGGCCTATAGCTAATGCTGCAGCGAAGTGGGAAACAGCTGAAAAACTTGATATTGGTGTAGACGCTAAGTTTTTTGGAAACAAATTAGAAATTGTAGCTGATTACTTTTTAGAAGATAGAGTTGATTTATTAATCCCAGGGTTACCAGTTTCTGGTATTTTAGGAACTACTGCTCCTGGTTCGGGATCACCAACTGTAAATGCTGGAACAACACGTTCTGAGGGATTAGAGTTTATGATTAACTACAGCGACAACATTACTGACGATTTATCTTACAATGTAAGTTATAATGTTACTAAGATCGAAGGAACAGTAATAGACGTTAATGCAGAAGTTCCACTTACAGGTGGTTCATTTGGAGTTGGCCAGCCGCTGCCTCCATCAAGAATGGAAAATGGTCAGCCAATAGGCTATTTCTACGGACTACAAACAGATGGAATTTTTCAAACTCAAGCTGACGTAGACGCACACCCTTCTCAAGAAGGATTAGGTTACGGAGCTGTTCCTGGGGATATTCGTTACGTAGATGTTAATGGAGACGGAGAGATTAATTCGGATGATAGAACCTTTATAGGTAAGCCATTGGCAGATTACTACATGGGTTTCAACTTTTCAGTTAATTACAAGAGTTTTGATCTTAGCATGTATGCTTTTGCTGAGGTAGGAAAAGACATGGTTCGAAATTATGAACGCGATCAACCAAATGTGAATCGTTTAGATTACTACCTAGAAAGATGGACAGGACCAGGGACAAGTAATTCTGTTCCTAGAGCGACAACTGGGGCCTCTACTAATAAATTATTTTCAGACTTTTATGTTGAAGACGCTTCTTTTGTACGTATTCAAAACATTCAATTAGGATATAGTTTACCGAAGGAAACTTTAGAAGATTTTGGATTATCTAAAGTGCGACTTTATGCATCTGTTAATAACGCATTCACCTTTACTGAATACAAAGGGTTTGACCCAGCAGCAACTACAGGACAAGCATTAGGTGGAGGTATTGATAGCGGTTTCTATCCAACGGTTAGACAATATATATTAGGATTAAATATCTCATTTTAAATAAAACACGATGAAAAACAATAAAAATATAATAACAGCAATTTTAGTGTTTACACTAGTTGCTACAGGGATTTACTCTTGTTCAGATGAATATTTGGACGAAACTGATAATTATAATATTGATTCTCAAGGATACTTTAATTCTGAAGATGATTATTACATGGCTCTTGTAGGAGTCTATGATTTATTACAAGCTTCTTACGTCAATGTGTTGCTTGGTGAAATTGCATCTGATAACACATTGTGTGGAGGTGAAAGCGCGACAGATGTTGTTGGTTTTCAGCAAATAGATGACATGGGACACACTCCAGTAAATAGTAACCTAAGAGATGTTTGGAGTTGGATGTTTTCTGGAATAAGTAGAGCTAATTATTTCTTAGAATTTAAAGATAAAACAGATTTTGAGGGAAGAAATAAAATGATTGCTGAAGTTCGTTTTCTTAGAGCTTATTATCATTTTGAATTAGTTAAGTGGTTCGGTGGTCTTCCTATTAAAGATTATGATGCTGCTTTACTAGGGTCAGGAAAACGTTTTGCACCTGGAGATGAATTATCCATTGCTAGATATTCTGCCCAGGAAGTTTATGCGCTTATCGAAAGTGATTTAGTATTTGCAGTTAACAACTTAGATTATAATGCTCCTCAAGTTGGACGTGTTACCAAAGGAGCTGCAGAAGCTTTACTAGGTAAAGCTTACTTATACCAAGACAAATTTAGCGAAGCGGCTACTGTTTTAGACAACGTTATTAACAACGGACCTTACCAATTAGCTACTAGCTATGAAACAATGTTTGAAAACGAAGGAGAAAATAATGTAGAGTCTGTGTTTGAGGTTCAGTATACCGATGCTGAAGGCGCTGGTTTTGGCTGTCTGCAGTGTAGTGAAGGTAATGTAGCTGTTGGATTTAATGGTATCAGAAACCATACCGGACCAACTTATGATTCTGGATATAGCTTTAATGTACCCACTCAAGAAACTGTAGACAGCTTTGAAGATGGAGATTCAAGGAAAGAGGTTTCTGTACTTGACATCGAAGCATGGGCTGAACAAACAGGAGCTACTTATGGACTTGGGTATGAGCATACTGGTTACTATAACAGAAAGTATATTCCTCGCCAAGGCGATCAGAATATTGGCGATCAAAACTTGACAAATCCAAATAATTACCGATCAATTCGTTTTGCAGATGTATTGCTAATGGCAGCTGAAGCAAATAATAGAGGAAGTATTGATGACGCAAAAGCGCAGTCTTATTTAAACATGGTGCGTTCTCGAGCTTTTGGAGGCGATTCTAATAATGTGTCTGCTTCTGGCTCAGAATTAACAGATGCAATTTATCATGAGAGACATGTAGAGTTAGTAGGAGAAGGACATCGTTTCTTCGACCTTGTTAGAACCGGACAAGCACCATCTGAAATTGATGGCTTTCAAGCTGGTAAACATGAATTATTTCCAATTCCAATCCAAGAAATTCAATTTTCAAACGGAAACTGGAATCAAAATCCAAACTATTAAAAAATACTATTATGAAAATACTTAAATATATATTTAGTCTTTCTGTTGTTCTTTTAGCATTAACTACATGTTCAGACGACCAAAAAGACATAAACTTTAGTACTAGCGTTGAAGCTCCCTCTGAATTAGCAATGCTTTTTCAAGTAACTCAAGATAATACAGGTCTTGTTTCAATTACTCCGACTGCTCAAGGAGCAGTAGAGTTTGATATTCATTTTGGAGATGACACTTCTGATCCTGTAAATTTCACCAATGGTCAGAATACTACTCACACGTATGTAGAAGGAACTTATACAGTGACTGCGGTTGCGTATGGAGTTACTGGACTAGAAACAACTCTAGAACAAGAGTTAGTTGTTTCATTTCAAGCACCTTCCAATTTAGAGGTTGTTATCGAAAATGATTCTGCAATTTCTAAACGTGTAAATGTTACAGCATCAGCTGATTTTGCTGTAAGTTTTGATGTTACAGCACCAGGGACTACTGAAGAGACTCCGTCACCAGCAACTGGAAATATTGGTGACACTGTAGTTATAGATTTTACAGAATCTGGAACTTATACAATTACAGTAGAAGTTATGGGAGCAGCAATCGAAACAACAGTTTACACTGAAGACTTCGAAGTTACCGCAATAGAAGCTCCTGTCGCTTCAGCGCCTACTCCTCCAACAAGAGCTGATGAGGATGTTATTTCAATATTTAGTTCTGTTTATAGTGATCTTCCAGGAACAAATTATTTCCCAGACTGGGGTCAAGGAGGACAAGGAAGTGGATGGAATTTATATGATTTAGCTGGAGATACGATGTTACAATATATCAACTTAAGCTACCAAGGAATTTCTTTAGCTGATGGAACTTCTGTTGATGTTTCAACAATGGAATACCTTCATATTGATGTCTGGACAGCTAATTCGGTCACTGATATTGAAACTTCTTTGATTAATGGTGTAGATGGAGCATCTACTGAAACTCCTATCGTGACAAGCTTAACAGCTGATAACTGGACTAGTATAGATATCCCTGTTAGTGCATACACTGATCTTGGACAAGTAGTAACCGATATATTTCAATTAAAGTTTGAGGGAACTCCTTGGGCGGCCGGTACTGTTTTTATTGATAATATCTACTTTTATAAATCCCCATCAGGTCCATCTCCACTTGAAGGTACTTGGAGAATGCTTCCAGAAGCAGGGGCACTTGGAGTAGGTCCAACTCAAGGGGCTATTAATTGGTGGTCAAATAGTACTGATGATGTAAATGTACGTTCTTGCTTTTTTGATGATACTTTTGTATTCAATGGAGGAAACTTCTCGAATGTAGTAGGATCTGATACCTGGCTCGAGCCATGGCAAGGAGTCGACCCTGAGGCATGTGGAGCTCCAATAGCCCCACACAATGGCTCAAGTCCTGCAACATATGTTTACGATGAATCTGCTGGCACATTGACTGTTAGTGGATTAGGAGCTTATGTTGGCTTAGCTAAAGCACATAATGGAGGAGAGGATGGA
>JABAZC010000026.1 GCA_018608625.1 Flavobacteriaceae bacterium | reverse complement strand
GGATATGTGTCGTACCATGGTAAATGTTACAGGAGATGCCACTGTTTCCATGATTGTCGCAAAACTAGAAGGTAAGCTCCACAACCCACAATCAAAAGAATGGGATGACCATTTAGATGAGGTTAAATAGAAAATATGTACTTCGGAAATATTCCTTAACAAGACTCAATACTTGAAGTAGCTATTTTAAAAGTTAAAACAGGTTTATAAGTCTCTTTTGAAGCTGACTTTATAATTGCTAGTCAATACATTAGTTCGATAAAGGGATATGAAGGACACACTCTAAAAAAATGTATTAAGACTGCTAATCAATATATTTTATTGGTTAATTGGAAAGATTTAGATAGCCATGAGATAGGATTTAGAAAGTCCAAAGCGTATTTAAAATGGAAAGAGATTCAATACAGCTATTATGATCCATTTCCAACAGTGGAACATTATGAAACTGTGTTTGAAAAAGATAATAACAACAGCTTAATCCAAAAACCGCTCTTTTAAATCATCAGTAGGAACCATGCATTGGTCTTTTTTACCAAACCATTTATAGCGATTGTTAGCCACCAAACGATACAGGGTATCACGTATAAAACGAGGGATAATATATCCAATTAAAAATACGTTAAATCCACCCCCTAAGGCTTTACAAATGTTCAGTACTGCGTTGCTTCGATCGTAGAATTGGCCATTCTTATAAAATAAAATAGTATCAAAATCTTTATGGTTTATGAGATGATCAGGAATAAAAGACCTTGCAAATTCACTCTGTAGGGAGGCGAACTTAAACACTTTTTTTACGTCCATTTTTATAAGCTTATTAACACTGTTATTACATAGGTTACAAACTCCGTCAAAAAAAATGATATGATCCATTACTTTTTAGTTTTTACGTACTCCAGTCGGTCCACGCTTACCGTAGTCGTGAAAAGCCCATAATTGACAACCGCTTTGTTTTTTTCGAGTTTGTCTAAAGTTCCTACCGCACGGCCATCTTCCAAACGCACCGAGTCTCCAATAACAAGAACCCGTTTTGGTTTTGGGGGTACAAGCGCAGCTATTTCCTTTTGCTTCTTTTTTTGTTTGCGAATGACTTCGATCTTTTGCTCTACTTCTTTTTTGAGTTCTGTTTCTTTAGCCTTAAGCGTTCTTTTTTGTTTGAGACTGACTTTTTGACGTTTTGAATTTTCAACTTGAACTAGTTTAAAAAGCTCGTTCATTAATTCTCTTTTGCGATTGTTTTCTAGATAGCTCTCTCCTAAGTCACTTATTTTTTGCCCTAAGTATACTAAACGTTGGTTGCTATCAAAAAGCTCCTGATAGCTTTGTAGCTTTTTCTTAGCCTTGGCATTAGTAATTTCTAGTTTATCAGCTTCTAAACTCTTTTTAATTTCATTTTGCTTAAGTGCACGTTCTGTTTTTTCAAGTTTTGAACGTTCTTTTTGGAGTTTTGCAATGGTTTTGTCAAACCTAATTTTACCACGTTCAATCTTCTTTTTAGAGCGATTAATTAAACTAAAAGGAATGCCATTCTTTTGAGCAACTTCAAATGTAAATGAGCTTCCTGCATGTCCAATTACTAATTTATATAACGGAAGTAAGGTTTTTTCATCGAATAACATATTTGCATTCTGAATATGCGGCATTTCGTTGGCGAGTAATTTTAAATTACTGTAATGCGTCGTGATAATCCCAAACGCTTCACGTTCATAAAAGACTTCAAGAAAAGTTTCGGCTAAGGCGCCTCCCAATTCGGGATCACTTCCTGTTCCAAATTCATCAATTAAAAAGAGCGTATGCTTGTTGCATTTCTTTAAAAAATGATTCATTTGTTTTAGGCGGTAACTATAGGTACTCAAATGATTTTCAATGGACTGATTATCTCCAATATCACTCAGAATAGACTCAAACAAACAGAGTTTTGAACGTTCATGAACAGGGATAAGCATTCCAGATTGCACCATTAGCTGTAAGAGTCCCACAGTTTTAAGAGTAATGCTTTTTCCACCAGCATTAGGGCCTGATATGACTATGATCCGACTTTCGGTCGTCATGGTAATGGTTTGTGGAAAGGTGGTAATCCCTTCATTTTTATTAGCAACCAGCAAGAGGGGGTGGTAAGCGTTTACAAGATCAATTTCTTGGTGTTCTGTAATTTCTGGAGAAATAGCATCAATAGACTTCGCGTATTTAGCTTTGGCATAAATGACATCCAATTTCGTCAAAAATAATTGATAGGATTCTAAAAGCGGGGAGAAGCCACTGATAAAGCTAGTAAGTTCAAGTAAAATACGCTTAACCTCTTCAGCTTCTTCAAATTCTAAATTATTGAGATCACGTTGGTGTTGCTGTGTTGTGTCAGGTTCTATGTAAACGATACTTCCTGTTTTGCTAGCACCCATGATGCTGCCTTTTACTTTACGTCTGTACATGGCTTTAACAGCTAAAACACGCCGATTTTCCATGACTGTTTCACGAATATCATCTAAGTAGTCTGCACTGTTATACATGCTTAGAGCAGAGTTGAAACTCGTGTTGACTTTTGTTCGTACCGCTTGAAGTGATTTTCGTACAGTATAGAGTGTGTCTGAGGCATCATTTCTAATCTCACCATATTTATCAATGACACTATTGATGGCGTCAAAAATACTTGTATTGCTTTCTATTTGAGAAGAATGTCCGTGTAGTAACGGGTAGTATTCATGAAATTTATCAAAGAATTTTAAGAGCACATTCGTAGTTATGCAGATACTTACAATTTTGCGAAATCCGTCGATTTCCAAATAATTATTTTCAATTTTAATTAACTTCAATTCTTTAGTAATCGCATCAAATCCGTGGTTAGGGATCCGATTCTCATTTTCAAATGACGCTGCAAATTCACTAGTAAGTAGAAGGGCTTCAACCACATCGGTTCTTTTTGAGAATGGAATTGTTTCGAGAATCGCCGTTTTCCCTAGGGATGTTACATTATGAGATGTTACCTGTATAATAACAGATTCAAATTCTAAATCTTGTAAAGTTTTCTTGGAAATATTAATCATTGTGTTCTGACATAGGCTTCTACAAATGTAAGTATTAATGTTTAAAAAATATAGTTTAAATTTGAGGTCTAAGACTTAAATATTAAGTGATTTAAATTCATATGTTACAGTTACAAGGAACCTGGCTTTCCCATCTTAAATTTGAACGTGATAAGCCCTATTTCAAAGCGCTCAGTGCATTTGTCCAGTCTGAGTATGCTGAGCAAAGCTGTTACCCACCGATTGATCAACTTTTTAATGCATTCAATAGCTGTCCATTTGAAGCGATTAGAGTCGTGATTATTGGTCAAGACCCGTATCATGGAGAGGGGCAAGCCAACGGTTTATGTTTTTCTGTAAATGAAGGAATAGCTCATCCACCATCTTTGAGAAATATTTTTAAAGAATTAGAAGCAGATATGAAGCTTTCTTATCCTACAAGTGGTGATTTAACTAAATGGGCTAATCAAGGCGTATTTCTTCTGAATGCAACCTTAAGTGTCCGTTCAAAAGAAGCGGGTAGTCATCAAAAACAAGGATGGGAAGATTTCACAGATCTCGTCATTAAAACTTTATCGGAACAGAAAACAGATCTTGTTTTTCTGTTATGGGGTAGCTTTGCTAAAAATAAAAAAAAATTAATAGATACAAGTAAGCACTTTATTTTCGAGAGTGGTCATCCGTCTCCAATGAGTGCAAATCGTGGTTTTTGGTTTGGGAATAAGCATTTCAGTAAAACAAATGCGTTGTTTTCGGTTAAAGGAAAGTCAGAAATAAATTGGGGATAGTATTAAAGGGTGGTTACCAATTGATTATAAGTCCATTTTTCAGAAATAATATTTAGCTGAAGTAACTGGTTTTGAACAGCCTCGACAGTGTTAGGGTCTATGTTTTTTTGTGACCATTCCGTTAGCTTTAACCATTCTTTTACGTCTTCATTTTTTTGTTGGTATCGCTCTGAAATAATACGATCAATTTCTAAAATTTCTTTAAAACTTGTTGTGATTGTGTTAATCGTTTTAAGAATGATTTGAAGCGTTTCTTTCTCATTAATAATAAATTCGTCACGCACTGCTATTACAAAACAAGGCCAAGGGGTTAGACAGTCACCTAAGCGTCTAAATATTTTTTGATCTACGAATGGTTTAGTGGTAAATTTCTCCCACATAAAGTAATCGGCTTTTTTATTACTTAATGATTCAACGGCACCATTAAGGTCTTTAACAACTTTAAATTCTAAATTGGAAGCCGTGTTCCATTTTAGTTTCATTGCATTTACATAGGCCATTAAATGTGAGCCAGATCCATACCTGCTAATAGCGGCTCGTTGTCCTTTGAGACTGTTAAGGTCTTTAAAACTAGAGTCTTGAGCGACGTGGATGCCCCAAATTAGAGGAGATTCTACAAAAACCTGGACAATTTTACTAGGGCTTCCATCAATGATGTCTTTGATAATTCCTTCTGTAAGAATCACTGCCATATCAATCTCGTTCTCACGAAGTGCTTTAGTCATTTGACCCGTACCACCAAAATAATCCTTCCAACGAACCTCAATATTGTGTTGTTTGAAGTGCCCTTGTTTTAATGCTAAGTACCAAGCGTAATTAAAGTGTTCTGGTACACCGCCAATCCGTACATTTTTCATTTAAGAAATAAGTTTGTTCAAGGTATATATTATTAATTTATCGATTGTTTCTTGAGGGTTTTTGCTAAAGGTACCCAAAGCTCTATTCGCTAAAATAGCATTCATAGAACACGCCTCGTGGCCCAATAACTTAGACAACCCATAGATGGCAGAGGTTTCCATTTCAAAGTTAGCCACTTTTAACCCCTTGAAATTAAAACTATCCATTTTATGGTTCAGATTCTCATCTTGCAGTTTTAAGCGCAATACACGGCCTTGTGGTCCATAAAACCCACCACAAGTGGCAGTAAATGCTTTTAAGGTTTGATTACTGCTAAGAATGGTTTCTAGCTTTTTTGAATTAGTAACGATTACGGGATATGGTTTTTTTACACTCCATTTTGTATGCTTCACAAAGGCTTGTTCGATCATATCATTTTTTATGCTTTCAATATCGTAGGACTGAAGCATCCCATTGATATCCATTCCATAACTGCTTAACACAAAACTGTCAACAGCTATTTCTGGTTGTAGGGCTCCAGAAGTACCAATGCGAACAATAGATAAACTAGTTTTATTGGTTTTAATTTCTCTGGTCTTGAAATCAATATTAACCAAAGCATCTAATTCGTTGAGAACGATGTCAATATTGTCAGATCCAATTCCTGTTGAAATTACAGATAGTCGTTTTCCTTTATAGGTTCCTGTTTGTGTTTTGAATTCTCGACTTTGAGTTTCAAATTCAATGGTTTCAAAATGCTTTGTAACTTTGCCAACTCTGTCTTGATCCCCCACAAAAATAATCGTGTCCGAAATATCAGAAGGTTTGAGATGAAGATGGTAAATACTACCGTCGGAGTTGAGTATAAGTTCGGAGTTTTTTATAGACATTTTATTCGTTTTATTTTAACCTCCAACTCGTTTTACATTAAAGCCAAGTTCTTTTAGGAAGCTCATAATTTTATCACGGTAATCTCCTTGTATTATAATGATGTCATTTTTAAAACTTCCTCCAACACTAAACTTTTTCTTCAGGTCTTTAGCGAGTGATTTAAAATCGTCATCAGCTCCTGTATAGCCCTCAATAATAGTGATTGGTTTTCCTTTTCGTTTTTCATATTTACAAATAATGGGAGCGTCTTGCATCCAAATAGCAGTTTGCTTTTTTTCTAAAGGTTGTGCGGTACTTTCAGTGTGATTAGGAAATAGGTTTTTTAATTGATCTTTTAAATCCATTATTTTTTGCTTAGTCCAAGTTCTTTGATTCGTTGGTTTAAATAGTCACCAGCTGTAATGTCTTCAAATTGTTTTGGGTTTTCAGCATCCATGCAGTTATCCAGTACGTTTAAATTCATAGCGCTAATTGGGTGCATAAAAAATGGTATTGAATAACGAGAAGTTCCCCATTTTTCAGGGGGGGGGTTGACCACACGATGTATAGTCGATTTTAATTTATTGTTGGTGTGCCGGGAAAGCATATCTCCCACATTAATCATAATCTCATCAGGTTGAGCAATGGCATCAATCCATTCGCCTTCATGGTTTTGTACTTGCAAGCCTTTTCCTTGAGCACCCATTAGCAAGGTGATTAGATTAATATCTCCATGTGCCGCAGCTCGTTCGGCATTTTTTGGTGCTTCTTTAATTGGTGGGTAATGAATGGGTCTAAGAATACTATTTCCATTGTGAATGTAGTTGTCAAAATAAGACTCGTCTAAACCAAGATAAAGAGCCAACGCTCTTAAGACATATTTAGCTGTTTTTTCAAGCATTCTGTACGTCTCTTTCCCAACCTTATTAAATTCAGGTAGTTCTAGAACTTCAATATTCTTATGATATTCTTTTTCCAGTTCTGGATTGTTTTGTACGAATTGTCCAAAATGCCAGTATTCTTTTAAATCCCCCTCTTTTTTTCCTTTAGCACTTTCCTTTCCAAATGACACATAACCTCGTTGCCCTCCGATTTCAGGAAATTCATAGTTTTGTTTCTGTTCAGTAGTTAAGTCAAAAAACCTTTTCACTTCACAATAAAGAGAGTCCACTAGAGAATCATCTAAAAAATGACCTTTCAGAGCTACAAAACCAATAGTTTCGTAGGCGAAGCCAATGTGATCAACGAATTTTTGTTTGTCTTCTGGGTTGTCAGATAAAAAATCTAAAAGATTAACACTTGGGATTTTATTCATAGTTTTTAATTAGTCATGTTACAAACAAAGATAGCAAATCAAAAGATTTATAAAAGACATTTTTTAAGTTAAACTTTTCTAACTATTATTTTCTTATTTTTGAAAGACAAACTTAAGACATTTGAAACCTATTTTCCAATATACCTCTATTGAGGTTAATCTAGATACTAGAAAATCATTGTATTTTAATATGCTTAAATCTAGGCTTATTGAACAAAAAATGTTGATTCTACTTCGACAAGGTAAAATCTCTAAATGGTTTTCAGGCATAGGCCAAGAAGCTATTTCTGTAGGGGTCACCATGGCTTTACAAGCCGATGAGTATATATTACCAATGCACCGTAACCTAGGCGTTTTTACCACCCGAAAAATACCATTATATCGCTTGTTCTCTCAGTGGCAAGGAAAGGCTAATGGCTTTACCAAGGGACGCGATCGCTCCTTTCACTTTGGAACCCAAGACTATAAAATCATAGGAATGATTTCTCATTTAGGTCCTCAGCTAGGAGTTGCTGACGGAATAGCACTCTCTCATGTCTTGAAAAATGAATCTAAACTTACAGCGGTATTTTCTGGAGATGGAGGTACAAGTGAGGGTGATTTTCATGAAGCACTAAATGTGGCCTCCGTTTGGAATCTCCCTGTATTATTTTGCATCGAAAATAATGGTTTTGGGCTTTCAACTCCAACTAGTGAACAATATAATTGCAAATCACTTGCCGATCGTGGTGTGGGTTATGGTATGGAATCCCATATTATTGAGGGTAATAATGTTTTGGAGGTTTTCACTAAAGTTGATGCCATTGCCAAAAGTGTTCGTCAAAATCCACGCCCTGTACTAATTGAGTTTAAGACCTTTAGAATGCGTGGGCACGAAGAGGCGAGTGGTACTAAATATGTTTCCCAAGAGTTATTAGAGCGTTGGGAGAAAAAAGATCCACTATCAAATTTCGAAAATTATCTTCTTGACTCTAATGATATTTCTTTAGAAGACATAGAAACGTTTAAAACTTCATTTAGTAACAAAATTAAAGAAGGATTGCAACGTGCCTTTGATGAGCCTTTGATTGTTCCAGATTTAGAAACTGAATTATCAGATGTTTTCAATGATTTTGATTATTCTGCGTTTGCGACTGAACCATCCCCTAAAAAAAAGCATATACGACTTATTGATGCGATCTCCGAAGGCTTAATGCAGTCCATGGAAACCCATTCTGAATTAGTTATTATGGGACAGGATATTGCTGAATATGGAGGCGTTTTTAAGATTACTGAAAATTTCGTAGAGCAGTTTGGAAAAGACCGTATTAGGAACACTCCTATTTGTGAGTCTGCGATTGTTGAGGCTGCTATGGGCTTGTCTATTGCAGGGATTAAATCTGTCGTTGAAATGCAGTTTGCTGATTTTGTTTCCTCAGGATTCAATCCGGTTGTAAATTATCTAGCAAAATCTCATTACCGATGGGGACAAGTGGCAGATGTTGTAATCCGTATGCCTTGTGGGGCTGGCGTTGCTGCAGGACCTTTTCACTCACAAACAAATGAAGCTTGGTTTACAAAAACTCCAGGTTTAAAAGTGGTATACCCAGCTTTTCCATACGATGCAAAGGGGTTATTAGCGACCGCAATAAATGATCCAAACCCCGTATTATTTTTTGAACACAAAGCGTTGTATAGAAGCATCAAGCAGGACGTTCCTGTTGATTATTTCACGCTACCATTAGGAGTCGCTTCTCGAATCAAGGAAGGGGTAGATGTGACGATCATTGCCTACGGAGCGGCGGTTCATTGGGCGCTCGAAACTTTAGATAAATACCCACATATTTCAGCAGATTTAATTGATTTGAGATGCTTACAGCCTCTTGATTTTGAGTCAGTTTTAGAATCTGTTAAAAAAACCAGTAAAGCTATTATTTTACAAGAGGATTCATTATTTGGCAGTATTGCTTCAGATATTTCATCCCAATTAATGGAACAGGCCTTTGAATTTTTGGATGCACCTGTAAAAAGAGTTGCAAGTATAGAAACTCCGATTCCATTTGCAAGTGCACTAGAACAGCAGTATCTTGCGAAGCGAACTTTTGAACACGAATTAAAAAATCTTTTAGATTATTAAATGGAATATTTAGACTTATTTTTTAGCGCCTTTTTGGGGACACTAGATTGGACTTGGAGGTCCATCTGCCTAGATGTTCCTTGGACCCGTAATTATTTTTGGGGTCTTATCGTTATTTCATTAATTGTTTATGGTCTTGAATTACTATTTCCATGGCGTAAACAACAAGCTATTTTAAGAAAAGACTTTTTTCTTGATGGTTTTTATATGTTTTTTAACTTTTTCATCTTTAGCATTTTTATAAGTGGCTTCTATAAAATTGTAACGAAACTAGCTTTTGATGAGTTTCAAATTTCTGCGAATTCAATCGCCGTTATAAATTTATCAATCTTATCTCCTTTGGTGCAGTTGCTATTGTTTTTTGTTGTCCTTGATTTTGTGCAATGGGTAACCCACATATTGATGCATCGTTTTTCATTTTTATGGAAATTCCATAAAGTCCACCACTCCGTTAAAGAAATGGGTTTTGCAGCACATCTTCGTTACCATTGGATGGAAAACATCGTTTACAAACCTTTTAAAGTAATCGCTCTGATGCTAATGGGTGGATTTCAGCCAGAGCAAGCATTTATTGTTCACTTTATTGCCATCTCAATAGGACATCTTAATCATTCAAATATTAAACTAGATTACGGTCCTTTTAAATATCTTTTTAATAACCCGATCATGCATTTGTACCACCACTCTAAGAAAACACCAAATGGTTTTAAAGTGGGAGTTAACTTTGCAATTAGTTTAAGTGTGTGGGATTACATTTTTAAGACTAATTACGTGCCCACTCCTAATAAAGATATTATATTGGGCTACAAGGATGACCAGCAAATGCCAACTGGTTTTTTTGCTCAGTTATTTTATGGGTTTAAAAAAGGAGATTAGCTTAGGCCTTTTTTTTAGACTTTATAAAATCAGTAATTAAATAGCTAATAAGTTTTCCTGTTTGTTCATTTATCTTGTCGTTATCAACAGTTGCAGCTTCGCAAATATGAAGATATAGGGCCATTTCATGGCTTCCAAAGAAATGCAAAAATTCTCGCGTTTGATTCACTGAAAAACCACTAGGAGTTTGAGCACTACTCGGAATGTTTTCAATTGCATCACAATCAATTTCTATCCCAAATTTTGATTCTGATAAAAATTTAATTGCATTTTTAGAGGCCTTTTTCAAACTTATTTTTTTCCGTACTATTAAGTCTTCGAATGTTCGAAACTTGATTTTTGATTTGGAGGCGTTAATGTATTTTAAGATTTTCTTTGAGATGAAGTTTTCATGCAGACCAAAAATAAAATACCGATCTAGAAATCCTTCTTCAATAGCATAGCTAAACCCATTTCCACTGTGACGTCCTTCTTGGGCTCTTAAATCGGTGTGTGCATCAAAATTTATAGTGTTAATTTTAGTTTTTAATGCCAATGCACAGCCTTTAATAATTCCGTAAGCATTATTGTGCCCACCACCAACTACGATAGGGATTTTGCCAGCCTTCACAATTGAATACACTAATTGGTTGACACTTTGGTCAATTGTTTCTACTTGCCTACGATAGGTTTTTAATGACTTATCTGCATCTGTTAAGTAGTGATTCGCATACAAATCAGAGAAGTCTAAGTGTCCTAACACTAAAATATTAGAACCATTTGTGAACTCATTACTCTGAATGTTTAACAAAGTTTTTAAGACACTATCCCAAGTTTCTTTTGCACCAGGATGTCCGTGATTGGCTTGAATGCCTATATCTTCTTTAATTCCAAAAAGAACAAATTCTATTTGTGGGTCATTGATTCTGTCTAGTAAATCATCTGAGTTGTTAGGATACTGTACGACTTGATGTAACTTTTTTTCTCCGTTTCTTAATTTTGCTATTTTCTCTATAGTTTCAGAGTTAATAATTTGAAGATTGTTCATTTTTTATAATACATTTGCTCTGCATAAATCTACAAATTTTTTATTGGTTTTTGCCTCATTTTTTTTAATCAAAATTTATCATAGAAATGAACTCTTCTCCATCGAATAAAAACTCTAAAACAACGATCATTGCTTTAATATTATTACTAGTAGGCACCTTGTTTTTCACTTTCAAAATGCACCAAGACGGCGTGGCTACTGAGGTTCAACTTGAAAAGGAGAAAACAGAAGTGATGAATAATCTAGATGAGATTACGTCTTTATATTCTGAAGCAATAGCTGATAATAAAGTTGTAAACACAAAATTAGTTGCGGCTTTAGATCGATTACAAGCACTTAAAACGGAACTTAAGAAGTCTAAAACATCTGTTTCTTCTCTTATGAGGTATAAGAGAAAATATTTTGAGCTAGAATCAGAAATGGAAGTTTTATTGAATTATAATGCTGTTTTAAAATTTGAAAATTCACAACTAACAACCTCCTTAGACAGTACACAAGTACAATTAAATACCCAGTTGGTGACGAATGCTAATTTGAATGAAGCAAATGTAAATCTTTCAAAATCTGTTGATGTTGCTAAAAAGCTATCTATCGATCATCTTGAAGCATCAGGGGTCATACAAAAAAGATCCGGCAGGCTAGTGCCTACCACACGAGCCCGTAGAGTTGATAACTTAAGAATATGTTATGTCGTTCCTTCTAATCCCTTAACTGAGCCAGGGGAGAAGCGCTACTATGTTCAAGTTATTGACCCCAATTTTAACGTTATCGGATCCAATACGGCTGTTCAGTTTGAGGAAACGGTCTTGAACTATAGTTATGTCACTACTTTTACTTATGCTAATCTTAGCTTAGATGTTTGCGATTTTGTGACTTCTCAAGAAATTGATTTTGAAAAAGGGGTTTATACGGTCAATGTGTTTGAACAAAGTGTGCTCGTATCTACTTCTACCTTTAGTTTGAAATAGAGTGTATTAATCTATTAATTCTCCATTAATCATTACTTTATATATAGGATTATTTCCAAAATAATAAGGAATCTGACGGTAAGACGTTAAGTCTTTCGTTACTATTAAACTTGCCTTTTTTCCAACGCAAATACTTCCGTAATCCTCAGAAATATTCATTGCAAATGCGCCATTAATTGTTGCGGCGTTAATTGCTTCTTCAGGAGTCATATTCATTTTGATACAAGCAAGGCTGACAATAAAATTCATATTTCCACTTGGAGCAGACCCTGGGTTAAAGTCAGTAGCGATCGCTAGTGGTAGTCCCGAATCGATAAGATCCCTTGCAGGCGTATAGGGAATACCAAGGAAAAAGGAACACCCTGGTAACGCAACGGGCATCGTTTCAGTGTTTTTTAAAACTGCGATATCTTCTTCATTGAGAACCTCTAAATGATCAACAGAAAGGGCTTTGTGTTTTACTCCTAAAGCCACACCGCCAAATGCATTAAATTGGTTGACATGGATTTTTGGAATGAGTCCATACTTAGTCGCCGCTTGTAATACTTGTGAGGTGTCTTTTAAAGAAAAATATCCTTTTTCACAAAACACATCTATAAAATCTGCTAATTGCTCTTGGTGTATCTTAGGTAACATTTGATTAATTATTAAATCAATATATCCCTTTTTATTGTTTTTGTATTTATTTGGTATTGCGTGCGCTCCTAGAAAAGTAGCTTTGATTTTTACTGCAGAGTCTTCTTTTATTTTTTTAATAACTCTAAGCATCTTTAGTTCTGCTTCCGTACTCAGCCCATATCCTGATTTGATTTCTAAAGCGCCTGTACCAAGTTTTATTAAATCGTTTACCCGTTCAATGGACTGTTTATAAAGATCACTTTCACTAGTGTCTTGCAAGGTCTGAGCAGAGTTTAGTATCCCGCCGCCCTTTGCAGCAATATTTTCATAAGACAGTCCATTAATTCGGTCTACAAATTCTTGAGACCGATCTCCTGTATACACGACATGAGAATGGCTGTCACACCAGGTTGGTAATATTATTTTACCTGTTATATCAATAACCTTGTCAGTCGCTTTAATGACTAAAGAACTCATAGAGCCATAACTATGAATGGTATCGCCTTTAATCCTTAAGAACGCATTCTTAATATGTGGCAATTCAGACATCGATTTACCCATCATTTTTACTTCCGACTTGTCGCGTGTTTGAAGTAATTCTTTGATATGGATAAACAGTATATTCATGCTATTTTTTTAAGTTTCCAACCATGTTTTCTGGCTTTACCCAAGCGTCATAATTTTCAGCAGTTACATATCCAAGATTAACGGCTTCTTCTTTTAAAGTAGTCCCGTTTTTATGAGCTGTATTCGCAATTTCTGCCGCTTTGTAATACCCTATCTTGGTGTTTAATGCCGTAATTAACATTAATGAATTATTTAATAATTTTTCAATAACGTCGTGATTGGGTTCAATTCCTGAAGCGCAGTGTGCTTCAAAACTAACAGCTGCATCGCCTAGGAGCTGTGCTGATTGTAAAAAATTAGCTGCCATCATTGGCTTAAATACATTTAATTCATAATGGCCTTGAGTTCCACCAATAGTAATAGCAACATCGTTACCCATTACTTGTGCACACACCATAGTCAATGCTTCACATTGGGTAGGATTTACTTTCCCAGGCATAATTGAACTTCCAGGTTCGTTTGCTGGTATGGTGATTTCTCCAATTCCTGAACGAGGTCCTGAAGCCATCATACGAATGTCATTTGCGATTTTATTTAACGATACAGCAAGTTGTTTTAAAGCGCCATGACTTTCTACAATCGCATCATGAGCAGCCAAGGCTTCAAATTTATTAGGAGCTGTTATAAATGGTAATTCAGTAAATTTTGCAATATAATCTGCGACGAGTTCTGAGTAGCCGTGGGGAGTATTTAACCCAGTTCCAACGGCTGTTCCTCCTATAGCTACTTCGCTTAAGTGTTCTAATGTATTATTGAGCGCTTTTAAACCATGATCTAACTGGGAGACATAGCCTGAAAATTCTTGCCCCAGCGTTAAAGGAGTGGCGTCCATAAGATGGGTCCGTCCAATTTTTACAACTGTTTCAAATGCTTCTGATTTTTCATGTAGTGTATTCCTTAGTTTTTGAATTCCTGGAATGGTCGATTCAATAATCAATTTGTAAGCCGCGATGTGCATTCCTGTTGGAAAAGTGTCGTTTGAAGACTGTGATTTATTTACGTCATCATTGGGTTGAATTGTTTTTTCACCTTCTCCAACTGTTTTACCAGCAAGCTGATGGGCTCGGTTGGCAATAACTTCGTTCACATTCATGTTACTTTGGGTTCCAGAACCTGTTTGCCAAATTACTAAAGGGAATTGGCCGTCGTGTTTTCCGCTTAGAATTTCATCACATACTTGCGCGATCAAGTCTCTTTTTTCTGTAGAAAGAACTCCAAGTTCACAATTTGTAAATGCAGCTGCCTTTTTTAGGTATGCAAATCCGTAAATAATATCTATGGGCATTGAAGCTACGTTTCCTATTTTGAAATTATTTCGAGATCGTTCTGTTTGAGCCCCCCATAATTTATCTGCAGGCACTTTGACATCACCCATTGTGTCTTTTTCTATTCTAAACTTCATAACATCAGATTTTGATTACAAATTTACAATTTTTTCACTTTAAATCCATACGGTTACTAAGCTGTTGATAAATGTGAATTTTTATGTTGTAAAACTATTATTCTTATAGTATATTTGCAGAGTAAAATAAAGTATACATTATGTTTGATTTTGATCAGTATTTAGGATTTTTAGCTTTTTTATCAATTTTAACTTTAGGGTTTTGGTTAATGATTTTCTTATTAACTTTTGCAATCCCTTATTGGATCTTTGGATCTGCTATCGAACATTTTAAAGAAAAATTAGCGGCTCGTAAAGCCAAATCAAAGTAAATTAACCAATCATTATTTATATATTTTATAAAAAACCAAAACATAATTGTTTTGGTTTTTTTTTAGCCAGTAAAGTCACTGCCATATTGGCCTTGTTTAGATCGTTTTTTTGCTTGATTAAAACGATATGTAAATGACAAGCTGTATGAGCGTACTCGCCAGCGATAATAACCGTCGCTATAAAATGTTGGAGTGGTAGACTCTAAGTTTCTTCGCTGTGTATTGAATAAGTCATTTATGTTTAATGTAATGGATGCTTTTTCTTTAAATAGGTCTTTACTAAATGCCATATTAGAAGAGAATATTCCCTCTCTCCTGTTTATAGCATCTACTGTTGGACCTGAATAGCTTAAGCGTGTTTGCCATTCAATATTTCCAGGTAGGGTATACTTATTATTGAGTCTTACAAACCAACCTAAGTTTTCAGAATCATAACTTAATCCTTTATAGTTGCCTTTAATTGCAGAATGGTATAAGTTAAAATTAGCGTTCATATTCCATTTTTTTGAAGGGCGATAGGTTAGGGTAAACTCAAATCCAAGTCGGTCATCTTCAGCTAAGTTAATTGGCCCTCTTCTAATTACCGGGACACTTTCGCCATTTATGACTACTTCGTCTCCAGTATCTTCACTAATGTAAGTAAATACATCTGTTGCGTGGTTGTAATATAATGAGGTATTAAGGGTAATTTTTTCAAGTGTATTTAAGTACCCTATGTCAACTCCGTTCGAGTAGCTTGGGTTGATGTTTGGATTTCCTTGAAATAAATTTGTTGCGCTACTCCTTGATGGAAAAGGATTTAGGAACCGGGATCTTGGCCGACTGATACGACGGTTATAACCAATTGTTAAGTTTTGGTTTTCTGAAAACTCATATCCTAAATTAACAGTAGGGAACAGCCCAATGTAATTAGAGTTGGTGTATTCGTTCGAACTCAGCTGACTGATTGTGATGTTTGTTGCCTCCATTCGAAGCCCCAGTAAAAATGAAAATTTATCTTTTACTTTACTGCCGTATTGTGTGTATACTGCATTTACGTTTTCTTTATAAACCAAAACATTGCTAATATTGGTGTCTAAGATAAACGAGTCGTCTTCTGCAAACTCTAAACTGTAAGCTGTGTTGTTAGTGCTAAAACGACCATTATAGCCACCCTCAAATCGGGTTTTGTCGTTAATTGGGAACGTAAAGTCTGATTGTATCAAAACTCGTTTTTGGTCTTCTATGGTTCGCACACGCTCCGCTGCTATTCCGTCATTATAGATGATAGACCCCTCATCTTCAGAACTATTTTCAAGCTGAAAGTCAAATGTTAGCCGATGCTCGCTATTTCCGTGAAACTGTTTATCAAAATTAACTGAAAATTGAGTGGTTTGATCGAGTTCTGTTTCTGGATCATAACGTACAGATTCACTAATTACAGCCCCTGTTAGATCAAGTGTTTCTGCTCGGTTAAAGCTTTCGTTGCTATTGTTGCTTTTACTTGCTAAAAATGCAGTAGTTAAAGAAGTGGTAGGGGTGATATACCACTCAACTCCGGTATTGCTATTAAATCCTTTTCGAATGCGTTCAAATGTCCGGTATTCATTACGAAAGGTATTTGGTGAATCTTGGATAAGAATTCCATCTTCGTCATATTCTGTATTAAAAAACTCAGTTTCAACTCCAGAACTTCCAGGACTTTTTCTATAAGAATATCCGGAGTTGTTAAAAACATTAATATCTCCTGTTCGGTAGTTAATATTTCCTGACGCTCCTAATTGATTTGGGTAACCGGAATTTATGATGATAGCTCCATTTAGCCCCAGAATTTTACTTCGCCTTAAAATAATATTTAAAATACCTGCAGTTCCTTCCGCATCATAGCGAGCCGATGGCGAGGTGATAATTTCAACTTTCTCAATGGCATCTGCAGGCAGTTGTCGCAAAGCATCTGTGGAATTTAAGCCTACCAACCCTGATGGTTTTCCATTTATTAAAATTCGCACATTTCCATTGCCTCTGAGCGCCACATTCCCTTCAATATCTACAGATACAGATGGGACATTGTCTAAAACATCACTCACACTTCCACCTCTTACGGTTAAGTCTCTTCCGACGTTGTATATCTTTTTATCTAATTTAATTTCAACCGTTGTTTTTTCTGCAATAATATCTACAGCATCTAATGCTTGTAAATCAGAGTTCATTTTCAGCGTCCCAAGGTTGGTGTCTTGATTAAAATTAACGTTTAATTTTGTGATATTCTCAAATGAAAAATATTCTACAGAAACATCATATGTTCCTTGGGGTATGGAAATACTAAAATTACCATCAGGATCGGTAATACCACCACCTTTCATTTTATTTTCAACTTTACTAAAAAAAGTAATGGTTGCATACTCAAGTGGTAGATTCGTTTCGATCTCAATTATTTTTCCTGAGACAAGAACTAAATTCACATTTTTTTGCCCCATTATATAATTATGAGATAAAATAAAAAGCACTACAATTAACAGATTTTTGGTCATAAGTATTTACTGAAATAAGAAACCAAAAGTACTACGTATAGGAACTTAATGCGGTTAAAGTTGTGTTAAATAAACAAATTCAAAATGCGCTCATTTGGGCGTCCAATAACTCCTTTTTTTCCTCGAATCACAATTGGTCTTTCAATTAATTTTGGATGTTTCACCATGGCTTGGATAAGCTCATTATCGGATAACTCTTTCCCTTTGTAATCAGATTTCCAAATCGTTTCACTTTTACGTATTAAGCTTTCAGGAGCAATATTTAGAATGGCAATTAATTCTGTGAGCTTATCTACGCCCAAAGGATTTGATATGTAATCGATAATCTCAAATTCCTGTCCCAATTCTTTTAATGTCTGTAATCCTTCACGAGATTTTCGGCAGCGATTGTGATGGTAAATTTTAATCATAATGAATTATTAGATTTTTCTTTTTGACCAGTCGCCATTAAGTATGCTTTCAGAAAAGGTGTAATCTCTCCGTTCATTACATTGTCTACATTTCCAGTTTCTTCAGCAGTTCGGACATCTTTGACTAGTTTATAAGGGTGCATGACATAGTTTCTAATTTGACTACCCCATTCAATCTTCATTTTTCCGGCTTCAATATCTTCTCGTTGAGCCAGTTGTTTTTTGAGCTCAATTTCATAAAGTTGGGATTTTAGCATTTGCATTGCTCTTGAGCGATTGTCGTGTTGTGAACGTGTTTCAGAGCAAGAAATTTGGATGCCTGAGGGCTTATGGTTTAGCTGTACTTTAGTCTCTACCTTATTTACATTTTGACCACCAGCTCCACTTGAACGCGCCGTTGTAATTTCGATATCAGCAGGATTGATTTCGATTTCAATCGTATCGTCAACAAGTGGGTATACATAAACAGAAGCAAAACTAGTGTGCCGCTTCGCATTGCTGTCAAAAGGAGAAATTCGCACCAGTCTGTGAACACCATTCTCACCTTTCAACCAGCCGAAAGAAAAGTCACCTTCAATTTGCAGTGTGACTGTTTTGATCCCTGCTACATCTCCGTTTTGGAGATTCAACTCTTTTATTTTAAAGTTATTTTTTTCGGCATACATGACATACATACGCATAAGCATATACGCCCAGTCACAGCTTTCAGTACCTCCGGCGCCAGCCGTAATTTGAAGCACTGCACTTAGAGAATCACCTTCTTCTGAAAGCATGTTCCTAAATTCAATGTCTTCTAAAAAAGCAGAGGCGAGTTCAAATTGTTTTTCAACTTCTTCAACTGTTGACTCTCCTTCTTTAAAAAAATCAAATAAAATCTCAAGGTCTTCTGTATAGGTTTGTGCTTTTTCAAAATCACGAACCCATTTTTTATTAACTCGTAAAGATTTCATGAGCAGCTCGGCTGCTTTTGAGTCGTTCCAAAAGTCCGGAGAAAAAGTTTTTTCTTCTTCATTTTGAATTTCGATGCGTTTGGCATCTAAGTCAAAGATACCTCCTTAACGCACCAAGGCGCTCAAAAAGATCTTTTATGTGATCTTGTGTTATCATTTATTTTTTTAGAATTACAAAAATAGAATTTATAGCATAGAATTAAAATAATATGTAGTTTTATATCTAAAATAAAATTCATGCAAATAGATTTAAGAAGTGACACGGTTACAAAACCCACAAATGGGATGATAGAAGCGATGATGACAGCCAAGCTTGGAGATGATGTGTATGCTGAAGATCCTTCAGTTAATGCTTTAGAAGCACGTGTTGCAACTATGTTTGGTAAACCAAAAGCTCTTTTTTTTCCCTCTGGAACCATGGCTAATCAAACAGCTATTAAATTGCACACACAGCCAGGAGAACAACTAGTATGCGATGCTTATTCTCATGTTTATAATTATGAAGGCGGCGGCGTTTCTTTTAATAGCGGTGTATCTTGCAAGCTTGTGGACGGACATCGTGGAATGATGACTGCTGCTCAAGTAGAAGCTGCTATCAACCCACCTGATTTTTACCACAGTCCACTTACTTCATTGGTGTCATTAGAAAATACCACAAACAAAGGAGGAGGTGCTTGCTGGGATTACCAAGAAATTTTAAAAATTAAATCTGTTTGTGATTCCCATAAGCTAGGGCTTCATTTAGATGGTGCACGTTTATGGAATGCCCTGATTTCAAAATCTGAAACGCCTCAACAATACGGAGATGTATTTGATACGATCTCAGTTTGTTTTAGTAAAGGTTTGGGTGCTCCTGTGGGCTCCGTCTTGGTAGGTAATGAAAACCTGATGAATAAAGCTTTAAGAATTCGAAAAATGCTTGGAGGGGGTATGCGACAGGTTGGGTTGCTTGCAGCAGCAGCATCCTACGCCCTGGATCACCAATATGATCGCCTCAAAGAGGACCATCAAAAAGCAAAAGAGATTGCAGAAGTTCTTAATCAATTGGAGGCAGTTTCTAGCGTAGAGCCAGTAGAAACAAACATTGTGATATTTAAATTGAGTTCGAATAACTCTCAAGATTTGTTTTTAAATAATTTAAAGTCTCATAATGTTCTTCTAAGCGATATGGGTGGAGGTAAACTTAGAATGGTCACGCACTTAGACTATACAGATGCCATGCATACAAACCTTTTAGAAATTTTAAGTAAAGCATAATTGTTTTTTGTAAGTTTAAACTCTGAAATCCCATAACTTACAACCTTATGAAATTCAAATTCCTATCTCTAATTTTAATAAGTTCACTTTTTTCTTGTGATACTAAGACTCAAAAACTAATGCCTGAATTACCAAAAGCGCCATTTGCAAAACAAATACCCAAAAAATTAACTATCCATGATGATGTGAGGGTTGATGAATTTTATTGGTTAAATGATAAAGAAAATCCTGAAGTGATTGACTATCTTAATAAAGAAAACGACTATTATAACGCCCACACAGCCCATACAAAAGATTTTCAAGTGTCTTTATTTGACGAAATGAAGTCTAGAATTAAAGAAGACGATAGTTCGGTTCCTTACAAATACAATGGTTATTGGTACATCACTAAATTCAAAAAGGGTAAAGATTACCCAATTTACATTCGAAAAAAAGAAACCTTAGAAGCTGCAGAAGAATTATTATTCGACTGCAACGAAATGGCTAAAGGCCATTCTTATTTTAGGTTAGTTGGTCTCAACATCAGCCCTAACAATAATATGACTTCTTACGCTATCGATACGACAGGAAGACGTCAATATAAACTTCATATTAAAGACCTCAAAACGAATCAGGTTTTTAAAGAGGAAATTAGCAATACAACTGGGGGTAGCACTTGGGCAAATGATAATAAGACCCTGTTTTATACTCTAAAAGACGAAACAACTCTAAGATCAGAAGCGATATATAAGCACCTTTTAAATACAGACCCAAAGTTAGATGAGTTAATTTATGAAGAGTTGGATGACACCTTCGGGGTCAGTGTCTATAAAACGAAGTCTAAAAAATATCTTGTGATAGCGAGTTACAGCACATTAACCTCGGAATATCAAATTCTAAATGCAAACACTCCTAACGGAGATTTTCAAGTATTTCAGCCTAGGACTCGAGGCTTAGAATACGGAATTTCTCATTTTGAAGATTCCTTTTATGTAGTATCCAATGCTGATGGGGCTCAGAATTTCAAGCTTTCAAAAACTTCGGAACTACAAACCGAAAAAAAATATTGGAAAGATGTAATTCCACACCGAGAAGCGGTATTGTTAGAGGACGTTGAAATATTTAAAGATTTTTTAGTGGTCTCTGAACGTGAAAATGGTTTGAATAAGATTTACATAAAACGTTGGGATGGCTCCGATAGTTATTATCTTCCTTTTGAGAACGAAACTTATACAGCATACACAACTACTAACATTGATTTTGATACAACTATCTTAAGGTATGGTTTTCAATCACTCACAACTCCTTCCTCAGTCATTGACTTTGATATGATTACAAAATCTAAAACCGTCAAAAAAGAGCAGAAAGTTTTAGGAGGTAAGTTTAAAAAAGAAAATTATACTTCAGAGCGTGTATGGGCTACTGCATCTGATGGTACTCAAGTTCCAATATCTATAGTTCGCCACATTGATACCAAAAAGTCAGCTAACACGCCGTTGCTATTATATGCATACGGTTCATATGGTTCAACAATAGACCCCTATTTTTCTACAGTTAGAATGAGTCTATTAGATCGCGGATTTATTTTTGCAATAGCACATATTAGAGGTGGTGAGTATTTAGGTCGTCAGTGGTATGAAGACGGGAAGTTATTGAATAAGAAAAATACGTTTTCGGATTTTGTAGATTGCTCAAAATACTTGATTCAAAATAATTACACATCTTCCGAGCACCATTATGCTATGGGAGGTAGCGCGGGGGGTCTTTTAATGGGGGCTATTATAAATCTAGCCCCTGAATTGTATAACGGAGTGGTTGCTCAGGTTCCCTTTGTAGATGTTGTGACGACTATGCTAGATGACAGTATACCACTGACTACTGGAGAATACGATGAATGGGGAAATCCAAACGATAAAAACTATTACAATTATATGAAGTTGTATTCGCCATATGATAATGTTACAAATAAACGATACCCCAATATGCTAGTGACAACTGGATTGCATGATTCTCAAGTTCAGTATTGGGAACCAGCAAAGTGGGTTGCACGCCTAAGACTACAAAATAAAAACACAACTCAATTATACCTTCAAACGAATATGGAAGCTGGTCACGGAGGTGCTTCAGGACGTTTTGAAGCCTTAAAAGAAGTAGCCGCTGAATATGCGTTCATATTTAGTCTTGAGTCAATTTTAGAATAAATTTATTTATTTTTTGTGAATTAGATTATACTCAATACTAGTCAATATTAATTAAATTAATTTTGAATATCATATAAATAAGGCAACTTGCTTCAAGTTTTATACACATTTCCTCAAATTAAATATAATTCACTATGAATTGTGAGTATATTTGCTGTATGTGTAAAATTAATTATATTAAATTCATTATTTTTTAATTATAGTTATTAAAAATCACACAATCTTGATTGAATTTATTACTTAATTTTTGAAAGAAAATAAAATGATATTTGATAATGTTTTAGAACTTGTGGGTAACACTCCACTTGTTAAATTAAATACTATTTCCCAGCATTTTACTGGAACATTTATTGCCAAATTAGAATACTTTAATCCTGGTCACTCGTCTAAGGACAGAATTGCACTTCATATTATTCAAGAAGCTGAAAAAAAAGGTATTCTTAAACCAGGCGATACAATAATTGAAACTACTTCTGGAAATACAGGGTTTAGTATTGCAATGGTTAGCATTATTAAAGGGTATGATTGCATCTTAGCGGTAAGCTCAAAATCGTCAATCGATAAAGTAAACATGCTAAAAAGTATGGGGGCTAAAGTATATGTATGTCCAGCTCATGTAAGTTCTGACGATCCACGATCCTACTACGAAGTGGCGAAACGATTACATAAGGAAATAGAGGGTTCTATTTATATTAATCAATATTTTAACAGCCTAAATGCCGATGCACATTACAAAACAACTGGGCCAGAAATCTGGAGTCAAACCCAGGGCAAGATCACTCATTTAGTGGCCTGTAGCGGAACTGGAGGTACAATATCTGGAACTGCAAGGTATTTAAAAGAACAAAACCCATCTATTAAAGTTATAGGAGTAGATGCTTATGGGTCTGTGCTGAAAAAGTACCATGAAACTAGAACGTTTGATGCTAATGAAATATACCCATATCGAATAGAAGGTCTTGGTAAAAACCTTATCCCCTCTGCAACTGATTTTGAAGTCATTAATGAATTTATTAAGGTGACCGATGAGGAAAGTGCACACAGCGCAAGAGAATTATCAAGAACTGAAGGCCTATTCGCTGGCTATACTTCTGGAGCTGTAATTCAAGCGGTAAAACAACTTAATAAAATAAGGTCTTTCAAGTCAGATGATGTTGTCGTTTTAATTTTTCCAGATCACGGATCTAGATACATGAGTAAAGTATATGATGATCAATGGATGAAAGATCAAGGGTTTTTTGATAACCTCCTGAGTATTAATATTAAACCTGTAGACTTTGTAAAATAAATTTTTTTAAAGCGTACATTCAGTTTTTCAATAATTATATTACTTTTAAACTAATAAAATTATTATAAATTGATAATTTTATTACATAATATTGATTTTAAACTAATTATTTTTCAATGATTATTAGTGACTTATTTACAAAAATATATAAAGATAAAGGTCCTTTAGGTAAATGGGCTAGTATAGCCGAAGGCTATTTTGTATTTCCTAAATTAGAAGGCCAGATTTCAAATCGCATGAAGTTTCAAGGTAAGGATGTGATCACTTGGAGTATAAATGACTACTTAGGCTTAGCGAATCATCCAGAAGTTAGAAAAGTAGACGCTGAAGCAGCAAGTGAATACGGTTCGGCTTATCCTATGGGTGCTCGAATGATGTCTGGCCACACCTCTCTTCACGAACAATTACAAGATGAATTAGCAGATTTTGTAAGTAAAGAATCTACTTATCTTTTGAACTTTGGTTATCAAGGCATCATGTCTACAATAGATGCGTTGGTAGGAAAAGACGATGTAATCGTTTATGACGTTGATGCCCATGCCTGTATTATAGACGGAGTTCGTTTGCATATGGGAAAGCGTTTTACCTATAAACACAATAACATAGAAAGCTTAGAGAAAAATTTAAAAAGAGCCACTAAAATGGCTGAACAAACTGGTGGCGGAATTCTTGTGATTTCTGAAGGTGTTTTTGGTATGCGTGGCGAACAAGGCAGACTTAAAGAAATTGTAGCTCTTAAAAAGAAGTTTAACTTTAGGTTTTTAGTAGATGATGCTCATGGTTTTGGAACGCTTGGAAAAACAGGTGCTGGAGCAGGAGAGGAACAAGGCGTTCAAAATGGCATAGATGTGTATTTTGCCACTTTTGCAAAGTCAATGGCAAGTACGGGAGCTTTTATAGCTGCAGATAAAGAAATTATAGATTATTTAAAGTACAACTTAAGGTCTCAAATGTTTGCTAAATCGTTGCAAATGCAATTAGTTAAGGGTGCTTTAAAGCGATTAGATATGTTGAGAACAATGCCAGAGTTAAAAAATAAGCTTTGGACTATTGTTAATGCGCTACAAACAGGATTAACGGAACGAGGTTTTGATTTAGGAAATACACAAAGCTGTGTAACACCTGTTTATTTAAAAGGAAGTATTCCTGAAGCGATGGCATTGGTAAAAGATTTACGTGAAAACTATGGGGTATTCTGCTCTATTGTAGTATACCCTGTAATTCCTAAAGGTTTGATTTTGTTGAGATTGATTCCGACATCAATGCATACTTTAGTTGATGTAGATGAAACACTTCAGGCATTTTCTGTGATAAGAGAACGCTTAGGAAAAGGAGTTTACAAACGACTTTCTGCTTCTGTTGCTGCTGCAATGAGTGAATAAGCTTGTTATATTTCTTTTCTAAATGTACATCGTTTTTTTAACAAATTCAGGTTGTAATCAGTCCATAAATTTCTCATGGATAAATTATCAGCTAACACAGGAGTAAATCGACATTCTAAAATTTCGTTTTTTTCAAAGGTTTTCTGGAATTCATTAAAGATTATAGAATGAACTCCTTTTTTTTGATATTTAGGATGAACGCCAATTAAATATAAATCAACTGCTTTAGACTTCCTAGCTTTTAAAATATGGAAAATCCCAAACGGAAATAAGTTGCCGTTTATTTTCTGTAGGGCATTTGAGTATGAAGGCATGATCACTGAAAAAGCCACTAATTCGTCAAACTCATTTATAACAAATTTTATGTATTCAGGATTTATAAAAGATAAAAATTTATTTTTTAAATCCTCTTTTTGGAAATCTGTTATTTTCACAAAAGATGATAGGCTAGCAAAACTATCGTTAAATAAGTCAAACATCCTATCTGCATAAATCAATACGTCTTTTGTTCTGTTAAAAGTTAAAGCCTTTAACTTATAACGTTTTTTAATAATTGCTTGAAGTCTTTCGTGAGTTTCGAATAAAATATTTTTAACTTTAAGTTTATGCTCAACGTATTCTTTATCAACTTTAAAACCTAATTGATTAAAATGATCAACATAATAGGCAGGATTATACCAAGTAATCATTGTGCCAACCTCTTCAAAGCCATAGGTAAGTACTCCCACTTTATCAAGATTGGAAAAACCGATGGGACCTTCCATATATTCCAAGTTATTTGCTTTCCCGATCTCTTTTACTTTCCCTAGTAATAACTTTGTAATTTCAATGTCGTCAATCATATCCATCCAGCCAAAACGCATCTTTCTAAGTCCTTGGTCATTGACTTCTATCCAATTAATTATTGCTGCAATACGACCTACTACAATCCCGTTTTTATAGGCAATAAATAGTTTAGCATCTGCATTCTCAAGAACAGGATTTGTATTTTTATCAAAAACTTTAACTTCTTCACTTATGATTGGAGGAACCCAATATTTAGAATTCTTGTAAAGAGAAAAGGGAAACTTAACAAAAGTTTTAATATCTCTTTTAGAAACTGCTTCTTTTATAACTATCATATTGACTTATTAATAATATAAATTCGTTGGTTTATAATTACTAAAAATTTTAATTAGAAGTATCGTGTCTGTCGATTCTATATGAAGCACCAAAGCTTAGGTTTATTACTGAAGGCGTATCTTTTGTGTTTAAAGTTAGTGCAGTATCTAGCTGTAAATTCTTACTTAATAAATACCCTGCACCAAAACGAAATAAATTATCAGCATAATAATCGCTTTTAATTCCTTGTGTCTCTCCAAACATGACCCATTTCGAATTAAATGAATGGGTCAGGGAAAGAATGTAGTTTAAATCTCTCTGATCACTTCCAATTCGATCTAACGTTAAGTTAGTCACTAATACCCAACCACCAGCAAAATTATTTTGTGTAATCAAAGTACCTCTAAAACTTAAGCCTTCTACTTTAA
Source organism: Flavobacteriaceae bacterium (assembly GCA_018608625.1). Classification (GTDB taxonomy): domain Bacteria; phylum Bacteroidota; class Bacteroidia; order Flavobacteriales; family Flavobacteriaceae; genus Hel1-33-131. The sequence goes on along the minus strand of JABAZC010000026.1, from coordinate 28,161 downwards.
CTGCTGTGTAGGGATTATTTTTAGAGTCAAAATTTACTCCAGTGGCAATTGAAACGGCTGGAATTAAACTAGCCCATTTAAATCCTCTATTGGCATGGTAACTATAAATATTAGGCTTGTCATCTTTGTTTTTATTTGGATCATAAACTAAGTATTTAGCTCCAATATTAAAGTTTTTAAAATTTGAACGCTTATTTTCTAACGCCGAATTTGAGTTATATGATTTCGTATCATTTTGATATGTCCCTTGTATATTGAGCTCTAAAGCTTCTTTCCATATTCCATAATGAACGCTGAAGTCAACTCCATAGCCTGTTACTTCATAATTTGGATATACATTTCTTTTTTCTTCCACTAAATAGGGGCCTAATTCAAACTGTAAAACTTTTGTTCCAACTGAGAAAGCACTTTGGGACGCACCCGGTCTATTTGAGTTTATAACATCTGTATATTGAGCTTGTGTTGTTGTAAATTGACAACAGAAGATTAGTGTAAGTATGATTTCAGGTGTATTTTTCATTTTAAATGCTTTTACCAAACCTACATATTTTTTTTTATATTTATAATTACTACATAATAAATTATTAAAATGGATTTATCTTTTTAGCTTACAGAAATCATTTTATATATTTATTTAACTAATAAAAATAAGAATTGTATTTTTGAATAAATAATTTATCGATGTTACAAAATGCGTCTTTTATTGGATTTTTAAGAACGATTCTAATTTTTATTTTAGTCTACACAATCTTTAAGTATGTAATGCGCTTGCTTGCTCCTTACATTGTGCGATCGGTAGCAAAAAAAGCGGAAGCCCATTTTAGAAACCAATCTGCCTCACAAAAACCAACTCAAAAAGAAGGTGAAATTAGTATTGACAAAATTCCCAATTCAAAACCTTCAAAGCATGATGTTGGTGAATACGTTGATTATGAAGATGTTGAATAAATAAAATAAATAATGAGCGCTAACCTAAAAAAATTCGGAACACATATTTTAGTTATTTTAGGGTTTGTATTTGTGTCTTTATTGTATTTCAGCCCTGTTTTAAAAGGTCATAAAATTTACCAAAGTGATATTGTGCAGTATACCGGAATGGCTAAGCAACACACGGATTTCCGTGAAGCTAATAGTTCTGAATCTTATTGGACTAATAGTGCTTTTGGAGGCATGCCTACTTATCAATTAGGGGCTAAATACCCACATAATTATATAAAAAAACTAGATTTAGCGCTTCGTTTTTTACCACGTCCTGCAGATTATCTTTTTTTGTATCTCATTGGTTTTTATATATTGCTCCTGGTCTTAAAAATTGATTATCGAATGGCTGCTTTTGGAGCTTTAGCCTTTGGTTTTTCCACTTACTTAATTATTATCCTTGGAGTTGGCCACAATGCTAAGGCACATGCCATTGCATATATGCCCTTAGTTTTATCAGGCATTATCTTGACCTTTCAAAAACGATATGCTATAGGTTTTTCTGTAACAGCTATTTCGTCTGGACTCGAGCTTGTGACCAATCACCCACAAATGACCTATTACCTTTTGATTTTAATTTTAATATTAGGGATATCGTATTTAGTTCAATCTATCAAATCAAAGGAAGTATCTGCTTTTTTTAAGGCCTTAGCTGTTCTTAGCTTAGCGGCTTTTTTAGCCCTTGGGATGAACGCAACCAACTTGTTAGCCACAAGTTCTTATGCCAAAGAAAGTACACGCAGTAAAAGTGAGTTAACAATTAATTTTGATGGCAGTGTTAGAGACCAAAGTTCTGGATTAGACAAGGCTTATATTACTCAATTTAGTTATGGAATATTAGAAACTTTCAACCTTTTTATCCCTCGTTTTATGGGAGGTGGAAATCGTGAGAATCTTGGGAAAGATTCTGAAACTTATAAGGCTTATAGAGCGCTCGGAGCCACCCCTTTACAATCACTTAAGGAATCTAAACAAGCCCCTATGTACTGGGGTGATCAACCTATTGTAGAAGCACCGGCCTATATAGGCGCTGTTGTTATCTTTCTTTTTGTATTGGCCTTATTCTTATATCATGGTCGTTTTAAATGGTGGTTATTAATTGGTATCTTGTTGTCATTACTGTTGTCTTATGGTAAAAACCTATCATTTTTAACGGATTTATTCATTGACTATGTGCCTTTATATAACAAGTTTAGAGCTGTTAGCTCTATTCAGGTTATCTTAGAATTATGTATCCCTTTACTAGCCACTTTAGGACTTTCACAAGTATTTAATAAAGAGGTATCTTCTAAAACTAAGTTGGATGCTCTTAAAAAGGCTTCCGCTATTTTAGTTGGAATCGCGGTAGTATTTCTCGTATTTAAAAATTCGTTTTTTGATTTTGTAGGGGCAACCGACGGGCAGTTTTTGGACTATTATGGCGCTTCTTTTGTAGAAGCTATAAGATTGGATCGTAGTGCTATTTTCTCAGATGACACGCTAAGAACTTTACTTTTTACACTGGCAGCTGGCGCTCTAATTTTTGCTTATTTAAAGCAGAAAATATCTCAAAACATAACAATTACTTTTCTAGTGTTGGCCCTTGTTTTAGATTTAGTAACTGTGGATCGCCGTTATGTAAATAGTGATAATTTTGTTACAGCCATACAAGTAGATATACCTTATCAGTCAAGTTCAATCAATCAAAAAATATTAAAGGACACTACGATTTACAGAGTTTTAGATCGGTCTGATAACTCTACCCAAACATCTTATTTTCATAATGCGATAGGTGGCTACCATGCGGCTAAATTAAGACGATTCAAAGAGTTGCAAGAATTTCACATTGACAAGAATAATTTTGAGGTTCTTAACATGCTAAACACTAAATATATTATATATAAGGATAATGAAGATGTGTTGCGTTATTTTGAAAATGAAGAAATTAATGGAAACGCTTGGTTTGTAGACTCTGTTAAGGCTGTTCAGAATGCAGATGAAGAGATCATGGCCTTAGCAAAGTTAAAGTCAAAATTAACAGCGATATCAAGGGCGTCTAAATTTGACTCTAAACGTTATAGCAATGATTCAACAGCTGCTATTAAATTAGTAGATTATAAGCTTAATAAACTAGTTTATGAGTCCAACAACACAGCCGATGGCTTTGCCGTATTTTCTGAAATTTATTATAAGGATGGATGGAACGCAACTATTGACGGCGAGGCTGTCGAACATATAAATGTTAATTATGTCTTGAGGGGTTTAGAAATTCCGAAGGGAACACACGAAATCGTATTTGAGTTCAGTCCGATAGTTGTAAAAAAAGGTTCAAGTATTGCTTTAATAAGCTCTATTTCACTACTCTTTTTAATTCTTGGACAAGTTGTTTTAATTTATAAAACACGATTATGAAAAAGGTTCTGATTATCACATATTATTGGCCTCCTGCAGGTGGTCCTGGCGTTCAAAGATGGCTAAAGTTTGTGAAGTATTTACCTGAGTTTGGAATTGAGCCAATTGTTTACTGTCCTGAAAATCCAAATTATCCAATTATGGATACCAGCATGGTTTCTGAAGTGAGTTCTGCATTAGAAGTTATACAAGCCCCAATAAATGAGCCTTATAAATTGGCTCAATTACTCTCGAGGTCTAAAACAAGTGACCTGTCTAAAGGGATAATAACTGGGCAGAAAAAACAAACAATTACAGAAAAACTACTTTTGTTTGTTCGTGGAAATTTTTTCATTCCTGATGCTAGAGTTTCTTGGGTAAAACCTTCCGTGTCTTTTTTATCTGATTATATTAAAACTCATAAAATTGATACAATTATTACTACAGGACCTCCACATAGTCTGCACTTAATTGGATTAAAGTTAAAGCAATTATTCTCGCTGCAGTGGATTGCAGATTTTAGAGACCCTTGGACTCAGATAGGTTATCATAAAAAGCTTAAACTAACTGCGCTTTCTAAAAGAAAACACGATCAGCTAGAGTCCTCAGTTCTTAGGGATTCAGACGAAATTATTGTAACAAGCCCACAAACGAAAGTGCTTTTCTCAAAACGTACCACAACTCAAATAACAGTTATTACAAATGGTTACGACTTTGAAATTAACCATTCGTGTACGCTGGATTCAATGTTTACTTTGTCGCATGTTGGCTCCTTGTATGAAGGAAGAAATCCTCAAGTCTTGTGGAAAGTTCTTTCTGATTTAGTGCAAACATCTAAAGAATTCTCTAAAGTATTTCGTTTAAATTTAATTGGGTATGTAAGTCAAGATGTTTTACAGTCTATTAAGTCCTATGGTCTTGAGGCGCACACAAATTGTAGTGGATATGTTTCTCACAGTGAAGCTTTAACCTATCAAAACAAGACTCAGTTGTTATTGCTTATTGAAGAAGATTCTATAGAGACCCAGTATATAATTCCTGGCAAACTATTTGAATACATGGCGTCTAAGCGTCCTATAATTTCTATTGGCCCGGATGTATCAGACATAGAAGACATTTTATCAAAATCCTGTGCTGGTACTTATTTTAGGTATAAAGATGCTGAGTTGCTTCGTCTTGGTATTTCGAATCACTTTGAAGCCTACAAAATGAATGACTTAAATGTTGACTCAAAAGGTCTTGGTTACTATAGTCGTAAGAGCTTAACTCTTGAATTATCTAAGATCCTTATAAACTAAACATAAAAGCTCCGTAGTGATTTGGGATATTCAACTACGGAGCTTTAAACTAACTAACTAACTAACTAACTTTTCAAAATATGTTTTCAAAAAATAACTCATAAACCATAGATCAAACAGCGTGCCAAAGTTAATATTTAAAGTAAATTTTCATGATTTTACTTAAATTAATTTGTTTTTCAAAAAATATCCAGTTGATGAGTTAGACGCTTTTACTATACTTTCAGGAGTACCTTCTGCTAAAATATAACCTCCATTAGCTCCGCCTTCAGGACCCAAATCAATCACATGATCAGCACATTTAATAAGTTCTAAATTATGCTCAACTACCACTATAGAATGTCCTTTTTCTATTAGTGCATTGAATGATTTTAGTAGTTTCTTAATATCGTGAAAATGAAGACCAGTTGTTGGTTCATCAAATATAAATAATCCTGTTTCTGATTTGGAACCTTTGCCTAAAAATGAAGCTAATTTTATTCTTTGTGCTTCTCCTCCAGAGAGTGTTGAAGAACTTTGACCTAAAGTTACGTATCCAAGCCCTACATCTTGTAGTGGTTGAAGTTTAGTTTTTATTTTAGATATTTTATGGCTATCGAAAAATGCAACGGCATCATCAATAGTCATATTTAGAATATCATCAATTGTTTTTGTGTTAAACTTAACTTCTAGTATTTGTTTTTTGAAACGCTTTCCATTACAGTCATCACACTTTAGCTGGACATCCGCCATAAACTGCATTTCAATCGTTACAGCGCCTTCACCTTTACACGTGTCACATCGACCTCCATCTACATTAAATGAGAAATGTTTGGGTTGGTAATTTCTTAAGACACTTAGCTTCTGTTTGGAAAATAGCGCACGTATATCATCATAGGCTTTAATATATGTGACTGGGTTTGACCTTGAAGAACGCCCAATAGGGTTTTGATCTACAAATTCTATAAATTTAACTGTGCTGTAATTTCCATCAATAGTTGTGAATTCACCTGCTTTTTCTCCGTAACCCCCAATTAACTTAACTAGCGCTGGGTAAACAATCTTTTTTACGAGTGTGCTTTTGCCACTTCCAGAAACTCCTGTGACAACCGTTAGCATGTTTAGCGGTATTTTTACATCAATGTTTTTTAAATTGTGCTCTCTAGCGCCCTTTATTGTTATGTGATACTTAGAATTTCTTCTTTTTTTAGGGATCTCAATTTTCTGAGTTCCGTTAAGGTACTGGGCGGTTAATGTATCACTTTTTAAAAGTGATTTATAACTCCCGTTTGCCATCACTTCACCACCAAACGTTCCAGCTTCTGGGCCTATATCTATTATGTAATCAGCAGACTCCATGATGGCTTCATCGTGTTCAACCACAATAACGGTGTTTCCTAAATCTCGTAAGTCATTTAGAACATTAATAAGTCGTTCAGTATCTTTTGAATGTAGACCAATACTTGGTTCATCTAAAATATACATAGATCCCACCAAGCTACTTCCAAGGGAGGTTGCAAGATTTATTCGCTGGCTTTCGCCTCCAGAAAGTGTGTTTGATTTTCTATTGAGAGTTAAATAGTCGAGTCCAACATTTGTTAAGAACTCCAATCGATTTTGAATTTCTTTTAAGAGCCTTTTTGAGATCTCTTTCTCTTTTGTGTTTAATTTCAAATTCTCAAAGAACATTTTTAAGTCTTTAAGAGACATTCCAACAAGATCAGAGATAGATGCGCTTCCTACTTTTACGTAATTAGCCTCTTGTCTTAATTTTTTTCCTTTGCATTCGCTACACTTTGTTTTCCCACGATATCGGGATAACATCACCCGGTTTTGTACCTTATAAGCCTTAGACTCTAATTCTTCAAAAAAGTCTTCTAATCCTGTAAAATGACTATTTCCGGTCCATATTAATTTTTGATGTTTTGGATTTAACTCAAAATAGGGTTTGTGAATTGGAAAGTCAAACTTATGACTGTTGTTTACTAGAAGGTCTCTGTAGTATTTCATCGTCTCTCCTCGCCATGGAAAAAGAGCATTTTCATAGACTGAAAGTGAGGTGTTGGGGATAACGAGGCTCTCATCAATTCCAATGACATCTCCATAGCCTTCGCACTTTGGGCAGGCTCCATATGGATTATTGAAACTAAACAGGTGGGTGTTAGGTTCTAGGAATTTTTGCCCATCTAGTTCAAAAGAATTACTAAATTCCTTTGAATTATAATCTTTAAGTTGTTCTATAACACAGCGTCCATTTCCTTCAAAGAAAGCCATTTCTATAGCGTCAGCTAAGCGATTGTAAAAGTCTGTGTCGTCCTTCACAATAATTCGATCGACAACTAAGCTGATTGTTTTAGTTAACTTTTTAAAGTCTTCAATTTGCTCAATACGTTTAACGGATTCATCCACTTTAATTCGTGCAAATCCCTGATGAACAAGTGCCTGAAGTTTGTTTTCTATACTTCGCCCTTCTTCAAGGTGAATAGGAGCAAGTAGGAGAAGTTTGTCTCCGACATTAAGTGTTTTAATATAATTGATAACATCGCTAGTTGTGTCTTTTTTAACTACGTTGTTTGAGGTTGGAGAAATAGTTTTTCCTATGCGGGCAAATACCAATTTCAAATAATCGTAAATTTCTGTAGTGGTACCAACGGTTGATCTGGGGTTGGTAGAATTCACTTTTTGTTCAATTGCAATTGCTGGAGCGATCCCTTTGATGTAATCTACATTAGGTTTATGTAATCGTCCTAAAAACTGCCGAGCATAACTAGATAAACTTTCGACGTAGCGTCGTTGCCCTTCGGCATACAGAGTGTCAAATGCCAAACTCGATTTACCAGACCCTGACAGCCCAGTAATTACTACTAATTTATGACGAGGTATCGCCACATCTATATTCTTTAGATTGTGAAGTTTTGCTCCTTTAATTAGAATGTGTTCTTTTGAACTTAACTTTGAAAGGTCTAGTGACATTAATTGGTTTGAAATTAAGTTACAAAGATACCATTATTATGAAAATTATTATAGCCTTCAAGACCTTCTTCATGTTAAAAAAACCACAATAAATTTGCAAACGAACAGAGAATGTTGTTATATTTGGATTATAACTTCTAAAAAATTCGCATATAGCATAACATTACTTTTTTTATTTTTTAACCTAGTACACTGCCATGTGTGCGATAAAAAAACTTTGTTATGAACTCTAAATCTTTAAGCGATGCTATCCTCGTCAGTCAATATATAAACGGAGATGAACCTTCACTATCAATTCTTATTAATAGACACCAGCAACGTCTCTACAGTTTTATTTATTCAAAAGTCTATGATAGAGATGTTACAGAAGATGTATTCCAAGACACCTTTATTAAAGTAATAAAAACGTTAAAACTCGGCAAGTATAATGAAGAAGGTAAATTTTTACCTTGGGTCATGCGAATAGCTCATAACTTAGTTATTGATTATTTTAGAAAAAATAAACGCATGCCTAAATTCAATAACAGTAAAGATTTTGATATTTTCTCAGTACTTAGCGATAGCGCACTAAATGCAGAAGATAAACTAGTTCGCTCTCAAATCCATAATGATATCCGGAACTTAGTAGAAGAACTTCCTGAAGATCAGCGAACTGTATTAAAACTACGAATGTATAACGATATGAGCTTTAAAGAGATTTCTGAAAATACGTCTGTTTCAATAAACACGGCCTTAGGCAGAATGCGTTATGCCTTGATTAATCTCCGAAAATTAATAGAAGAGAATAATGTTATTCTAACAAATTAAACTTCTTGTAAAATAAATCAATTCTTCTGTCGTTATAAATGTAACTAATTTAAAATGATAGGTTAATGGCAAAAATTTACTCTAAAAAAAAATCTAATTTTAATAAACTTAACCCAAAAATTGAAACTATAAATTTTATTTTGAGTTATTCTAAAGCTTTTAAGGTTTCTATTTATAAAGGGATGAGATTTGAAAACATTATCAATTAGACTAAGTATTTAATAACCCTGGCGATAGTCAGTTTTATTTATTTATAGTAAGCATTTATAACTTTTTTCCGTCCAATAGTCTTGGTAATCAAGTCAGTATCTAAGTTCCACCCACGAGCGGGGGAGTATTCACGACCATACCAAATTATTTGCAGGTGAAGGTCATTCCATAATTCTTCAGGAAATAAACGTTTAGCATCTTTTTCAGTCTGTGTTACATTTTTACCATTACTAAGGTTCCATCGGTACATTAAGCGGTGAATGTGTGTGTCTACAGGAAATGCAGGTACACCAAATGCTTGTGCCATGACGACACTAGCTGTTTTATGCCCCACTGCTGGCAAAGCTTCCAATGCGCTAAAACTCTTTGGCACTTCTCCGTTATGAGATTCAATTATAATTTTTGATAATCCGTAGATCCCTTTACTTTTCATTGGAGATAAACCACAAGGTCGTATAATTTCTTTGATTTCTTCAATAGTTAATTTCACCATGTCATATGGATTATCTGCTTTTGCGAATAATATTGGTGTAATTTTATTGACACGAACATCTGTGCATTGAGCAGAGAGCAAGACCGCAATTAAAAGTGTGTAGGGATCTTTATGGTCAAGGGGAATGGGGATTTTAGGGTAAAAATCTTTTAAGGTTTTTATAACAAAATTTACCTTCTCAGTTTTTTTCATTCTTCTATCTTTGTTTTTAATCAAAGATACTAATTATGACTTCATTACAAATAGGGGACACTGCTCCAAAATTCCAATCCTTGGATGAAGCTGGAAACAGCATATCTTTAGCGGACTATAAAGGAAAAAAACTCGTTTTATTTTTCTATCCGAAAGCAAGTACTCCAGGCTGCACTCTAGAGGCGTGTAATTTAAGCGAAAACTACAGCCGTTTTACGTCCTTAGGTTATGACGTATTAGGCGTCAGCGCGGACAGTGCTAAAAGACAAAGTAACTTTAAGGAAAAATACGGATTTCCTTATCCATTGTTGGCTGATGAGGATAAATCAGTTATCAACGCGTTTGGTGTTTGGGGACCAAAAAAGTTTATGGGTAAAGAATATGATGGCATTCATAGAACTACATTTGTAATTGATGCGTATGGCATTATAGAAGACATTATTGTTAAAGTGAAAACAAAGGAACATACATCCCAAATATTAAAATAAAAAAGCACACAAAATTTATATTTTAATAAAAATTTTCCTCTTATACATTTCATTTACAATAAAATAGATTATGGAAGTATAAAATAACGCCCATATTAATGAGAAAATTTGAGGATCTAAATTAGTAGAAAGTCCAAACTCCATCCATTTTTTTTGAATACTACTTCCGTTTATAATTGGAATCATAAATAATCCTCCAAGCATGGAGTGTAATACGTATGCAAAAATAGCATTGGATCCAAAGACAGTTCCAAATTTGGTGTAGGAATGATTTTTTTTATGATCGATAATCTACATGCAGCTTGCAAGAAATATCATAGCAAGTCCTGAGGAAAAAAGAACATAAGAACTGGTCCAAATCTGCTTATTAATTGGAAAGCTAAAATCCCAGACCATTCCTAAGGATAAACAAATACTACCAATCAAGAACATTTCTATAATTTTAGCTTTTAAATACTTGGATTTATTTAATATAAGGTGTCCGCAAAACATTCCAGAAATCCCAGTGGCAATCGACGGAATTGTGCTAAAAAATCCCTCTGGGTCCCAAGTTTCTTGGTACAATCTGCCAGGTGTAATAAATCGATCAATCCAAGCAGCAAAATTGTCTCCTGGCTCTAAAACACCAGCCATAGAATTTCCAAAAGGAACATGTTTCATAAAACACCAATAGATTGTTAAACAAAAAATACCAATCCATATTTGCTGAAATTTATTTGAATTTAAATAAATGAAAGAGCAGAAGAAATAAACAAGTGCAATTCTTTGAAGCACTCCTGCAATTCTTACATTACTAAAATCAAAACCAGGGAAAACTGCTAGAAAAACTCCAATTCCAAAAAGGATTAATGTCCTTTTTAGAATTTTAGAATAGGTGGATATATTAGATTTTTTAATTTTGGAAAGCGAAAGAACAATAGAAACCCCTACAATAAACAAAAAAAAGGGGAAAACTAAGTCTGTTGGGGTAGCTCCGTTCCACTGTGCATGCCTTAAGGGATCAAATATGTATGTCCAGCTACCAGGATCGTTAACTACAATCATAGCGGCGATGGTAAGGCCTCTAAAAAAATCAAGTGAAATTAGTCTTTGACTCATAAAATTAAGTTACAAAAATCAATTTATAATCCTAAGCCCTAATTAGATGCTTTTTTGTCATTGAAACTATTTATTCTTGGTAGCCAAATAGTTTTTGCTCTTTAATAATATCAGCGACTCCCTCAGGAAGCATTTCTTCCCATCCTTCCTCATCTTTGGAGATCATTTTGAGGACTGTTCTAGAGAATATATTAAGTATTTCTGGATCATAATTTTTTATATCTACCAGTTTACCATTGAATTTAAAGTACTTATAGAGTTCTTTCATTCGTGGATGTACTTTAAGATCATCACTTGTGGTCATTGTTTTATTTTCATTTAGCATTGGGTATAAATAAACCTTTAAATCTTTATAAAAAAGTTTACCAAAGGCTTCTAAAATACCACCACTTAAATGTCGGTAGTATTTTTCATCAAAAATATCAATCAAATTATTGATTCCCATGGCCAATCCCATTCTATTTTTCGAGTATAAGTTAAAGTACTCTACGAGTTTGTAGTACTCTTGAAAGTTAGAGATTAAAACCGTTTGTCCTAGAGAACAAAGCAGTCTAGCTCTATCCATGAAATCTTGTTCATCAATCTCCCCTCCGGATGCTCTAAGGTTTGATAGTGTAATTTCAAATACGACTTGAGTCTTTTCTTTTTGTACTTTATTTTCATTGATAAACATTTCATATGATTTTTCATACATGTCCATGTTTACTTTAGTAACTGGCCTAAAGCTACCTCTAAAGGCTAATATATTTTTTTTGTACAATACACGAGCAGGCAATACATTATTTCCGTTAGGTGAAAACATAACCGCATCTGTCATTCCATTTTTTAATAGCTGTAAACTCATTAATCTGTTGTCTACATCTTTAAAATCTGGCCCTGAAAAATTTATGGTATCAATTTCTAATTGATCTTTATCTATGTGGTCGTATAGGTATCTTAAAAGTTTTTTAGGTTGATTGTACTTATAGTATGCACCATAAATTAAATTGGTACCTAATTTCCCGAGTGTTTCTTGTTGTAAGCGAGCATCTGTTTCTTTAAAACGTATATGAAGTGTAATCTCATTGTAATCTTCTTGCTCTGAGTCAATTTGGTATTTAATCCCTACCCATCCATGGCCTTTAAATCGTTTTGCAAAATCAATTGTAGCTACTGTATTCGCATAACTAAAAAACATTTTGTTAGGGTATTCATCTCTAGAAAGTCGATCTTCTATAAGTTTAACCTCATGAGACAACATTTTCTTTAAACGATCTTCTGTTACATAACGTTGGTTTTTTTCGTTTCCATAAATGGCGTCACTAAAAGATTTATCGTAAGCCGACATAGCTTTTGCAATAGTCCCAGATGCCCCTCCAGCTCTGAAAAATTGTCTTACTGTTTCTTGACCGGCACCAATCTCAGCAAAGGTACCATAGATATTCTCATTTAGATTAATTCTTAAAGCTTTGTCTTTCAGTGATGGGATGCTTTCTATTTTAGCATCTCCTTTGAGGGTTATTTCCATCTTCGAATTTAAGGAGTTTGTTTATACACAAATGTACTATTTTAGATAATCTTACAAAAAAAAATAGACTATTTTTGTTGAAATTTAAAACGAGTTGAAAATTACATTTTTAGGTACTGGAACATCTCAAGGTATTCCTTTTATAGGGAGTAACCACCCTGTTTGTCTTAGTGAAAACCCAAAAGATAAGCGCCTTAGGGTTTCTGTTTTAGTTGAATGGTCTGATTTCTCAATTTTAATTGACTGTGGTCCAGATTTTCGCCAACAGTTGTTAAGAACGGAATGTACTGAAATTAACGCCGTTCTCTTTACCCATGAGCATAGTGATCATACTGCTGGTTTAGATGATTTAAGGCCTTTTTTCTATAGACAAGGTGCTATTGATGTTTATGCCAATGAGCGGGTTTTAAAGTCATTATATAAACGTTTTGATTATATCTTTAAAAAAGAAAATAAATACCCTGGGGTACTAACTTTGAATGATCATCAAATATCAGGTGAAACTTTTAATATTGGGAGTAAAACGATAATTCCTATCAATGTGCTACATAATACCCTTCCTATATTTGGCTATAGAATTGATAATTTTGCTTACATAACAGACGCAAAAACGATTTCAAAATCAGAAATTCAAAAGCTTAAAAATCTAGACGTATTGGTTGTTAATGCGCTTCGTATTGACCCTCACGTGTCTCACTTTAATCTAGAAGAAGCTTTATGTTTTATAAAATTAGTAAATCCGAAAAAAGCCTATTTAACTCACATAAGTCATCACTTAGGGTTTCACGATTCTGTTGAGAAAACCCTTCCTCAGAATGTGAAAATCGCCTACGATCAATTACAAATATCTATTTAAAATGAAAAAAAATATCTTACTATACCTTCTTTTGTTTTCTCTTTTAGTCAATGTATTTCAGTATGTGAATTCTAAAAGTATCATTGATAAATATGAAACAGATATTGATAAATTTAAGACAAAAATCGAAAATTTAGAAACTACGGATTTAAACTCAAACAAATAGGAAAAATAAAGTTCTGCTTCTATGTTTTCATATTTAATTATCTGTTTATTATTACTAAATTTTAGTTGAAATCCAATTTCTAAGTTCATAGAAATTTTTTGGTGCCACTCCGTGACCTATAGGGAATTCACTATAGGTGTGTTGTATGTTTAATGACTTAAGAAACACGGGGGTTTGTCGTGCCCAATCGATTGGTATAACCTGATCAACTGTTCCATGAGAACAATAAAAATTTAGGTTTGAGTAGTCTAATTCTTTGAGGTTTTCAGGAAGAATATCGTGATTTATATAACCGCTTAATCCGATAATATTCTTGATTTTTGTGGGATGGTTTAAAGCGGTAGCCATTGCTAAGATAGTTCCTTGACTGAATCCCAGTATGGATATATTATTTTTATTGACAGGATAGGTCTCACAAGCTTTGTCAATACATTCTATGAGAGTTTTCATAGACAGTTTTGCTTGCTCGTTATCATTCCATTTATTTTGATCAGCATCAAAGTTAATGGCATACCAAGCATTGCCTTGGGGTTCTAATGAATAGGGTGCCTTAAGGGAAATTATAAATAGTTCTTGTGGAAGTTCATTCGCAAAAGAGAATAAATCATTTTCGTCACTTCCATAGCCGTGAAGCATAATTAATAATGGAGCATTTTCTTTTAATGTTGAAGGTCTGTAAATGTGGTGTAAGGGAAGTTCTTTACTCATTTATTGTATTTTTTTAAACACTTTTTGATATATTTTCCCAAGAAGTGGAATTGGAATCATTTTTCCAGAAATAGCAGATGAAAATCCGTAAGCAAACAATATTCCAAAAGCAATCCAAAATGAAAATGTAATTTGCCAATTATCAAAATAACCAATAGGATATCCTAAGGCCATAAATGAGAGCCATAGCCCCAGAGATTGTCTAATATGAAAATAAGAAAAAGCACTTTTTTTATCGGAATTAGCAAGGTAAGCGATAAGTACACCAATGAGGTAAAAGTAGCTTATAACGGCGATACTTTTACCATTTTTAATATCGTTGTTGTCCGTCATTAAAGTTCTATTGAGGTTTTGTTATTGGCTATGATACCATAAACAGATCCTTTTAGTTTAGATCCTATAAAAAGTGAGTTTTTAGATTTTGAAAAAATGTGTTTATTTTCAAAAACATAGCTATTCGACGGGTTAAACAAAGTCAATTGAGCTTGGTTTCCAATTTTTATAGCTGATCTAGCAACACCAAAACGTTGTTTTCCATTGGTAAGGAGTTGGATAGTTTTTTTTGTAGAAAATATGGTGTTTAAAGCTCCAAAAGCACTTTCTAATCCCACGGTGCCATCTTTTGCATAATCAAATTCTATTTTTTTATACTCAATATTTATAGGGTTATGATCTGATGTCACCATATCGATGGTGCCGTCTTTAAGTCCTTCGATTAGAGCTTCATTATCTGAGGCTAATCTTAACGGTGGGTTGACTTTAAAATTAGTATCAAAGTCTATTAATTTCTCATCTGTATAGAGTAGATTATGAATAGCGACGCTACAACTTACATCCAGTTTTTTTGACTTAGCATCCCGAATGAGTTCTACAGATTTTTTTGTAGATATTGTTGGGATGTGTAGTTTACCACCAGTGTATTCTAAGATAAATAAATCACGAACTATTTGTAGTTCCTCAGCAAGAGCAGGAAGCCCTTTGAGTCCAAGACTGGTACTTGTTATGTTTTCATTCATCACCCCATTTGTTGCCACTTTTTCTTCTTGTGGGAATGAGTGTACAACCCCCTCAAAATTTGAGGCGTATTGCAATGCGATCTTAAGTAAATTAGGGTTTTTAATGGGTTTTTTATAGTCTCCAAAAGTGATGCTTCCAGCAGATTTCATGTCAAAGAGCTCAGCTAGATCAATCCCTTTACTTTCGGTAGTAAGGGCCCCAATGGGGTAAAGCTTGGTCGCTGCACTAGAAGACTTGGAAATCACAAACGAAATATCTGAATGGGAATCTATTACCGGAAATGTATTTGAATTTAGTGCAACATCAGTAAATCCAGAATTGGCAGCTACTTCTAATCCGTTAGAGATTGTTTCACGTTCTTCAAACCCTGGCTCTCCAAAAGACACACTGCTGTCAAACCATCCATTCGATACATGGAGGTTTTCTAATTCTAAAACAGGGTATTTATTTGGGTTTTTGAGAGCGTTAGCAATTTTAGTAATGAAACCGTTTTCAACTAGAATGTCTTGAGTTTGATTATGGAAATCACTTTTATCATCAAGAATGGTAGCTGATTTTATAAGTACGTTCATTTAAAATATTTTAAGATGAGCATTTCAAAAGCTAATAATGTTAATGCAAAAATAATAAACCATTTCCATAACCACGTTACATTCGACTCAGAATTTATGTTTTTAAGTGTTATTGGGAGTGAGTTATTAATAATACAACCCTTTATATCAGATAGGTTATAATATGCAAGTAGGCTTTCTTTTCGATTGTAGTTATAACTAATATGCGTTATAGTATCGTTGTTTTTTATGACGGCATAGTGTCCAGGTTCATTCGGTAATTTTTCTGTAGTAATACGGACCTTTGAGTTTAAGTTTAATTGAAGAGGAATAAATTCTTCTTTGTTGCGACTTAGTTTTAAAATACGATCTTTTTGTAACTCTAATTTTAAGTCAAAAGAGTTTTTAACTTCTGTAAAATATTGTAAAGGAGGATTTGCTAAACTGTATCTTCCGATGTTATAAAGAGTTGGAACAATTAAAGGGGATTTTTTGAAGTTAGAGTTTTTAAGGTCTAAAGAAGCTGTGAAAACAAACAATGAATTAAATTGACATAAAAAAGCTTGTTGGTCTTCAAAGGATAATATTTTGTTAGTAAAAGTAGTTACTGGGTAGTAGCTATTAACCGATGGGTATTGGAAATTAGTCACTTTTGTTTTAAAGACCTCTCTTAAAATAAAGTGGTCAAATTCTATTCCGGTAATCCTTTTTTCTTGTATTTTAATTGGTTTTAGAGAATGGCTTGTTTGTGTTGATATTAATCGATTATAAGAATAAACACTCCCTTTACCACTTGGGATTAACACAATAATTCCTCCGTTAGTCATAAAATCTTTAAGACTGTTTTTTAAAGCTATAGAAATATCGTTAACACCATTTAATACTATCAAATCAGTATTTTTAATTTTACTAAAATCTAAGGCTTTGTAATCTTGGCTTTTAAATATAAATTCATCTTTAGAATATATCTTTTTCAAAAACATAGAACTCGTGTTGTCATTAATTGCTAATACAGATATTTTACTTTTTTTTGGAATGTTAAAATAGAAGGTGTCGTCGTAATATACCTGACTGTCTTCTATAAATAACTTCCCTTTAAATCCGTCCTTTTTTTGAATCACAAAAGAAGTTTTATAGTTCTTAGACTTTTCTAATATTGATTTTCCAATAATTTTATCTGATTCAAACAGGGTTATTGCAATGCTGTCTCTACTTTTAGTATTAGTTTTAGCTGTTACATTTAATAAATTGTTTGCGTTTAAAGAGGGCACTATTGATATTTTATCTATGTAGTCGTTTGAAATATCCAAAGGACTTAGAGGTACTAGGATCACTCTTAAAGTAGTGTCTATATCTGCTAAGAGTTCTTGATCCTGTTTCTGAAAATCAGATATTACTAGAAGTGTTTTTAAACTACTTTTAGAATTAGAAAATAATGATTTTCCTTTAAAAATTACATTGCTTAAGTTTAATTGGTTAGGACTGTAGTTTAAGTTTAGTAACTTATTTTTTATAACTTTTATCGTGGTGGATTGGTAACTAATATCATTAGTGAATAAGCTAATCTTTTGTTCTTCGTCAATTTCACTAATCACATCTTGAATGGCTCTTTTAAAAAGAGGTCCATTAGCACCAAGGGCTTGCATGCTAAAAGAATTATCTAAATAAAGAACCGTTTCAGAAGCCGCATCAATTGATTTTTGATTTGAAAAATAAGGTTGACTAAATGCAATGATTATACAGGCCATTGCTAAAAGTCTCAAAATCAAAATCAGCCATTTTTTTAATTGCGAACTTTTTCTTGTTTGAAACCTTATTTTTTGCAATATAGCTACGTTGGTAAAGGCATATTTTTTAAACCTTCTAAGTTGAAATAAGTGAATGAAAATAGGGATGAGTAATGCAGGTAGAGCATAGAAATATTCTGGGTATAAAAACTGCATCCGATTAATTGATTTTGTCAAATATAAAAAACTAAACTTTGATTTACTTAGCAGAAGAAGAAATAATCATTTAGAGCATTCATGTTATAAGACTTTAAAAATTGTTTTATCCCTAATTGCGCCTCTTGATTAGCCACCGAGATAATACATTGAGGGTTTTTTACAGAACTCAAATAGTCAATAGGCTTCAATGTTTGGTTATAAATTAGTTTATCTATTTTTTTTGGATTATCGCAAATCCAATCAAAAGAGATCTTTTTATTTATTAGCAGTTGTGCTATTTTTTTTCCTTTTGTTCCTGCTCCCCAAACAATTAGTTTTTTTTCCTTTTGATATGATAGTTCTAAAAAGTAGTTAACCTTCAGTTCTATAAAGGAATTTTCTAAATAATTCACATCAATTCTAGAGGTTCTTAAAGGATAATCTCGCCAAAGGTGAAGGACTTCATTAGTTGGAATACATTTTAATCCATATTTAAAAAATCTAAATGCCAAGTCATAATCTTCAGGGTATGTGTTGGGAGTGAAGCCGTTACATTTATCAAAATCAGTTTTGTAAACCATCCAACAGGGCGATGGGATCACACATTCCTTATAGATTTCATCAAAGTTGTTTCCTTTGGTTGTTAATGAATTGAGCCAAACCTCATAGCGTTTGTAGCCATCTCCAATCCCTGCTTCAGAAAAGTAGCTAACCTTACCTAAAGCTAGGTGTCCTCTGCCTCGAGTTTGAAGCGATTTATGTAGCTCCATTAGTTTGTTTTCCATCATTATATCATCACTATCCATCCTAGTGATGAATGTGCCTTTTGCATGGCTATAGGCTGTTCTTAAGGCTTCTATAATTCCTTTACCCTGGTTGTTAAACAACTGTATTCTACTGTCTTTATCAGTATATTTTTGAACTATGATTCTACTGTCATCTGTAGATCCGTCGTCGACAATAAGAAGTTCCCAACTTGTAAATGTTTGTTTTAATAGTGATTCCAAACAATCTTCTAAATAGTTAGCGGTGTTTTTGAAAGGAACTAAAATGCTAACAAGAGGTCTTTGCATTAGTATTTTGCGGGCTTACCGTCAGCAGATGAGATTTTAAGGAACTCTCTTAAGTCGTCATTAGCCTGAATTAAATCTTCGTCTCTCAAATACATCATATGCCCACTTCTGTAGCCTTTAAAGTGAAAGCGCTCTTTCATTTTTCCGCTAGGGTCTATTTGTGACAATGTATATTTTGCATTAAAATAAGTAGTAGCTCCATCATAATATCCAGATTGATTTAATACTTTCAGATAGGGGTTTTGTGCCATTGCTAGTCTTAGGTCATCACGTGTATTGTCGCCCTCATTATTCCATGGTTGTACGGACCCAAACATGTTGTATTTTAAATCTGTTTTAAAGTCCAATTCACTTTTAATATAATGATTGATAGCGGGTGTAAATGAATGAAGCCAAGAGGTTAATTCTGCACTGTAATCAGGTCTGTCTCCAGATTCTTTTTTATCAATCCCGAGGTAACGGGAGTCTAATCGTCCTATGGTTTGTCCAGTTTCATCTCTGAGAAGTTCCTTCCAGAAAAATGAATTAGGTACGTCCAGGTTGTGTTGTAAAATCACCTTTTGACTTAATCCTGAATAATAAGCCATTTTTTTACTGACCCTGATTTTTTCAGAGTCACTAATAAATCCTCCTTTTGCCAATGCAGGTAATAAAGTATTGATCGTAAAGTCTTCTGATTCTGGAAGGATCTCCGATAGATCTTTTGATTGAAGTATTTCAGGTAGTTGATTATGATACCAAGCTGCAGCAGTGAAGTAGGGGAGGTTTAGCGCTGAAGAAACAGGTCCACCAACTCTTAATACTTTGTAATCAGCTGGTGAGACTAAAATAACGCCATTTAAGTACATCCATTGATTTTGCTGTAATTCCAAAGACAATCCCATAACGCGCGTTCCGCCGTAGCTTTCGCCAATAATATACTTAGGTGATTCCCATCTATTTTTCCGACTCACAAACGTATTAATCCACGCCGCCAAGTACTTAATATCTTCATTGATTCCAAAAAATTGTTCTGGCTTTGGTAGTTCACCTTCAATATCTGGTAGCATTCTTGAATAAGCAGTATTTACAGGATTTACGAAAACAATATCTACTTCGTCTAATACAGAGTTTGGATTGTTTTTAAAGCCATAAGGTTGCACTGGATAGCCTTCAGAATCTACATTTAATATACGAGGTCCTGTATATGCAATATGCATCCAAACAGATGCAGAACCAGGGCCACCGTTAAAGGAAATGATCAAGGGTCGTTCTGCTCTATTTTTTATGTTATTTCTTGTGTAATAGGTGTAAAAAAGGCTCGCAATAGGAATACCTTCTTTATCCCAAACAGGTTGCATGCCAGTTTCAGCAGTATAACTAAAATTCACCCCTTTGATTGTAGTGGAGTGGGTAGTAGTAACTAGTGTGTCGACAGGGACTTTTATAGATTGACTCGAACCAATAAATAGCGAGACTAAACTTAGATAAAGACATATGTTTTTCATGGTCATAAAGAATGAATTGTGATCTACTAAAATACAATCTTTAACGTAAAGTCATAATCTAAATTTACAAATACGCTTATTTAATTTAGAATTCTGCTAATGTTTTGGCTAGAATAGTTTCTGCTTTTACTTTTTCATAAGCATTTACATACAACTCCTGAAGTCCGTAAGTAGATGTGCCAAAGCCAGCAAGTCTTGCTGATTCGGTTTCGTCTTTAACAATAGGAGATATACCTTGTTCCTTTAAGTTTTGTATGATACGTTGTGCAACAATAAAACTTCCGGCAAAAAGTTTTGAATAAGTAGTTTTCATAGGTTTTAACTTTTAGTAAATTTTTGTGGGCAGGAAGATGATTTTTCAACTGTTTTTGTTAACATAGTACGATTAATGAGATCCCGCTAATGGATGAATTCGCTTTAAATCATGAATTTACAATAAATTTTCTACTAACTCAAAAAGTAATTAAATAGTAAATTATTTTTTGTTTAAAATAGAACAGACACCCTTTAGTGAGTTTTGCTGATGTTAGCATAACTTTTTTGTTTTATTCTTATTAATTGATAAATAAAATTTAAACAGTAAAAGTGGGATGGGTCTAAGTTAATAACTACTAATACAGGACTTCAATTTGAAATTAATCCAATTAGTAGTTCTCTCATATTGTATGTATACCCAACATAATTAGCCAATCAAACAAGGTCTAAATTAATTACTATATTAGCTACTATTATACATAGCAATGAAATTTACTCCTAGAAAACTTAATTACTTTTTAGCATTTAAACTACCATCGGCCTTTTTAACAGGAGTTCGTACAAAATTTATAGACACACATAAATGTGTGGTTGTGGTAAAACATAGATGGATTAATCAGAATCCTTTTAATTCAATGTTTTGGGCTGTACAAGGCATGGCAGCTGAATTAGCGACAGGTGCTTTGCTCATGATGAAAATAAAAGCTTCTAACAACTCTATATCAATGTTAGTTGTTAATAATAAAGCCTCGTTCAGTAAGAAAGCAAAAGGGGTGATTACATTTTCCTGTACACAGGGGGCTGTTGTAGATGCAGCTATTGAAAAAGCAATTTCAACAGGAGAAGGCCAGCGTTTTTTTTTAACAACAGCAGGAGTTGATAAGAACGGAGACGAAGTCTCCTCTTTTGAATTTGAATGGTCAGTCAAGCTGAAATCATAATATTATCAGAATTTATTGTTAAAGTTAATTTATGAGTCTAATTTTTTTTATAAATTTAATTATATCTTAATTACACGCCTATAAAACAATATTACTTTTATTAATTTAAATTTTCCAAATATGTCAAGAGCAATGTTTGATTATACTAAAGCGATACTTAACAAGGTTAGTTTCGATCCCGTTTTATTTTGCAAAGAAGTTCGAAAAGCACTTCTTAGGCTTCTTCCGTACGAAATTGAAGAATTGAAATTAATTATTCAAAGAATGGTTCATGCAAACCCTGATTTGAAACTATGTATGGTTTATTTGAATTAGTCTTTAGTTGATATATAAACTATAAGAGCGGCCTTCAGTTCGCTCTTTTTTATTTCATAATAGGACTTATTATCTGTACGTCTTGAAAGGCTATTGCACCACGAATAATGCCAGAAATAGTAGTATGTATTGCGTCTGTTATTTGTATTTTTAGTTCACTTTTATGGTATATTAAACTCACCTCTCTTGCAGGGGATGGCTCATTAAACAAGAGTAAGTTCTCTTTTTCATTCTCTTTTAAATCTAAAGTGTGTAAGTAGGGTAAAAGGGTCATTCCCATGCCTTCATTAGCGAGTTTTATTAGCATTTCAATGCTGCCACTTTCTAGCTGAAATTCATTCGTATTTTGTGGTTTTAAGGCTTTACATAAATTTAAAACTCCATCTCTAAAACAATGACCATCTTCTAAAAGAAGCATTTCGTTAATATTTAAATCTGAAACCTCAAGCTTTAATTTAGAAGAGAGTCGATGGTTTTTAGGGACATAGCCAACGAAAGGTTCATAAAATAAAACACGTTCTTTTATTTGATCTTGTTTTAAAGGAGTTGCTGCAATTGCAGCATCTAAGTGCCCATCTTTAATTCGTTGAATTATCTCTTCTGTTGTTAGCTCCTCTATTCTCAGTTTTACTTTAGGATAACGTTTAATAAACGTCTTTAAAAACATTGGAAGAAGGGTAGGCATGACTGTTGGAATAATGCCTAATCGAAATTCACCACCAATAAATCCTTTTTGTTGATCTACAATATCATTGATTCTGTCGGCTTCATTTACAATGTTTTTTGCTTGATTTACAATTTTACGTCCAACTTCTGTAAGCTCAATTGGTTTTTTACTACGATCAAATATTTGAATTCCTAGTTGATCCTCAAGCTTTTGAATTTGCATGCTTAATGTAGGCTGTGTTACAAAACACTTTTCAGCAGCCTTAGTGAAATTTTGATATTCAGCAACAGCTAATACGTAATTGAGTTGTGTAATAGTCATAATGAGGGGGTTAGTGCAAAGCTATAAATAAAAACTATTAATAATTAATATTTATATAGATTTTTACTTTGATAAAGAATAAGCTTTTATGTTAACAGATTTCACTTAGTTAATAGGGAATCCACGGTCTCTCATTAATGCTTCAATTTTCGCATCTCGACCTCTAAACAATCGAAAAGCTTCTTTTGGATCC
Organism: Flavobacteriaceae bacterium; assembly: GCA_018608625.1. Taxonomy (GTDB): domain Bacteria; phylum Bacteroidota; class Bacteroidia; order Flavobacteriales; family Flavobacteriaceae; genus Hel1-33-131. The sequence goes on along the minus strand of JABAZC010000026.1, from coordinate 5,293 downwards.
ATTGAGTTCCTTGGCTCAAACAAATACTTTACCAATCGGTTTGCTACATCTTTATCGTAAAATCCACCAGGCGCTTCTTGAAATGCTTCTGCCGCATCAGCTGTTAATACATCTGCCCACATATAACCATAATAAGCTGTTGCATAACCTTCTCCAGAAAATACATGTCCAAAATGAGGGGTTCTGTGGCGCATTGGAAGCTCTGAAGGCATTTTCAATTTAGCTAAAGTTTGTTTTTCAAACGAATTAACATCGATTCCTGCAGGGTCTGCTAAATGAAGTTTTATGTCCATTAAGGCAGACGCCAAGTACTCAGTGGTTCCAAACCCTTGGTTAAAAGTTGCCGCTTTTTTAATTTTGGCAACCAACTCTTGTGGTATTCGGATCCCAGTTTTGTAATGAACTAAAAATTGATTTATTACTTCATCTGTAGAAAGCCAACGTTCTAAAAGTTGCGATTGAAACTCTGTATAATCTCTAACACCTCCATTTAATGTTGGGTATTTTACATTTGAAGAAAAGAAATGTAAGGCATGTCCAAATTCATGAAAGAAAGTCGTAGCATCATCCCAAGACACTAGTAATGCCTCTCCGGCCGCTGGTTTTACAAAGTTTGAATTATTGGAAGCAAGTACAGTTTTTTTACCATCAAAGGTTGTGTGGCTTCTGTAGGTTGTTGCCCAAGCTCCAGATCGCTTTCCTTGTCGTGCATAAGGGTCAAGGTACCAAAGTCCGATATGAGTCCCAGAGTCTTTGTCTGTTACTTCCCATACCTTTACGTCTTCTTGAAATACAGGTACACTTCCTTCTGCTACAGGACTAAAGTTATAATTAAACAGGCGTCCAGCTACATAAAACATGGCATCTCTTAGCTTGTCAAGTTGAAGGTATTGTTTAACTTCATCACTGTTGAGGTCATATTTATCAACTCTAACTTGTTCTGCATAGTACCGATAGTCCCAGGGCTCAATAGTTATACCGTCTCTATTAGCGTCGGCAACAGACTGCATGTCTTCTACTTCTTCGTGAACACGCGCAATTGATGCAGGCCAAACGGCTTCCATTAATGCTAATGCATTTTTAGGGGTCTTTGCCATACGATCTTGTAAACGCCATTCAGCATAATTTTTATAACCTAACAATTCAACACGTTCACGCCGTAATTTTAAAATTTCTGCGATTATATTATTATTGTCGTACTCGCCCCCATTATCACCTCTGGAATAGTAATTAGTCCATACGGTTTTCCTAAGTTCTCTATTTTTAGAATAGGTTAGAAAAGGGGACATTGAAGAACGTGTATTTGTAATTGCATAGAAACCTTCTTTTCCTTTTTCCTTAGCAATAGCTGCTGCAGACTTTACGAATCCTTCAGAAAGACCTGCCAACTGATTTTCTGTTAAGAATGTAACATAGTTTTCTTCATCATGAAGTACATTATCTGAAAACGTATTATAGAGAGTTGATAATTCTTTATCTATTGCTGCATATCTCAATTTCTTTTCTGAATCTAACTCTGCACCTTTCATGGCAAAACTATTATAGGTGAGTGCCGTAACTCGTTGTTTGTCAGCTTCAAGCGGAGTTATTAATGAAGCGTTATAAACAGTTTTAATCTTAGTAAATAATACTTTGTTTTGACTTATAGTAGATGAGAATACAGATAATTTAGGTGCTAAATTAGATTGAATTTCTCTAAACTCAGGAGTTGATACATTACTACTCATGATTCCATAATAAGCAAATACACGACCTAAATCTGATCCCGAGCGTTCCATTTCTTCAATCGTATTTTCAAAGGTTGGTTCTTCACTTGAATTTGCAATCGCTTCGATTTCAGAGAGATTAAGTTCCATACCTTTTTCAACAGCAGCTTGAATATCTTTGACATCCATCTTATCAAATGCTGGAACGCCCCCATAAGGGCCTTGCCATTTTTGCAATAAGATGTTGTGATTACTAATTTCTTTTTTACAACTACTAATAATAGTTAGAGTTCCCAGTAAGACTAATTTTACTAACAAATTTGTTTTATTAATTTTCATGAGTTTATATTTTTTGTGTTCTACAATTTACTTAAAATTTACTATGGATTATTTTAAAACTTTAATTTCTCTTATAAAAATATTTTGAAGTGGCCAATCGGATTTATCAGTAGGAACTGTTGCAATAGTATCGACGACATCCATTCCTCTTATAACCTTTCCAAAAATTGTGTAGTCCCCGTCTAAGTGGTGAGCACCTTGTTGTTGTTGCACAATAAAAAACTCAAAGGGTGAAGCTTTCTTATAGGGGTTTTCAATATTTTTACTAGGCATACTAATCATGCCACGGTCGTGCTTATAGCCTTTGTCGTGGTCATTAGGTAGTAAATATTTCCCAATAGCTTGTCTTTTTTTTAAAGTAATACGATCATCGCTATTACCACCCTGAATCACAAAATTGGAAATGACTCTGTAAAACTGAGTGTTGTCAAAATACTTTTTTTTGGTAAGCATTATAAAATTAGCTCTATGAAACTTAATATTCTCAAACAAGAGAATATCAATAGTACCATAATCAGTAGTTAATCTAACTGTGTTTTCTTTGTTTTTTTTGCCATAGTCTAATAAGAAGTTCATAATATTCTTTTCTGTCAAAAGAAGATCAGCTTTAGTGGGCTCTTGAGTAGAATCGTTTTGAACAGATTTCATAATATTTTCTATACCTTCATTTGTTTTCTCTCGGGTTTTGTTATCTTGACAACTGATCAAGAAAAGATTCATTACGAAAATGAGTAAGATGCGCATAGTAATAATAAATTTATTTCCAATATATGAGATTTATAGCATTTGAAAAAGTAATCCCACAAATAAATAAACTTAGTTTACCAGGACTCGAAACGCAATTAAAAATGGCACCTTCATTTCGTGAAAATCTTCTTGAACGTTTTAAAGAAGCCCAGAAATCTGCAAAGTTAGCAGCTGTCCTTGCTTTGTTTTACCCTAGTGGTACAGGTGAAACAAATTTAGTCTTGATACTAAGAAAAGTTTATAAAGGTATTCATTCTGCACAAGTTGGTTTTCCTGGAGGTAAGCCTGAAATTGATGATGCTTCTTTGTTGGATACTGCACTGCGAGAAACTTGGGAAGAAATTGGAGTCTCTTCAGATAAAATTACAGTTTTACGCGAGTTAACACCTATTTATATTCCACCTAGTAATTTTCAAGTTCATCCGTTTATCGGAATTTCAAACAAGCAATTAAAATTCAAGTTACAAGTGTCTGAAGTGGATGCGGTTATTGAAGTACCTTTGTCAGATTTTTTAAATGACGACTATGAAGTTACCTCCAAAATATTGGATGCTAATGGTACAACACATTCAGTTCCAGCCTTTAAGTTAAAAGGCCAAATTGTATGGGGTGCTACAGCGATGGTACTGGTAGAAATTAAAACAATATTAAATTTAGTTTTAAAAAAATAGCTTAGGTTTGCACAACCAATTTTAAAATTTTAGATGGGATTATTTAAAAAAAATATTTTCGGTCAATATCTGATTCTAAAGAAATGGATCATCCGCATTATTGGGACTTTAAGTCATCGAAGGTATCGTGGGTTTAATGAACTTCAAATTGAAGGTTCAGATATTTTGAGAAATTTACCTGATACAAACGTTTTATTTATTTCTAATCACCAAACATATTTTGCAGATGTAGTAGCTATGTTTCATGTCTTTAATGCAGCCTTGAGTGGTAGAGATGATAATATTAAAAATGTGAGTTATTTATGGAACCCCAAGCTTAATATTTATTATGTAGCTGCTAAAGAAACAATGAAATCTGGGTTTCTTCCAAAAATATTTGCTTACGCTGGGTCAATAAGTATTGAGCGAACTTGGAGGTCATCAGGAGAGGACGTTAATCGTCAAGTCAAAATGAGTGATATATCCAATATAAATAAAGCACTTAATGATGGTTGGGTTATTACGTTTCCACAGGGTACAACAACCCCTTTTAAGCCAATTCGTAAAGGGACTGCTCATATTATAAAACGCTACAAGCCCATTGTAGTTCCGATTGTGATTGATGGATTTAGACGTTCATTCGATAAAAAAGGTATACGTATTAAGAAAAAAAACATCCTTCAATCTATGGAAATTAAAGCACCCTTAGTGATCGACTATGATGTAGAGCCTATTGATCAAATTGTTGAAAAAATTGAGTTTGCGATCGAACAGCATTCTTCATTTTTAAAAGTGATTTCAAAAGAGGCCTTGTTAGAGAACGAATCTCTTAATAAAAAAAGGGATTGGTAGTCCTATTCTAATTCAACTATTTTCTTAAGTTCTTTATAATTTATCTTTAAACGCTTCAATAAGAGGCCGTAAATAAGGTAGTAAAATCCTAAGAATAATATTGTTATAAGAGCCATAGCAATAAGGCTGAGAACAGCCACAATTAGGTAAAATATATAGATACCGTTCTCTCCTTCAGATTTAATATCAGATATCAAAATTTGTGTTTCAGAATTATTTGACAGCTCCATAATTACCCCCAGGATAATTCCAAGATACATAAAGGTAATGTTATAAATTACATACTGTTTTACTGTTTTACGTGTTTTTAAAATGCGTTCCATAAGCATTTTCGTGTTTTCTGTAACAGAAATATTTCTATAGTTTTTGTAAAATAAATACATAAATCCGAATAGGACAATATAGCTAATACCAACAAATAGATAGTATATGAATTCATAATCATAACTCTGTATTTTTTCTATTGCATTATTAGAGCTATCCAAGCTAAAACTTAGAATTGTCCAAAGACTAAATTCTAAGACACTAATAATGAAAATCCATTTTACGATTGAAGAAGATCTTTTAGATATTAGATTATAAATTTCTTCTTTACTTAGATTTGGGTAGTTTTTTTTAGACTTATCCCAATCTTTTTTTAATAGCTCTAATTCATCCATAATTAAGCATTTAATTGAGTTTTTAATTTTGTTTTGATACGATTCATACGTACACGTGCATTGACCTCGCTAATACCTAGAGTATCGCTAATTTCCTTATAGTTTTTACTCTCTAAATACAAGAAAACAATTCCTTTATCAATATCATTCAGTTTTTTAACAGCTGTATATATCATTTTTAGTTGCTGATCTTTCGTATCGTCATAATCTTGATAAGCTAGTTTATAAGCAACCGATTCAATAGGTTGACTTTTTATCGTTCGTAACGATTTTCGATATAAGGTGATTGCCGTATTTAATCCTACTCTATACATCCATGTACTAAATTTTGAGTCTCCTC
>JABAZC010000069.1 GCA_018608625.1 Flavobacteriaceae bacterium | reverse complement strand
TTGTACTCAAGGTGGGAATCGAACCCACACGTCTTGCGACATTGGATTTTGAATCCAACGTGTCTACCAATTCCACCACTTGAGCAATTTTATTGGAATGCAAAACTATAAAATTAATTCTGTTAATAACAAAAAATAGTCACTTATATCCTTTTCCAGTTCAAATAAAGTTATAAATTTGCAGCTCGCTTAAAAAATTAGTTTAAAGCACTCAAAAACAGAATACTATCATGTCGATTGTAAATTTACCTCCCAAAATTTTTGCCTGCACCAACTCCATGGTTCTTGGGAAAAACATCGCTGCTGCTTACGGCATCGATTTGGGAAACGTCATTACATCAACATATAGTGATGGTGAGTTTCAACCTTCTTATGAAGAATCTATTCGGGGCACACGTATTTTTATAATTGCCTCTACTAATCCTGGGCCAGAAAATTTAATGGAATTATTGCTAATGTTGGATGCGGCCAAACGTGCTTCAGCAAGACATATCACAGCTGTGATACCTTACTTTGGTTGGGCTAGACAAGATCGAAAAGACAAACCGAGAGTGCCTATAGCAGCAAAATTAGTTGCAAAAATGCTAGAAACAGCTGGAGCAACTCGCATCATCACTATGGACTTGCATGCCGATCAAATTCAAGGTTTTTTTGAAAAACCTGTTGATCACATGTTCGCCTCGACCATCTTTTTACCTTATCTGCAGAGTTTAAACTTAGACAATTTAACCATTGCATCTCCGGATATGGGCGGTTCAAAAAGAGCCTATGCCTATTCAAAAGCGTTACGAAGCGATGTGGTAATCTGCTACAAGCAACGAGCTAAAGCCAATGTGATTTCTCACATGGAATTGATAGGAGATGTGACAGGAAAAAACGTAGTGCTAGTGGATGATATGGTAGATACTGCCGGAACTCTTACCAAAGCAGCCGACCTTATGATGGAACGAGGTGCTTTGAGTGTAAGAGCTATTTGTACGCATCCTATTTTATCTGGGAATGCTTATAAGCGTATTGAAAATTCTAAATTAGAAGAACTGATTACAACAGACTCAATTGCAGTCACTCAGAAATCCTCTAAAATTAGAGTCTTGAGTTGTGCAGATTTATTTGCGGATGTAATGAAAAAGGTACATAACAATGAATCTATTAGCTCAAAATTTGTAATGTAAATAACTAAATAATTAATATACAAACATGAAATCAATTACAATTAATGGATCGAAAAGAGAAAGCGTGGGCAAAAAATCAACAAAAGCCTTACGTAATGCTGGACAGGTACCTTGCGTTATATACGGAGGAGACAAGCCAGTACATTTCTCAGCAGAAGAATTGGCATTCTCCAAGCTAGTATATACACCCAATGCACACACCGTTGTGATTGCTTTAGGAAGTGATACTTTGAATGCTGTTTTACAGGATATTCAATTTCACCCAGTAACAGATCGTATTTTACACGTCGATTTTTATCAATTATTTAATGATAAAGAAATCGCTATGGACATTCCAGTACATTTTATCGGAAAATCTTTAGGGGTTGCTAATGGGGGGTCTTTAAGAAAAAACAAACGTAAACTTAGAGTTAAAGCATTACCATCTAACCTGCCAGATTTTATTGAGGCAGATGTGACGCCACTTAAGATCGGAGGTAAACTATATATCACTGAGTTAGCAAACAAAAGTTTTAAGTTTTTACACTCAGATAATACTGTTGTTTGCCAGGTGAAACGTTCTAGAGTTTCTATAGATGAAGAAGAAGAGGTTGAAGAAGGAACAGCTGAAGGTGCTGCTCCAGCTGAAGGTGCTGCTCCAGCGGAAGGCGCTCCTGCTCCAGCAGACGCATAAACTTCTATTTAAATCATTATTTTAAAAAGCATTCTGTTATTCAGAATGCTTTTTTTATTTTTACATTATGTTTAATTGGATATTTAGAAATAAACGTAAGTCAAATAACGCTGTTGAGATGTCAAAAAAATACTTAATTGTTGGGTTGGGGAATATCGGTGCTGACTATGTAGGTACCCGTCACAACATTGGCTTTAAGGTTGTGGAGCAGTTGGCAATCCTTAATGGGGCAGTTTTTGAAACCAAAAAGCTAGGAGACTTAGCAACGTTTCGTTTTAAGGGACGTGTTTTTACACTTTTAAAGCCAAACACCTATATGAACCTAAGTGGCAAAGCGGTAAAGTATTGGCTTGAAAAAGAAATAATTCCTCAAGAAAATTTACTTGTTGTTACGGACGACCTCAATTTGCCCTTTGGAAGTTTGCGTCTTAAAATGAAGGGTAGTGATGGGGGCCATAATGGTCTTAAAGACATTCAATATAAATTAAATACAAGTCAGTACAACAGACTTCGCTTTGGGATTAGTGATGAGTTCTCAAAAGGACGACAAGTCGACTATGTTCTAGGTGAATGGACAACAGAGGAGTCTGAAAAACTTAAAGAGCGTCTAGACCATTGTGCTGAGCTAATCAAAAGCTTTGTAATGGCTGGGGTGAAAAACACTATGAATACTTATAATAACACATAAAAAGAAGATCCATAATGTTTTTAAATATTAATTTAACAAGGATATAACAAATAATAGCCTTTCCTTTAAAAACGCTAAGGTGTGATATATTTTTACTTAGAGTCTAATTATTTGATCTAAAAAAAACAAAAACCATCACTCTAAATGTATTTACCTTTTTTATCTTTGTTAATTCATTATTTCCAATTCAAAACGACCGTTTGAAAATAAAATCTGCCGCCGATTACGATCAAATTAAAGACTCTATTGTAACCATAGGAACCTTTGATGGTGTTCACCTAGGGCATCAAAAGATTATTAACCAACTTGTAGGGATAGCAAAAGTAGATCAACTTCAAGCACTGGTGTTGACTTTTTTTCCACACCCACGAATGATCGTTCAAGAAGACTCGTCTATAAAACTTATTAATACGATAGACGAAAAAGCAAGTCTAATGCAAAACCTTGGCGTAGATCATCTTGTAATTAAAGCTTTTACTAAAGATTTTTCTAGATTATCGGCTCTTGAGTACGTACGCGATGTTTTAGTAAACAAGCTTCATATAAAGCATATTATAATTGGGTATGACCATCATTTTGGACGTAATCGCACGGCAAATATTAAAGACCTTAAAGAGTTTGGAGCGTTTTATGGGTTTAAAGTTACCGAAATTGATGCGCACGAAGTAGGGGATGTGGCAGTAAGCTCTACCAAAATCAGATTGGCTTTAGAAAATGGAGATATTACAACAGCAAACCAGTTTTTGGGCTATAACTTCATGCTAAGTGGGTTAGTTGTAAAAGGACGTGGCCTTGGTAAAACTATTCAATTTCCTACAGCTAATTTAAAAATTGAGGCGTCCTATAAATTAATTCCAAAAAAAGGAGTTTACTTGGTTAAATCACTCATAGATACTCAATTGGTTTATGGAATGATGAATATCGGAATCAATCCTACCGTTAGTGACTCTGAAGAAGTTTCGATAGAAGTCTTTTTGTTTAATTTTGACCAATCGCTTTATGGTCAAGAGTTAACAGTCCAATTGTTAGATCGGATTCGAGACGAAATAAAATTTCCTGGACTCCAAGAATTAAAGTTACAACTAGAATCTGACCGTCAAGCGGCTTTAGATAAAATTGAGCTATTAACTAAAAACTAATTCGATTTAGAGCTAAAACCAATTCTTGTTTTGTTCTAAATGTTTAAATTTACCACATAAAATAATCAGCATGCTACAAGTATCTTACATAAGAGAACACCAAGCGGAAGTTATTGAACGTCTTAGTAAGCGGACCAATGAAGCCAATTCATTAATAGAAGCGGTTCTGGAGCTTGATGAGTCGCGAAGAGCTCTACAGACCAAAGTAGATGTAATTTCATCTGAATTGAATGTTATTTCTAAAGAAATCGGTGAGTTATTTAAAACAGGACAAGCTCAAAAGGCAAATGAGTTTAAACAAAAGACCACTGACTTAAAAGAGACGAAAGCAACACTTTCAGAAGAATTAAACACAGCCGCAGACTCCCTACAAGCACTCTTATATAAAATTCCAAACCTTCCTAATACCATTGTGCCAAAAGGCTTAACAGAAGATGATAATGAAGAGATATTTAGCGCAGGAACTATTCCGGTGCTTTCTGAAAATGCTATCCCTCACTGGGAACTGGCTAAAAAATACGATATCATAGATTTTGAGCTTGGTAATAAAATAACAGGCGCTGGTTTTCCTGTTTACAAAGGAAAGGGTGCTCGTTTACAACGTGCGCTAATTAACTATTTTCTTGATAAAAATACCGCTGCAGGCTACAATGAAATCCAAGTGCCTCATTTAGTAAATGAAGCTTCCGGCTTTGGAACAGGTCAATTGCCAGACAAAGAAGGGCAGATGTACCATGTAGGTGAAGATGACTTATATTTGATTCCGACGGCTGAAGTGCCAGCGACCAATATTTTTAGAGATGTTTTATTGCAAGAAAGTGAACTTCCAAAAACTCTAACTGCTTATACGCCTTGTTTCCGACGTGAAGCAGGAAGTTATGGCGCACACGTTCGGGGCCTCAACAGACTGCATCAGTTTGATAAAGTAGAAATCTTAAGAGTAGAACATCCTTCTAATTCTTATGCTGCTTTAGACGGCATGGTAGAGCATATAAAGTCAATCTTAGAAGAATTAAAATTGCCATATCGCATTCTGAAACTCTGTACTGGAGACTTAGGTTTTACTGCCGCACTGACCTATGATTTTGAGGTATTTTCAACTGCTCAAGACCGTTGGTTAGAAATTTCCTCAGTTTCTAATTTTGAGACATATCAAGCCAATCGATTGAAACTGCGTTTTAAAAATGCAGAAGGCAAATCCGAGCTAGCACATACTTTGAATGGAAGTTCATTAGCACTTCCACGGGTGTTGGCAGGAATTTTAGAAAACTACCAAACCGATCAAGGCATTCAAGTGCCTGAGATTTTAGTCCCTTACACTGGGTTTTCGATTATTGACTAATGATGCGTTTAAAGCCTAAGTAATGATTTGTAGAAAAACAGAGATTCCAAAAGAATTTTGTGAAATAAACTACGAGTTAAGTGCAATTCTTCATAAGTCATTTGTTATGTTTATAAAAAATAGGTAATGAAATTTGTAGTTTGCTTTTTTGTAAGTGTTTTTTGCTTGGTGTCTTCGGCTCAAGTGAATCCGGCATTAGCAAAAGAATACTACCTGAAAGGTGATTTTGAAAAGGCATTAGTGCTTTATGAAAAATTACTAGTAACCTCCCGTTTGCATCCTGATTACAACCTTAAATTAATCGATTGCCACCAACAACTCAATCAGTTTAAGGCCGCACAAGAACATATAGAAACGCAGATATTTCAGTCTAGACATCCACAGTTTTTGGTTGAATTAGGCTACAACTACCAACTTCAAAATAAACTGGAATTAGCGAAGTCTAGCTATGATCGAGCTTTGTTGCTCGTTGAAGAGGAGCCTAAATATGTGTATGGAGTTGCACAACGATTTGAATCCCATTCGCTACTTAGTCAAGCGATTCAATCCTATGAAATTGGCCTGGCAGTGGCCCCCAATGCACCCTATTATTACCAACTTGCAGGGTTATATGCTGCACAACAAAATATAGAAAAAATGATGGAGCGGTATATGGACTATGTTAAAACAAATCCGCCCTATATGAATCAAGTTATGAGGTTACTCGCGGATTATATCTCCGAAGATTCAAGCCAGCCATATAATCAGCTATTCAAAAAAGTTCTGCTCAAGAAGTCGCAAGCTACTCCGGATCCTTTATGGAACCAATGGTTAAGTTGGCTTTATGTCCAGCAAAAACAGTTTTCAAAAGCCTTTATTCAAGAAAAAGCAGTCTATAGACGGAGCTCTGAATCATTACAAGGGCTTATTAACCTTGCTGTTTTAGCGAATGAACAAAAAGCTTATAAAACAGCTCTTAATGTTTTTGAGTTTATAATTCAGAACTCATCAGACTCCCGATTTCTTATTTTGGCCAACTGTAAGCTTTTAGAAATCCAGCTTGATATCGCGACAGATTCAAAAAGTTATCAAGATATAAAAGCATCTTATGTAGTATTGCTAGATCGATACCAACTGGGACAGCAAAGTATTGAACTTCAATTATCTTACGCACATTTTTTGGCGTTTTATGACAATAATATAGAGGGCGCTTCTACATTTTTAAAAACCGCTCTGAATGAAAACTTATCAGCTTTGACAGCCGCTAAATTAAAAATGAAGCTGGCCGATCTATTTGTAGCTCAAAACAAATTTAATCAAGCATTGGTATACTATACACAAATTCAGATGGCCGTTAAAAATAGTCCTTTAGCTCAACAAGCGCGTTTCAAAGTTGCCAAAACTAGTTACTATAAAGGAGATTTTGATTGGGCTGAAACACAGTTAAAAGTGCTCAAGTCCTCTACTTCTCAACTTACAGCTAATGATGCTTTGGAACTACAGTTGTTAATTACAGACCATACGGGAATTGACTCACTAAACTCTGCTTTAAAGCGATATGCCAAAGCAGATTTATTATCGGTTCAGAAAAAACCAAAAGAAGCTCTTTTGTTGTTAGATTCAATTCTTAAAGATTATAAAACAGATCCAATTATTGATCAAGTTTTATTGTTTCAAGCTCACCTCTATGAGTCTCAAAAACAATATATGAAAGCAGCTTCTAATTATTTACAAATTATAAAAGACTATGAAGAAGAAATTCTAGTGGATGATGCCTATTTTTACCTGGCAGAATTATACCGAACTCATTTAGAAGACTCAGAAAAAGCACAGCTTAGTTATGAATCTATTATTTTTAATCATGAAGATAGTATTCATTTTGTAGAGGCTCGTAATCAGTATCGTATATTGAGAGGCGATCTAATTAATTAATCACAACATGTTAACCAATGATAATTTACAACGTAACTGCTAATATAGATGATAGCATCCACGAAAAATGGTTAGAGTGGATCAAGCAACACATTCCAAAAGTTCTTTCCACAGGCTTATTTTTAAAGGCAACGTTTACTAAAGTCTTGGTAAAAGAATCTATGGGAGGCTTAACGTACTCAATTCAGTATTTAGCTCCTTCCAAAGAAGCTTTAGAATCCTATTATAAAACTTATGCCTCGAAGTTTCAAGCAGAAGAATTAAGGCTATTTGCAGATAAGATGCTTATATTTAAGACCGAATTAGAGTGGATTGACGAATATACTGTAACTCAACAATAGATGACTGTAAAAGCAAAAAAATTCTTAGGGCAACACTTTCTTAATGACGAATCTATCGCTGAGAAAATTGCTGACACCTTAAGTTTAAAGGGCTACAAGCAAGTGCTTGAAATTGGTCCTGGAATGGGTGTACTTACTAAGTATATTATTAAAAAACCAGTCACTACACACGTGATTGAAATTGACCCAGAATCTGTGGAATACTTACAGGCAAATTTCCTAAACTTAGCACCTAGAATTATAAAAAAAGACGTTTTAAAGTATGATTTTAGCGAGGCATTTGGAAGCGATTCTTTTGCAATAATAGGGAATTTCCCCTATAACATATCCACTCAAATTGTATTTAAAACATTAGAGAATAGACATCAAATACCAGAGTTTTCTGGCATGTTTCAAAAGGAAGTGGCCCAGCGAATTTGCCAAAAAGAAGGTAGCAAAGTCTATGGGATTTTATCGGTATTAGTTCAAGCTTTTTATGAGGCTGAGTACTTGTTTACAGTGCCACCCTCCGTATTTATTCCGCCCCCAAAGGTTGAATCTGGGGTTTTAAGATTGACCCGAAAAGTTGATTATTCGTTGCCATGTGATGAAAAATTATTTTTTAAAGTCGTAAAATCTGCATTTCAACAACGTCGTAAGACCCTGAGAAATAGTTTAAAAACCTATAATTTGTCGGATAATTTAAAAGCAAATACTATCTTTGACAAACGCCCAGAACAACTCAGTGTTGAAGCGTTTATCAAACTTACTACAGCAATAGAAACTGATCATTAATTCGTTTAATTTTGGAAGAAACTAACCAACATATTCCTTTTGAGATCACCCAGGCCCTAATTGAAGGGCTTAAAGGAATGATTGATTCTAAAGATAACAAGTCCATTTTAGTTCTTCTAAATGAGGTGCACTACGCTGATATTGCTGAAATATTGGACGATCTAAACTTAGATCAAGCCACTTATGTTATCAAGCTTTTAGACAGCGAAACAACTGCTGATATCTTGGCAGAATTGGAAGATGACGTTCGTGAAAAAGTATTACAAAACTTATCGATTAAGGAAATTGTTGAAGAAATTCAAGAGCTTGATTCAGATGATGCAGCAGATTTATTAGCTGATTTATCCCCAGAGCGTAAGCGAAAAGTGATCGCCCAAATGGACGATAAGGAGTTGGTTGCTGATGTAGAGGAGCTTTTAACGTATGCTGAGGATACTGCTGGAGGGCTCATGGCTAAAGAGTTGGTAAAAGTTTATGAAACATGGACGGTTGCTGGCTGTTTAAGAAAAATTCGCGCTCAAGCGAAGGATGTTAAGCGAGTGCATTCGATCTATGTTGTGAATAAGGAAGAAAAGTTAATAGGTCGTCTCTCATTAAAAGATCTTTTAATAGCCAATAACGAAACAAAAATTAATGACATCTATATTCCTAAAGTAGATTCTGTCAATGTAGATGAAGATTCCGAAGAAGTGGCTAAGTTAATGGCTAAATATGATCTAGAAGCGATTCCAGTTATTAATGATGATAAAGTTCTTTTGGGCCGTATTACCATTGACGACATTGTAGATGTTATTATTGAAGAAGCTGAAAAAGATTATCAGCTGGCCGCCGGAATTACACAAGACGTAGATGCAGAAGATAGTATTCTCGCCCTAACACGCGCTCGTTTGCCCTGGTTATTTCTAGGTCTTTTAGGTGGTGTTGGTGCAGCCGTTATCATGGGTGGTTTTGAAACGATTATTGAAGACTTCCCAATGATTTTATTATTCACCCCACTTATTGCTGCTATGGCAGGAAATGTAGGCGTTCAGTCTTCGGCAATTATAGTGCAAGGTTTAGCCAACGATGAGGTTAGGGGTAGCGTTAATAACCGACTTATAAAAGAAATGTTTTTAGCGGCCTTAAATGGCATTATTTTAGCCTTGTTTTTATTTGTATTCGTTTGGGTTTGGAAGCAAGATCTTGGAACGGCCTTAGCCATCTCGTTATCGTTAGTTGCTGTCATTATTGTTGCAGGAATTATAGGAACGTTTATTCCGTTATTCCTACATAAAAAAGGAATAGACCCAGCCATTGCTACAGGGCCATTTATAACTACTTGTAATGACATCTTCGGAATATTAATTTACTTCTCAATTGCAAAATTTATCCTAAATATCTAAGATGAAGATTTTACATCTTGATAGCAATCACCCTTTACTTATAGAACATCTAACTGATTTAGGACATACTAATCATGAAGATTATAATAGCTCTAAAAAAGCGGTAGAAGCTAAGATTCATTTGTACGAGGGTCTTATTATTCGCAGTCGTTTTCGTATAGATGCTGGGTTTTTAGACAAAGCAACACAGCTTAAATTTATTGGTCGCGTTGGCGCAGGACTAGAGAATATTGATACCGACTATGCATACGCTATGGGAGTTCATCTCATATCCGCACCCGAAGGCAATCAGAACGCAGTCGGAGAACATGCCTTAGGCATGTTACTCTCGCTGTTTAATAAGCTAACTATTTCAGATCGTGAAGTAAGGAATGGTATTTGGCAACGTGAATCCAATCGCGGTAATGAACTAGATGGAAAAACAATCGGAATTATAGGATATGGTCATATGGGTAAAGCGTTTTCTAAAAAGTTACAAGGCTTTGATGTAGACGTATTATGCTATGATATCAAAGCAAATGTGGGCGATGAAAATTCGAGGCAAGTGCCACTTGAAGTGCTTCAAGAAAAGGCTCATATTTTGAGTTTGCATGTGCCGCAAACTGCTGCCACTATTAATATGGTAAATACTGACTTTATATCCTCTTTTAAACACCCTTTTTGGTTGTTAAATACGGCTCGTGGCAACTGCGTGGTCACAAGTGACCTGGTCAAGGCTTTAGAATCGAAAAAAATTCGAGGTGCAGCTTTGGATGTTATGGAGTATGAAAAATCCTCTTTTGAGACTATTTTTTCAAATAAAACACCACTAGCGTTCAGTAGCTTGCTTAAAGCTGATAATGTGATTTTTTCTCCACATATAGCTGGTTGGACTATTGAAAGTCATCGAAAACTAGCACAAACGATTGTTGATAAGATCAAGTTCCAATTTCATTAAAAAAAATACTTAACAATTTAGTAACTCGCTTAGTAATTAAATAAAGTACACTTGTATCGGATTTTTACGTTGTTAAGTTTACAAGAAGCCTACTCCAGTTTAAGGAATAATAATTACCATGAAAAACATACTCGTTTTATGTACAGGAAACTCATGTCGAAGCCAAATGGCACATGGGTATTTAAATCAATTAGCAACTAATTTTGCAACCATTTACAGTGCGGGTATTGAAACGCACGGCATTAACCCAGGAGCTGCAGCCATTATGAAAGAAGATGGTATTGACATCACTAATTATACGTCTAACCGTATAGATGACTATGCGGCCATTGATTTTGATTTTATAATTACTGTTTGTGATCACGCCAAAGAAAACTGTCCATTCATCGCAAGCCCTAATGCAGTCCGTCTGCACCATAATTTTTATGACCCGTCTAGATTTATCGGTACAAAGAAGGAAACACATGCAGCATTCTTAAAAGCACGTACTGAAATTAAAGATTTTATGAAAGCGTTTGTAGACCAGACGTTTTAGTAACTGTTTGCCGAATGTCTAAACTTACGTTTTGGTACTGCCTGAATATCTTCCATTTGGGCGTATCTAACCATCTGTTAAGCCAACGCTACAGCTCTAACATTAGCTCTTTATTCTAGATTGTTATAAGTTGCATTATTTCAGGTGTAATCTGCTTCAAAAGAATCTCTTTTCCATTTTCTATTTCCGTTACAGAAGCTTCATTGTAATGTCGCACGGTGTAAAGTTTTACACCTTCATGTGATTTTACTTTATACTTAGCTTTTAAATGTAACAGTAAACGCTCTAAATTATTGTAATTATCTTCAATACAGACAGAAAAACTAATGGCTGAATTTTGAATCATGCTGACTTTCATTTTATAATCATGAAGTAATCCAAAAATATGGCGGATGTTGTCTTCTACGATATAAGAAAAATCTAAAGATGAAACTGAAATTAAAGTTTGATTCTGCTTTAATATGTAACAAGGTATTTTTGGGGTTAATTCAAGGTCTTTCCCAACGATAGATCCTTCGTTTTCTGGATTTAAAAAAGACTTAACCAGTAAGGGGATTTCTTTGCGTTGTAGGGGTTGAAGCGTTTTTGGGTGGATGACAGATGCTCCATAATAGGATAACTCTATAGCCTCTGTGTAAGAAATCTGGTTTAGTAACTCGGCATTTTCAAAATAACGAGGGTCTGCATTGAGTACTCCAGGAACATCTTTCCAAATGGTGACAGATTTAGCATTCAAACAGAATGCAAAAATCGCAGCAGTATAATCACTTCCTTCCCTACCGAGGGTAGTTGTGAAATTATTGGAGTTACTTCCAATAAATCCTTGAGTAATATTTAACTTTGAGGTATCTACTTTTTTAGAGATTAATTCCTGAGTTTGATTCCAATTTACTTTTGCACTTCTGTAATAATCATCTGTTTTTATGTAGTTTCTTACATCTAGCCAGGAGTTTGTTAATCCAATAGAGTTCAGATAATGACTAATAATGCTAGTAGATATGAGCTCTCCAAACGCAATTACTTGGTCATAAACGAAATTGTAGTCAGGTGACTTATTGTGATCAAAAAACCGTAAAAGTTCCTGAAATAAGCTGTCTATGTTTTCAAAGACATCATGTGTTTCATTGTCAAATAAGTCAAGAAGAATATGGTTATGATATTTCTTCACTTCTTGTACTGAACTGTTCAGTTCGTGTTTAGCGTCGAAATAGTTTGACACCACTTTTTCCATAGCATTGGTAGTTTTCCCCATTGCAGATACAATGATAAGTGTGTTTTTGTAGCCAACAGATTTTAAAACATTTACTAGGTTTCTTACGCCTTCAGCATCTTTTACGGAGGCTCCACCAAATTTAAAAATTTGCATCAGTTTATTTTTGAGATATAGTTCTTAATTCCTTGTGCGTCTAGTTGAACAACATGCCAGTCTCTCATGACCAGTGCACCCTTTAGTTCGTAAAATTCAATGGCTGTAGTATTCCAGTCAATTACTTCCCAACATATACGCTTAACTCCTAGTTCAGCTCCATATAAAATCACTTGATCTAATAAGGAAGAGCCCACTCCATATCCACGCATCTTTTCCGAGACAATCAAGTCTTCTAGGTGTAAGACAGTACCTTTCCACGTGGAAAAACGGGTGTATACCAAGGCAATTCCAATCACTTTTTGATCTACTTCAGCCACAAAACAATCAAATTCTTTACTATCACCAAACCCTTTCTTTTTCAAGTCCGCTTCCGTGACCTCAACTGCATTTGGTTCTTTCTCAAACACTGCGAGTTCGTTAATAAGGTTTAATACCTGATCCATATCTTCAGTTGTAGCTACACGGACATGATAATTCATTTGTTTTTGTTAGGTAAATCAAAGATACTCAAAAGCCTTTTAATTTTCCCTAATAAAACAGTTACGAAAACGTTGTAGTTGTCTAAAAATTAAGATATTTGTATAAACATCTATTCACATGTCTCATAAACATCAAACGCTTGGCGAATTTATCATAGAAAATCAATCTTCTTTTAAATACAGTTCAGGCGAATTATCCAGATTGATTAATTCCATTAGGTTAGCTGCGAAAGTGGTTAATTATGAAGTTAATAAAGCAGGGTTGGTAGATGTTTTAGGATCATTTGGAGACACTAATGTCCAAGGAGAGGACCAGCAAAAACTAGACGTTTATGCCAATGAAAAGTTTATTCAAACTCTAGTCAATCGAAATATAGTCTGTGGGATTGCAAGTGAAGAAGAAGATGATTTTATTTCAATTAACAGTTCTGATAATAAGCATCAAAATAAATATGTGGTTCTGATGGACCCTTTGGATGGATCTTCTAATATTGATGTTAATGTTTCTGTAGGAACTATATTTTCAATCTACAGAAGGGTAACTCCGGTAGGAACTCCTGTGAAACTCCAGGATTTTTTACAAAAAGGAAACGAACAAGTGGCGGCAGGTTATATTATATATGGGACTTCAACTATGCTCGTATATACCACTGGTGATGGTGTAAATGGGTTTACACTAAACCCTGCAATAGGTACCTTTTACTTATCGCACCCTCAAATCAAATTCCCAAATGAGGGAACTATTTATTCGGTCAATGAAGGAAATTATATCCACTTTCCACAAGGCATAAAAAACTACATCAAATACTGTCAAATGGAAGAAAATAATCGGCCATATACTTCGCGCTATATAGGGTCTTTAGTTTCTGATTTTCATCGAAATATGATAAAGGGTGGTATTTATCTATACCCTACAAGTACCAAAAACCCACAGGGTAAATTAAGATTGTTATACGAATGCAATCCCATGGCATTTTTAGCAGAGCAAGCGTCTGGTAAAGCAAGCGATGGTAGCTCCCGAATTATGGATATTATTCCAACTGAACTGCATCAGCGAGTACCTTTTGTCTGTGGCAGTATGTCCATGGTTGAGAAAGCTGAAAGTTTTGTGCGTGCCACACAAAGTTCTTAAGTATTTAAATTTTAGCTAGTCTAAAAGGAAGGTTGTAACTTTGTCTAAATTTAAATTGAATGCACAAAGCAGGTTTTGTTAATATCATTGGAAATCCAAATGTAGGAAAGTCTACGCTGATGAATGCCTTTATGGGCGAAAAGCTTTCTATTATCACTTCCAAAGCGCAAACTACACGGCACCGTATTCTTGGAATCGTGAACGGAGATGATTTTCAAGTCATTTTATCGGATACACCTGGAATTATAAAGCCCGCTTATGAACTGCAAAGTTCTATGATGGATTTTGTTAAGTCTGCTTTTGATGATGCTGATATTTTAATCTATATGGTTGAGATTGGCGAAAAGGAGCTAAAAGATGAAGCCTTTTTTGAGAAAATAAAATCATCTAAAGCTCCGGTATTAATGTTGTTGAACAAAATTGACACCTCTAACCAAGAGCAGTTGGAGGCCCAAGCAGCCTTGTGGCAGCAAAACGTGCCTAATGCCGAGTTTTTCCCTATTTCTGCACTTGAAGGTTTTAATGTGAAAAATGTTTTAGACCGAATTATTGAGTTACTTCCAGAATCTCCGGCCTATTACCCAAAAGATCAGTTGACAGATAAGCCTGAACGATTTTTTGTAAATGAGTGTATTCGCGAAAAAATATTAATTCATTACAAAAAAGAAATTCCTTACGCTGTTGAGGTATTGACTGAAGAATTTTTTGAAGAAGAAGAAATTATTCGCATGCGTTCTGTAATTATGGTGGAGCGTGAAACTCAAAAAGGGATAGTTATTGGACATAAGGGAAGTGCATTAAAACGAGTTGGGGTTGAAGCACGAAAAGATTTAGAGAAATTTTTTGGAAAGCAAGTCCACTTAGAACTGTATGTAAAAGTCAACAAAAATTGGCGTTCAAACCAAAATCAACTCAAGCGTTTTGGTTATAATAATTCTTAGAACAACTTTGTTTTTCTTCTAGGACTTGTGCAGTTAAATGAGTTTAAGAGTATATATTTTTTAAACTTACACAAAAAAGAGCTTAGCAAAAGGATATTTCCTATTTTTGCAGCAATTTTCAAAAGCATATGAGCAATATTGTAGCGATAGTAGGACGTCCAAACGTGGGTAAATCCACGTTTTTTAATCGGTTGATTCAAAGGCGAGAAGCCATTGTTGACGCTGTGAGTGGAGTGACCCGTGACCGTCACTACGGTAAAAGTGATTGGAATGGAAAAGAATTTTCATTAATTGATACTGGTGGTTATGTACTTGGTAGTGATGATGTTTTTGAATCTGAAATTGACAAACAAGTCGAGTTAGCCATTGAAGAAGCAGATGCCATCATTTTTATGGTTGATGTAGAGTCGGGGGTAACTGGCATGGATGAAGATGTTTCCAAGCTTTTAAGAAAAGTTAACAAGCCTGTTTTTCTAGTTATTAATAAAGTTGACAACGCGATGCGAGAGCAAGATGCTGTTGAGTTTTATGCTTTGGGTTTGGGAGAATATTATACGATTGCGAGTATCAATGGTAGTGGTACAGGAGATTTATTAGATGCTTTAGTAAAATCATTACCAGATGTGGAAGAAGTAGAAGCGGTTACTCTGCCTCGATTTGCGGTAGTAGGTCGTCCAAATGCTGGTAAATCATCATTTATTAATGCATTAATTGGGGAAGATCGTTATATCGTTACTGATATTGCTGGGACTACTCGAGATTCTATAGATACTAAATACAACCGATTTGGTTTTGAATTTAATCTTGTTGATACTGCTGGTATTCGTCGCAAAGCAAAGGTGAAGGAAGACTTAGAATTTTATTCTGTGATGCGCTCAGTCCGTGCCATTGAACATGCGGATGTATGTTTGGTTGTTTGTGATGCGCAACGAGGATTTGACGGACAAGTTCAAAATATTTTCTGGCTTGCACAGCGAAACCATAAAGGGGTAGTAATTTTGGTTAATAAGTGGGATTTGATTGAAAAAGACACAAAAACAACCAAAGCATTTGAGACCCATATTCGTCAACAAATTGAGCCTTTCACAGATGTGCCTATTGTTTTTATATCAGCGCTCTCTAAGCAGCGTATTTTTAAAGCTATGGAAACGGCAGTAGAGGTTTATAATAACCGAGCAAAGCGCATTAAAACAAGTGTATTGAACGATGATTTATTGCCAATCATTGAAAATTATCCTCCTCCAGCCCTTAAAGGGAAGTTTGTAAAAATAAAATACATTATGCAGCTACCAACTCCGCAGCCTCAGTTTGCATTCTTTTGTAATTTACCGCAATATGTTAAGGAGCCTTACAAACGTTTCTTAGAAAATAAGTTGAGAGCATTGTACGACTTTAAAGGTGTGCCGATTACAATATATATGCGTAAAAAATAGAACTCTAAAGCGAGTTTCAAATCAGTTTAGATTCTTTAGCTAGAGTTGATTTTTTATTTTAATCAATTCGTTTTTGACGCGTTCTAATTTTGTGATAATGTCAAAATCATTTAATGACTTTTGATTTTGTTCTTTCAAGTAAGTTTTAGCTCCTTCTAGTGTGTAGCCTCGTTCTTTAACAAGGTTGTATATAAGTTTTAAGTTCTGAACATCTTCAGGAGTAAAACGACGATTGCCCTTGGCATTTTTTTTTGGTTTAAGAGCCTCAAACTCTTTGTCCCAAAAACGTATTAGTGAAGCATTGACATCAAAAGCTTTAGCAATCTCTCCAATCCTATAATATCGTTTTTCTGGAAGGTCTAGATGCATTAGTCTAAAGATTGGTTTTCTATAGAAGCAATACTCAAAAGTCTATTAAATTCTTCGGAGCTTAAGTTGCCATAGTAAAAGTTCACAGGATTAATTCTTTTTTTATTGATGGAAACTTCATAGTGAAGGTGAGGTGCTTGAGAACGACCAGTGCTGCCTACATAGCCAATAAGGTCGCCACGTTTCACCTTTTGACCTCTTCTGACATTGTACTTGTACAGGTGTGCGTACAAGCTTACATAGCCATAGCCATGGTCAATTCTAATGTGTTTCCCATACCCAGAAGCACGACCGTCAGCTCGCTTAACAACGCCATCACCTGAAGCGTAAATAGGGGTGCCTCTTGGAGCTGTAAAATCCATCCCATAATGAAACTTACGAACCTTTGTAAAGGGATCGCTTCGGTATCCATATCCAGACGCCATTCGCGTTAAGTCTTCATTTTTTATTGGCTGTATGGCGGGGATTCTGGCTAAAAATTTTTCTTTATCCTTAGCGAGTGCTGTAATTTCATCCAGCGATTTTGACTGAATAATGATTCGCTTTTGGAGTATATCTATTCGCTTATTCGCACTGATGATTAGTTCAGAGTTATTAAAACCTTCATACTTTTTGTAACGGTTAACTCCTCCAAAGCCTTGTTTTCGTTGTTCTTCTGGTATAGGATTGGCCTCGAAATAAAGACGGTAAATTCCATTGTCACGATTTTCAACATTTGTTAATACCGCTTCCGCTTCCGACATTTTTTTAGTGAGCAGATTGTATTGAAGATCAAGGTTTTGTAGTTCTCGATTTAATACTTTTTCTCTCGGGGATTCAAAATATTGTTCAGCAATTAAAATAGTTATAAAACCAAACATTGCTGCAGCAAATAAAAACACAAAAGTATTTTTAGCATGTCTCTTAGTATCCCTCTTTATGGGGCGATACGTCAGTGTTTCGGAATCGTAATAATATTTTACATTAGACATTGCCTAAAAAGTTCTATTTTTGTTAAATATTGGTTAGCCTTTTGGTTACAAAGACTGGCTTTTAAACAAATATATAAATTGTTTCTAATTAAAGAACGATTTATTATACTAAGCTTAACATTTTCGCATGAAATCTCAAGACATTAGATCTCAATTTTTAGCCTTTTTTGAAACAAAAAAACACCAAGTTTTACCCTCTTCTCCGATGGTTTTAAAAGACGACCCTTCATTAATGTTTGTTAATTCTGGGATGGCGCCATTTAAAGAGTTCTTTCTTGGGCATGGAACGCCTTCAAACAATCGAATTACAGACACTCAAAAATGCTTAAGAGTTTCAGGAAAGCATAACGACTTGGAAGAAGTAGGTTACGACACCTATCACCATACCTTTTTTGAAATGCTAGGGAACTGGAGTTTTGGAGATTACTTTAAAAAAGATGCAATAGAGTGGGCCTGGGAGTTGTTGATAAAGATCTATAAAATAGATAAGGACATTCTCTACGTGACCGTATTTGAAGGTTGTAAAGAAGATGGGACACCAATGGATTCTGAAGCCTATGATATTTGGAAACAATTAATACCTGAGGATCGGATTCTCAAAGGGAATAAGGTAGATAATTTCTGGGAAATGGGTGAACAAGGACCTTGCGGACCTTGTAGTGAAATACATGTAGATATTCGATCCAAAAAAGAAAAATTTAAAGTTTCTGGACATGAATTAATTAATAAAGACCATCCACAAGTTATCGAAATATGGAACCTTGTTTTTATGGAATACAACCGTAAAGCCAATGGAAGCTTAGAAGATTTGCCTCAAAAACATATTGATACAGGCATGGGCTTTGAGCGTTTATGTATGGTGCTTCAAGATGTTACATCAAATTATGACACGGATGTATTTACCCCTATTATCAGAGAAATTGAGGCCATATCAGGACTTAGCTACGGAAAACAATTAAAGCAAGACATAGCGATTCGTGTGATTTCTGATCACGTACGCGCTGTCGCTTTTTCAATTGCTGACGGCCAATTGCCAAGCAACACTGGCGCGGGCTACGTGATTCGACGCATACTAAGGCGTGCGGTTCGATATGGTTTTACGTTTTTGGATCTCAAAGAGCCATTCATGTATCGACTCGTTAACGTTTTAACAAAGCAAATGGGAACTTTTTTCCCAGAACTATTAGCTCAAAAACAATTAATCCAGAACGTTCTTAAAGAAGAAGAAGCTTCTTTTTTAAGAACTCTCGATCAAGGGTTGGTTTTATTAGACCGTATTATTAATACAACTAAAGGCTCTAATGTTTCTGGAGACAAAGCATTTGAACTGTACGATACGTATGGGTTTCCAGTTGATTTAACGGCTTTGATCCTCAGCGAAAAAGAAATGACCCTAGATACGGATGCTTTTGAAGCTGAGCTTCAAAAACAGAAAAAACGTTCTCGCGCCGCTAGCGAAGTTTCTACAGAAGATTGGACCGTATTGTTTGACGATGCTGAGCAAGAGTTTGTTGGGTATGACATTTTGAAAACATCTGTAAAAATCGCTAAGTATAGAAAAGTTACTTCTGCAAAAGAAGGTGCTCAATACCAACTCGTATTTAATCTGACTCCCTTTTATTCTGAAAGTGGAGGACAAGTTGGAGATAAGGGCTATTTGGAATCTGCGAACGGTGATGTCATTTATGTTTTAGACACAAAGAAAGAAACCAATATAGCCATTCACGTAGTAGAAAATTTGCCTGCTAATTTGACAGACACATTTACTGCAGTCGTGGACTCGAGTCAAAGATTTCGTACGGAATGTAACCATACTGCAACCCACTTACTTCACCAAGCATTACGAGAAGTTTTAGGGACTCATGTTGAGCAAAAAGGCTCAGCGGTTCACTCAAAATACTTGCGATTTGATTTCTCTCACTTTTCCAAGATAACAAGTGAAGAGTTAAAAGAGGTAGAACGTTTTGTAAACGCCCGAATTGAAGGGAAATTAAACTTAGAAGAAAAGCGATCAGTGCCTATGGAGCAAGCAGTTTCAGACGGAGCGATTGCTCTTTTTGGTGAAAAATATGGCGATGTAGTACGAACCATTCGTTTTGGTAATTCTATTGAGTTATGTGGTGGAACTCACGTAAAAAACACCGCTGATATTTGGCATTTTAAAATTAAATCTGAAGGAGCCGTTGCATCGGGAATCCGCCGTATTGAAGCCATAACAAATGATTCGGCAAAAGAATATTATGCTAAAAATAATGCAAGTTTTGAACTAGTAAAATTAGCACTTAATAATTCCATTGATCCAGTAAAGTCTATCTCAGATCTAAAATCTGAAAATTCAAAACTTAAAAAACAAATAGAGTCTCTTTTGAAAGACAAAGCTGTGTCGATGAAAGGGGATTTAAAACAAGAAGTGACCCTTGTAAACGGGGTTCATTTTTTAGCTAAAATGGTAGACTTAGATGCCTCAGGCATTAAAGATTTATCTTTTGAATTAGGAGAGCAGTTTGAGAACTCTGTATTATTATTTGGAACGGAGCAAAATGGGAAAGCGTTATTATCTTGTTATGTTTCTAAACAATTGGTAGCCTCTAAAGCACTCAATGCTGCAACAATTGTTGGTGAGTTAGGGCGTTACATTCGAGGCGGTGGAGGTGGCCAACCATTTTATGCCACTGCTGGCGGAAAAAACCCAGCGGGTCTTCGGGAAGCCTTAGATAAATCAAAATCATACATTGAATAATTCAGATTTACTGTGAAGCTTCAAACTCAAATTTCTCTAGAAAAGAAAACACCCGCTATTGATTATAATTCAAAGTTGTTTTTGTTAGGGTCGTGTTTTGCAGAAAATATTGCTGGTAAGTTCTCATATTACAAGTTCCAAAATAAGGTCAATCCCTTAGGTGTATTATTTCATCCTTTAGCAATTTTAGACCTGCTAAAAAGATCACAGAATAGAATTGATTACTCTGAAAAAGACCTCTTTTTTAGTAACGGTTACTGGCAAAGTTATTCTGCACATTCTCGGTTAAACAACGCATCACAAATAGAGATAATGTCAGATTTGAATTCTGCAGTACACTCAACCAAAACACAGCTTATGGCTGCTTCACATGTGGTATTGACTTTTGGAACCGCATGGGTGTATACGCATATTAAATCCCAAATAATTGTGGCTAATTGCCATAAACAACCTCAAAAAGAATTTGAAAAATCAATTTTAAGTATTGATAAGCTAAACGAAACCTTTGAGTCTATTATTTCAATTTTAAAATCGTTTAATCCAGAAGTAACGATTATTTTTACAATCTCGCCCGTTCGACATCTAAAAGATGGTTTTGTTGAAAACAACCACAGCAAGTCTCAGCTCTTTAGCGCACTGCACCCTATCGTCAATAATAATGAAAACACCCATTACTTTCCTTCTTTTGAACTTGTAATGGATGAGCTTAGAGACTACCGCTTTTATAAACAGGATATGATACATCCAAATCAGCTTGCAATTGACTATATCTGGGAAAAATTTCAATTTTCTTGGATTGGTTCAGACACCGAGCTCACAATGAATGAGGTCAATCGCTTACAGAAGGGATTGGATCATAAACCCTTTAACCCTTCCTCAAAAGCACATATAGCTTTTTTAACGAAACTCACTAAAGAGGTAGATACCTTGGGATGTAAGTATCCCTTCATGAAGTTTTGAAATAGGGGTTCAAGACGCCAAAAATCTAGTATATTAGCCCTATAAAACCAACGCAATATGTCAACTTCCTACGTACGTTTAAATGTAATAGATAAGGTAGGTTATATTGAATTCTATAACCCACCCCATAATGGATTGCCCGCTTCTATGCTTGCATCCCTTACTAATTTAATCACTAAGGCTGGGTCAGATCCTTCTATTGCTGTTGTGGTTTTGCAAAGCGGGGGCGATCGCACTTTTTGTGCTGGCGCAAGCCTTGAGGAGCTAAAGGCAATTTCAAATACTGAACAGGGTACTGCATTTTTTGAGGGGTTTGCTAATGTCATAAACGCACTGCGTCGCTGTCCTAAAATTACAATTGGTCGTATTCAAGGAAAAGTAGTAGGAGGCGGCGTTGGTTTAGCTGCCGCTACCGATTACTGCGTGGCGACTCGATATTCAGAAATCAAACTAAGTGAGCTCACGATTGGAATCGGACCATATGTAATTGAACCGGCAGTCACACGAAAAATTGGTCTAAGTGCCATGTCTCAACTTTGTTTAGAAGCTAGCAATTTTTTCTCTGCTGAATGGGCGCAACAAAAAGGGCTGTATACAAATGTTTATTCTTCTCTTGAGGACTTAGATAGGGAGGTGAAGCTGCTAGCAAAACAATTAAGTAGCTATAATCCAGAAGCACTCACAAGGCTAAAAGAGACTCTTTGGGAAGGTACTAGCGAATGGAGTGAATTATTAAAAAAACGGGCTGCTATAAGTGGTCGTTTAGTACTGAGTGATTTTACGAATCAACAATTAAAGAACTATTAATAATTTTAGTTTTCCTGAAATTAAAGCCTCTAAATCTATGTCCAATTCAATTTCAATTACAAAAATTAATCAATCAAAAGTAGAGACCCTTGATTTCGATAACATTGCTTTAGGCCGTACGTTTACAGATCACATGTTTGTCTGTGACTATCAAGACGGTCAATGGTCTAACCCTAGAATCACACCCATGGAGATGATTCCAATGCATCCTGCCTGTATGGCACTGCATTATGGTCAGGCTTTGTTTGAAGGGATGAAAGCAACTATAGACACTAACGGAGCTCCTTTACTTTTTCGTCCTGAAAAAAATGCGGAACGCCTTAATTTTAGCGCTAGACGATTGGGGATGCCAGAATTTTCTGAAACCTTATTTGTTGATGCTTTAAAACAACTAGTAAGCTTGGACCAACAATGGATTCCCTCACAAGAAGGTAGTGCGTTGTATTTACGCCCTTTTATGTTTGCTGATGAAGCTTTTATTGGTATGCGAGCCGCTAATTCTTATAAGTTTATTGTAATGGCGTCTCCATCAAAACCAATTTATACGGAACGTGTTCGTTTGTATGCGGAAACTTCGTTTATTCGAGCAGCACATGGCGGTACTGGAGAGGCAAAAGCTGCAGGAAACTATGCAGCAGCGGTTCTTCCAACAGAAATTGCTAAATCCAAAGGTTTTGATCAAGTCCTTTGGTTAGATGCTAAAGAGTTCAAGTACATTCAGGAAGTAGGTACGATGAATATCTTTTTTAAGATCAACGGTCAATTTGTAACCCCTTCACTAGATGGGTCCATTTTAGCAGGAATTACACGTATGAGTGTCATTGATTTCCTTCGCCACAAAGGTTTTGAAGTAATTGAGCGACCAATCACAATCGATGAAATTATAGAAGCTTCAACAAACGGTCAGTTAGAAGAAGCATTTGGTACAGGCACAGCTGTTGGAATCGCAATGATCCAGGAAATCGGATATAAAGATGCAGTTATTCATGTCTCTAACATCAGTCCAGTTGGACAGTTAGTGTTGGATACAATTAACGGCGTGAGGATTGGTAAAATTGCGGATGAATTGAACTGGATGGTCAAGGTAGAATCTTAAATTTACGTTTAATATTCTTCCATCTATAGGCCCTAATAAAAGCCCCTTGGTCTGAACTAATAAGAAAGTTTTCTTGATTTTTTAGTGCTTTGATATAGCCAACTAAGTAGTCCCAAAATAGACGAAGACGCCTTTTTTTGAAGGCTAGTTTTAATGCAGATAAAAAAGCCAATACAAATCCATATCGCATTTTGTAAAGTGCAGTTCCTTGTAAGTATTTTGCTTTAGGATTATATTTTAAGCCTGTTGGTTTTAGATGTTTTACATGAAGTGATTCATCTGTCTTGAATTCCCATGTGTAGTAGAGTGCTAATAATTCATCTATCGTATCCCAACCCATTGATTTCTTCAGACCTCCGATATCAACAAAACAAGCTTTTCGATAGGCCTTTAAGGGACCTCGAATGTGTTCTTTTGAAGTGAGGTTTTCGAGTTGCCACTTGCCATTTTTTTCTATATAACAATGACCTGCAACCATGCCTAGCTTGGAATTGTTACGGTAATGGTTGGTAATTGTTTCTAGATAATTTTCTGGAAAAACAACATCTGCATCATATTTACATATCACATCATACTCGAAGTCTAATGAGTCATATCCTTTGTAAAAGGCATTAATGATTTTACTCCCTGGTAAGTGTGCTTCAGAAGAAGTGTTAGAAACCAAGGATATCCATGGGTTTTCTTTTGCAATTTTATTTACTAAAGATGCAGTGGAGTCTGTTGAATTGTCATCTACCACCACCACTTTAGTGGGCTGTAGGGTTTGTTTTATTAACGATTGAAGCGTGCGACTAATGTTGTCTTCTTCATTATGTGCTGGTATGACGATATAAAACTTCAAATTCTTTCAGCATAAACTATGTAATATCGAGGTGTGAACCAACGAAGAAAAGGTCTAATTCCGATTTTTTTAGTAGGGTTTGTCCATTTTTCAGTTGCTATGATTTTCCAGCCTGCTTTTTCTAATAGCCAATCAAATTGCCAGTCTTCAAATTCATGAAAATGACGATCTCTTGGGTCTGTTTTACTGCGATAAGCGGTAGCAAACCAGAGTCTTAACGGAACACTTGCGACTAGTTTTTTTGATTGGATGCTTTTTAACACGGTAAAAGGTGAGACTAGGTGTTCAAATATTTCAAAAGCAGTTGTCACATCTGAAGGCTTAGATTCTAAAAGAGAGGTACTAAAGTCCAAGTCTTCCCCTTTAGTATTGCAGACGTCAAAACCTTCGGTTTTTAGAATTTCAGATAAAGGGTTTTCGACCCCTAAGTCTAAAATGGATTCTTCAGTATTTATATAAGTTTTAAGAAACTTTAAAGTGTGGTTATAGCGTTTCTTAGGAAAATTATTAGCGTACATATTAATATTTATAAGTGATCGCATTGATGTGCATTCCTGCACCCACACTGGCAAATATAACGATATCTCCCTTCTTGATTTCATGACCTTCCATGTGGTTATTCTTGATGAGGTCAAGCAATGTCGGAACAGTTGCCACAGAACTATTTCCTAATTTATGAATACTCATAGGCATTACTCCTTCTGGCACAGGGGTTTTATATAGTCTGTAAAAGCGATTTACAATAGCCTCGTCCATTTTTTCATTCGCTTGATGAATTAATATTTTTTTGACATCTTTTATGTCAAACCCACTATTGTCCAAGCAGGTTTTCATAGCGTTTGGAACATTGGATAACGCAAATTCATAAATCTTCCGTCCATACATTTTTATGAATCGTGTGTCTTCTTCTAAAGATTTGTTATTGGAGCAGCCAAAGAATAAGTGGTAAACTTCATCATGTGTATAAGAGGCAGACTCGTGGGACAAGATCCCCCCGTCCTCGTCTAAAAGCTCAATAACAGTTGCTCCTGCGCCATCCGAATAAATCATTGAATCTCTATCGTGTGGATCAACGACTCGAGACAACGTCTCAGCACCTATTACTAAACATTTCTTAGCCATACCAGCTTTTATATAGGCTTGGCCTTGAATGACTCCTTCTACCCAGCCAGGACACCCAAATAGAATATCATAGGCGACACACTTAGGGTTTTTAATTTTTAAAATATTTTTTACTCTAGCAGCCAAACAGGGTAAGATATCACTTTGAATAGAACCTGATTTTACATCTCCAAAATTATGAGCCAGAATTATATAGTCTAAGGTTTCTGGATCTACACCAGCGTCTTTTATTGCTTTTTCTGCGGCCAATGCACCAAGGTCCGATGCTGTTAAATGGTTTTCTGCATAGCGGCGCTCCGAGATGCCTGTAATAGCTTGGAATTTTTCTACGATTATCTCGTTTGAGGAAGGGATTTTAGAGCCGTCAATATTTAAAAATGTGTGCTGCTGAAAGGCTTCATTCTTCTGAACTATTTTTGGAATGTAACTCCCTGTTCCTGTAATTTTGATACTCATAGTTTCTTTGTTTTAAGCGTCTGCAAAGGCTTCAATTGGAGCACAAGTACAAATTAGATTTCGATCCCCATAAGCGTCATCTACTCGACGAACTGACGGCCAAAATTTATCATTTTTCACATAATCCAAAGGAAAGGCTGCTGTAGCTCTGCTGTATGGAAAATCCCAGTTGTCATTGGTGACCATATCCTGGGTGTGAGGTGCATTTTTTAAGGGGTTGTTGGGGGCTTCTTTTGATGCTGCGTCTATTTCTTTTCTAATTGTAATCATTGCATCACAAAACCGATCCATTTCTGCCTTTCCTTCACTCTCTGTAGGTTCAATCATCATTGTGCCCGCTACTGGAAATGAGACGGTTGGTGCATGAAATCCAAAGTCTATAAGCCGTTTGGCGATATCAACCACTTCAATGCCGTTGGATTTAAAGTCACGACAATCAATAATCATTTCATGTGCGGCACGACCCTGTTCACCAGAATATAAAGTGTCATAGTGTCCTTCGAGACGTTGTTTAATATAATTGGCATTAAGGATGGCAATTTCTGTAGATTCCGTCAGCCCTCTATCTCCTAGCATTTTAATATAGCCATAGGATATCAAGCAAGCAAGAGCAGATCCAAAAGGTGCTCCTGAAATAGAATGAATTGCATTTGTTCCGCCAGTTTCAATAAGCGGATTTCCAGGTAAAAATGGTGTTAGTTGTTTGGCAACGCATATAGGTCCAACTCCAGGACCCCCACCACCATGAGGGATTGCAAATGTTTTGTGCAAGTTCAAGTGACATACATCTGCACCAATATTTCCAGGGTTAGTTAATCCAACCTGTGCATTCATATTGGCTCCGTCCATATAGACTTGTCCCCCGTTATCGTGAATAATTTGAGTAATTTCTTTTATAGCCGATTCGTAAACGCCGTGCGTAGATGGGTAGGTCACCATCAATGCAGCTAAGTTGTCTTTGTGTAGTGTCGCTTTTTCTCTTAAGTCATCAACATCAATATTTCCATTTTCAGAAGACTTTGTAACAACGACTTTCATCCCTGCCATGACAGCACTCGCTGGGTTTGTCCCGTGTGCGGATGAAGGTATAATACAAATCTTTCTGTGTTGATCTCCTCTTGACTCATGATAGGCTCTAATGACCATAAGTCCGGCGAACTCGCCTTGAGCCCCTGAGTTTGGCTGAAGGGATGTTCCAGCAAATCCAGTAATTTCTGTCAGTTGAGCTTCTAGTTTTGTAAGGACAGTTCGGTAGCCTTCAACTTGGTTTAAAGGAGCGAAAGGGTGAATGTTCCCCCAGTTGGGCCAGCTAAGAGGTAACATTTCTGCTGCTGCATTTAGTTTCATTGTACAAGATCCCAATGAAATCATAGAAAAGTTTAAAGCAAGATCTTTGCGTTCTAATCGTTTAATGTATCGCATCAATTCTGTTTCAGAGTGGTGAGAGTTGAAAATGACATTGGATAAAAAACCGGAAACTCGTTTTGATACGTCTGGAATTCTATTGTGCTCGCTCAGCGACTTAATTTCTGTTGTTGCTTTATTGTAAACTTCAGAAAAAATTGAAAGTATAAGATTAAGGTCAGAAAGGGTTGTTGTTTCATTTATGGCAATAGAAACGGTAGTTTCATTTGGGTAATAGAAGTTGACTTCTTTTTGTTCTGCTGTAATTTTTAGTTTCGAAGCATCTGAAACAGTTACCTGAATTGTATCAAAAAAGTTTTTATGAACAAGGTCAAATCCTAATGTCTCTAAAGTATCTGCCAGTAGTGAAGT
Organism: Flavobacteriaceae bacterium; assembly: GCA_018608625.1. Lineage (GTDB taxonomy): Bacteria > Bacteroidota > Bacteroidia > Flavobacteriales > Flavobacteriaceae > Hel1-33-131. Next base: position 28,347 of record JABAZC010000069.1, on the reverse strand, counting down.
GGAGTTATGTACTTTATTAGCAATGTATTTTAGACCTTCAGGTCCGTGATATACTGCATACATTCCAGCCATTACAGCCAGCAGTACTTGAGCGGTGCAAATATTGGATGTTGCTCGGTCTCTTTTTATGTGTTGCTCACGAGTTTGTAGCGCCATTCGCATGGCACGATTTCCGTCCATGTCTTTGGTAACTCCAATAATCCTGCCAGGAATATATCTTTTATAGGCTTCTTTGGTGGCAAAGTAGGCTGCATGAGGTCCGCCATAACCCATCGGGATTCCAAACCTTTGAGTAGTTCCAACTACGACATCGGCTCCAAATTTACCGGGTGCTTCTAAATTCACTAGGCTAAGAATGTCTGCTGCGACGGCTACCTTTATTTCATTTTGATTCGCCTTAGAAATAAAACCCTCTAAGTCCATGATAAATCCAGATTTTCCAGGGTACTGAACGAGTGCACCAAAAAAATCAGAAGAAAAGTCAAATTTTTCAGCGGATCCAATGACAAGTTTAATCCCAATAGGAATTGCTCGTGTTTTTAATACGGATAGTGTTTGTGGTAAGACCTCATCAGAAACAAAGAAGTTCACAATTCCTGATTTTGTTTGTGACTTAGGTCGTACGGCATACAGTAAAGCCATGGCTTCAGCAGCTGCAGTACTTTCATCCAAAAGGGAGGCGTTTGCAAGCTCCATCCCGGTAAGATCTGTGATCATTGTTTGGTAATTCAGTAGTGCCTCGAGTCGGCCTTGAGCAATTTCAGCTTGGTAAGGCGTATAGGCAGTGTACCATCCTGGGTTTTCTAAAATATTCCGTTGAATAACTGCAGGAAGGTTAGAAGGATGATACCCCATTCCAATAAATGATCTGAAAACTTTATTCTTAGATGCTAAGTGATAAATATGCTCAAGATACTCTTGCTCACTCAAAGGATCTTCAAGTTTTAAGGGCGACTGAAGTCTAATGTTTTTGGGGACGGTCTGGTCAATTAATTCCTTAATAGAATTTACACCAACAGCATCTAGCATTTGTTTACGCTGTTCTTGTCTCGGTCCAATATGTCTTAAGGCAAATAAATCTGTTTTCATTGTAGGATGATCGTATTTATGAAACAAAATTAAGGAATTTAACAACGATTTAATTCATAGTAATTGAAAGTTATCAAACAATTATTGGGGTTATTAACAGTTTGATTACTTTTGTAGTGTGACTCTTTTGAAACGTTTCCTCGACTTTTATATAAACAGCAGTATACATGTTGCTTTGGCTGTACTTTCATTTTGTTTTTTGACTGCGTTTGAATTGGATTTAAAGCTATCTGTCTATTTTTATATATCGTTGTTTTGTGCCTCTGTTTCAGGTTATAACTTTGTTAAGTATTTTGGTTTAGCTAAGTTTTATTACCGCTCACTTACTACTAAACTAAAATACATTCAGTTAGTGTCTTTACTGAGTCTTATTGGCTTTTTGTATGCTTTCTTAACGCTTAGAACTCCAAGTCAACTGCTTTTAATTTTTTTAGGATTTATAACCTTCCTGTATGCTATCCCATTAGGAATTAAAACGCCTAGTAACTTAAGATCAATAGGGGGTGTTAAGATTTATATCATTGCGATTGTTTGGGCGGGGACTACAGTTATTTTACCACTTTTAGAAACTCAAAGCGTATTGGTGTTAGATCATCTATTGATTGTGTTTCAGCGGATATTTGCACTTATTGTTTTAATGCTACCCTTTGAAATACGTGACTTAGAATTGGATGAAGCTTACCTATCTACTATTCCTCAAAAAATTGGAATTCAAAACACAAAATTAATTGGTTGTGCATTGTTAGCAGATAGTTTTATTTTAGAAATTTTAAAACAGCAAGTAAACAGAGAATCGTCTATAGTTTTGGTCTTCACAATAACTGTTTTAGCTGTTTTTTTAGTTAATAGTACGAGCTGTAGAAGCCGTTATTATACCTCTTTCCTAGTAGAATCTGTTCCGATAATGGCGTTGATTTTAACACTTCTGTTAAATTAATTTAGGAGACCAGAGCGCCTTAGTAAGGCGTCTGCTTTTGGTTTTTGCCCACGAAACTTAATGTATAATTCTAAGGGGTCTTCTGTGCCGCCTTTGCTTAATATGTATTCTTTAAAATCATTCGCAATTTTTGGGTCAAAAAGACTATTTTCTTTAAAATATTCAAAGGCATCAGCATCTAAAACTTCAGCCCATTTATAACTGTAATAGCCCGAAGAGTAACCCCCTTGGAAAATATGAGAGAAGGCTGTTGACATACAGTTTTGTTCAACATCTGGAAAAAGCTGTGTTTGTTTAAAAGTTGCCTTTTCTTGTTGTTTAACATTTGTTATTGTGTTTGGATCAATTCCATGCCAAGACATGTCAAGCAACCCAAAGCTTAATTGTCTTAGGGTCTGTATTCCTTGTTGAAATGTAGAGGCTGATTTAATTTTGTCAATTAGATTCATAGGAATACGCTCCCCTGTTTCGTAGTGTTTTGCAAAGAGAGCCAGTGCTTCTCTTTCATAGCACCAGTTTTCCATGATTTGACTTGGTAGTTCAACAAAATCCCATGCCACATTGGTTCCAGACAAGCTAGGATATGTTGTGTTAGCTAGGATTCCATGCAGTGCATGTCCAAACTCATGAAAAAAAGTAGTGACCTCGTTGAAAGTCAGTAAAGATGGTTTTGTTGCAGTTGGTTTTGTGAAATTACACACGATGGATACGTGTGGCCTTTCCTGTATTCCGTTTTTGACATATTGAGGTTTAAAAGAGGTCATCCAAGCTCCGTTACGCTTGCCTTCTCTAGGAAAAAAATCAGCATAAAAAACAGCCACAAGGTTCCGCTCCAAATCAACAACCTTATAAGTCATCACATCTTTGTGATAGGTGTCAATATCTTGTGTTTTTATAAAGTCTATACCAAATAGTTTATGAGCCACTATAAAAGCTCCTTCAATAACGTTTTCTAATTTAAAATAAGGCTTTAGCTGTTCGTCATCAAAGTTAAAACGGTCTTGTTTTAATTTCTCTGAATAATAGGCACTGTCCCATTTTTCCAGACGATTGATACCCTCTGTTTGTTTTGCAAACGCTTCCAGTTCCTGAAATTCCTTTTTTGCAGCAGGTAGTGCTTTTTCTAAAAGGTCTTCCAAAAAGTCACGAACGTTTGTGGGCGTTTTAGCCATTCGTTCTTCTAATACAAAATGAGCATGCGTATGGTAGCCTAAAAGTTGCGCCCTTTTAAAACGTAACTTAGCTATTTTTAAAACAATTTCTTGATTATCTAACGCATCGTTTTGAAACCCTTTTTTTCCAAAAGCCAATGCGAGTTCTTTTCGTAACGCTCTATTTTTGGCATACGTCATAAAAGGGATATAGCTAGGGTAATCCAAAGTGATTAGCCATCCTTTCTTGTGTTTTTCTTCGGCGGTTTGTTTAGCAGCTTCAATGGCGCCTTCTGGTAAGCCATCTAGGTCGGATAGGTTCGTTATCAAAAGTTCGTAGCGATTGGTTTCGGCTAAAATATTTTCTCCAAAGCTGAGTTTTAGTTTGCTTTGTTCTTTGTCGATCGATCTAAGTGTTTCTTTGTCTTTTTTGCTGAGGTTGGCTCCGTTTCTAGAAAACCCTTTGTATTTTTTATCCATAAGAGTTTTTTGCTCTTCAGATGTAGTAGGCGATTTTCTAGAATTATAAACTAATTTAACACGCTCAAAAAGACGCGTATTTAAAGCCACATCGTTAGAGAACTCTGTTAATAGTGGTGAAACTTCTTGTGCTATTTTTTGAATGCTTTCGCTTGTTTCGGCTGCATTTAAATTGAAGAAAATACTGGAAATTCGATCTAATTGTTCCCCGGCATAGTCTAAGGCTTCAATGGTGTTTGTGAAAGTGGGAGTTTCTTTAGAGTTTGCTATTTCAGCAATTTCAATTTTAGCATTTTCAATCGCTTTTACAAATGCCGGTAAAAAATCTTCAGTTTTAATTTTTGAAAATGGTGCCGTATTATAAGGCGTTTCAAAACGCTTATTAAGTAAACTCATGTAAATTATTTAGGGTAGGGGTCGTTTATGATTTTATTTTTTTAGAAGCTTCTAGGACTTTCGTTTTCAAACCTTCTTTGTACAATAATACTTTATCTAATACACATTTGTCAGAGGCTCCAATGATTTGTGCGGCTAGGATTCCAGCATTTTTGGCGCCATTTAAAGCCACTGTTGCGACAGGTACTCCGCCTGGCATTTGTAATATAGAAAGGATAGAGTCCCATCCATCAATAGAATTACTAGATTTTATAGGAACTCCAATAACAGGTAATGGACTTAATGCTGCAATCATCCCAGGTAAATGAGCAGCTCCGCCAGCACCAGCGATGATCACTTTTAGTCCACGCTCATGTGCTTTAGATCCATATTCAAAGAGCTTTTCTGGGGTTCGATGTGCAGAGACGATGTCGACTTCTATTTGAATGTCAAACCCTTCTAAGACAGAAATTGCTTCTTTCATGACAGGCATATCGCTGTCGCTTCCCATAATGATTCCTACTTGTGCCATATTATTTACTTATTACTTTGATTGACTTTTTAACTTTTTCTGCTATTGTTCTCGCATTTTCAATGTTAGAATGAACAACAGTCACATGTCCCATTTTTCTGAACGGTCGTGTTTCTTTTTTGCCATAAATATGCGGAGTTACGCCATCCATTTCCATTAGTTTCTCGATGTTTTCATAAACAGCTTCTCCTTGGTGGTTCTCTGCACCAACCAAATTAACCATAACACTACTTAACTTATTCTCAGTACTCCCTAAGGGCAGCCCTAAAACGGCTCTTATGTGCTGTTCAAATTGAGAGGTGTAACTAGCTTCAATTGTTTGATGTCCTGAGTTGTGAGGTCTAGGAGCGACTTCATTTATTAGTATTTCATCAGTTTGTGTCAAAAATAGTTCGACAGCTAAGAGCCCTACATGGTCAAATGCTGCAGAAGTTTTAAGCGCGACCTGTTTTGCCTTGTTTGCTATTTCATCAGAAATTCTAGCAGGACATAAAACATATTCAACTTGATTAGCTTCGGGATGAAATTCCATTTCTACTACGGGATATGCTTTGACATCTCCTTGTATATTTCTAGACACAATAACGGCGAGTTCATTTTTAAAAAGTACGAGTTCTTCAGCGACGCATTCTACATTTGGTAACCCTTTTAGGTCCTCTTTTGAGCGAACCACTTTAACTCCATTGCCATCATACCCAAATTGAGCGCTTTTCCACACAAAAGGGAAGGCAATACTACTGTGCTCAATAGCAGAATAAATTTCTTCAGTGTAAGCAAACCGCTGAAAAGGAGCCGTGGGCAAATTATGATCGATATAAAACAGTTTTTGTGTTGCTTTATTTTGAATTTTTTCAAGTGTTTTTGAAGAGGGGTAGACTTTAACGCCTTCTTTTTCAAGAGTTTTAAGCGCTTCGATGTTTACATTTTCAATCTCGAAAGTAAGAGTATCTACTTTTTTTCCAAAATTATAAACGGTATCGTAGTCCATTAAATCCCCTTGAAAAAACTCATTACAGGCCAGCTTGCTTGGTGCTTCCGCACTAGGGTCTAACACAAGGGTGTGAATGTCAAATTTTCGAGTGGTGTAAAGTAACATTTTCCCGAGTTGACCGCCACCCAAAATACCAAGTTTGAAGTTTGATGAAAAATACTTCATTGTAAGATTTTCTAGAACGATTTTAAATAATGCACTACAAAAATACACTTAAAATTGAAATCGACCACTAAAATCACTTATCAAAACGAATCAAAACCTTTACAATTGATTATCTTAGCCCCTTGATTTTGTTTGCAAACATTGACAATAGTTATAAGTAAACAATAAAAGTTCAAATAAAAATGAAAAATCTAGTGTTATTTGGCCCTCCTGGAGCCGGCAAAGGAACTCAAGCTGCTTTTTTAAAAGAGACCTATAATTTAGTCCATATTTCTACTGGAGATGTGTTTCGTTATAACATTAAAAACGAGACAAAACTTGGTGTTTTAGCCAAGTCTTTTATGGACAAAGGGGAGTTGGTTCCGGATCAAGTAACCATTGATATGCTAAATGCAGAAGTGGGTAAAAACCTAGATTCTAATGGCTTTATTTTTGATGGTTTTCCAAGAAACACATTACAAGCGGATGCTTTGGAAGTATTGCTTCAGTCACATGAAACAGAAGTAAGTGCTATGATTGCATTAGAAGTTGATGATAACGTGTTGGTACAACGACTGCTCAAGCGAGGAGAAACAAGTGGCAGGCCAGACGATGCTAATGAAGTAGTTGTGAGAAATAGAATTAAAATATATTACGGAGAAACAGCTGTATTAAAGAGCTATTACTCTGATAAGAATAAGTATTATGGTGTGGATGGCGTAGGATCTGTAGAAGATATAACGGTCCGATTAAATGCAGTTATAAACACGCTGTAAATTAAATAACATTACATGACTGAAGGTAATTTTGTAGACTATATAAAAATGTTTGCTTGTTCCGGAAGCGGAGGAAAGGGATCAGTACACCTTCATCGCGAAAAATTCATCACTAAAGGAGGACCTGACGGAGGTGATGGTGGAAGAGGGGGGCATGTAATTGTAAGAGGTTGCGATCACCAGTGGACTTTACACCATTTGAAGTTTAAACGTCATTTTAGAGCCGGTCACGGCGAATCTGGAAGTAAAAGTCGTAGTACAGGAGCCGATGGAGTTGATGTTTATGTGGATGTGCCTTTGGGGTCTGTTATTAGGGATACAGATACGAACGAAATTCTTTTCGAAATCACTGAAAACAACGAAGAAGTTATTCTTTGTGAAGGAGGTAAAGGGGGGTTGGGGAACTGGCACTTCAGATCCTCAACAAACCAAACACCTCGTTATGCGCAGCCAGGCTTGCCAATGCAAGAGAAGTACGTGACTATAGAGCTTAAAGTTCTAGCAGATGTAGGTTTAGTAGGGTTTCCAAATGCAGGAAAATCAACGCTTTTATCGGTTGTAACTGCTGCAAAGCCTAAAATTGCTGATTATGAATTTACCACCTTAAAGCCAAACCTAGGTATTGTAGAATATAGAGATTATCAGTCATTTGTAATGGCGGATATCCCTGGAATTATTGAAGGCGCTGCTGAAGGCAAAGGACTGGGGCATTATTTCTTACGCCACATCGAACGAAATTCAATACTTTTATTTTTAATCCCTGCTGATGCGGACGATATCAAAAAACAATACGATATTTTACTAGACGAGTTAAGGCGCTATAACCCAGAAATGCTGGATAAAGACCGTTTAATTGCTATTTCTAAAAGTGACATGCTTGATGCCGAGTTAAAGGCAGAGATGACCACTTTATTAGATGGAGAGTTGCCTGTAGATTACGTGTTTATTTCTTCTGTGGCGCAAACAGGATTGGTTCAACTTAAAGATAGTTTGTGGGCCATGTTAAATCCTTAAAAAGGCACTAATGTTAACTATTTTATTCAAAGTACATTAATGACTTTGGTGCTGGTCTTATTTTGAAGTCAAACATACTAATGTTTCATAAAAAAGAATCTTTTAAACATCCGAATTTCTAGTTTGATGTTAAATAAGTGTCAAGAATCTTTTTACTAAAGATTTAAATAAATTTAAGGTCATTTCGTATATTTACTATTCATAAATTTTCAATATGAATGTACATTTTATAGCCATTGGCGGTGCAGCTATGCATAATTTAGCGTTAGCACTTTACAATAAAGGAATGAAAGTGACTGGGAGTGATGACGTTGTTTTTGAGCCTTCAAAGTCACGATTAAGTACGTCTGGGCTTTTGCCTGCTAGTTTTGGGTGGTATCCAGAAAAAATCACGAAAGAAATAGATGCAGTCGTACTTGGTATGCATGCCAAAAAAGACAATCCAGAACTCTTAAAGTCACAAGATCTTGGTTTGAAAATATATTCATATCCAGAGTTTTTGTATGAACAATCCAAACATAAAACACGTGTTGTTATTGGAGGGAGTCATGGAAAAACAACGATTACAGCAATGATATTACACGTTCTAAATTACCATGATATTGAAGTAGACTATATGGTTGGTGCACAGTTAGATGGTTTTGACGTCATGGTTAAGCTTACGGATGAGGCAGATTTCATTGTTTTAGAAGGAGATGAGTATTTAAGTTCTCCAATAGACCGCCGTCCAAAATTTCATTTATACCAGCCTAATATTGCACTTTTGAGTGGTATTGCTTGGGACCATATTAATGTGTTTCCAACATTTGAAAATTACCTTGAACAATTTCAGGTTTTTGTTGATAGTATCACTGTAGGAGGGAGTATTTCTTATAATACAGAAGATAAGAATGTTAAAAATATTGTAGAACAAAGTGAGAATCAAATTCGTAAATTTCCATACCATACTCCGGAATACACAATAGATTCAGGCGTCACGTATTTAGATACGGAAGAAGGACCATTACCTCTTGAAGTATTTGGAGCTCATAACTTAAATAATCTCGCAGGGTCTAAATGGATTTGTCAGCAAATGGGTGTTGATGAAGCTGATTTTTTTGAAGCTATTTCAAGCTTTACAGGCGCTAGTAAACGTCTAGAGAAGTTAGCTTCAAACACAAATTGTGTTGTTTATAAGGACTTCGCACATTCACCAAGTAAGGTCAAAGCCACTACGGAAGCTATCAAAGCACAATACCCAGACCGAACGCTTGTTGCTTGTTTAGAGCTACATACTTACAGCAGCCTAAATGCAGAGTTTCTTAAGCAATACAATGGGACTCTTGATGCCGCCGATCAAGCGGTTGTTTTTTATTCGCCACATTCAGTAGAAATTAAAAAATTAGAAATGGTTAGTAAAGATCAAATTGAGTTAGCTTTTAATCGAGATAATTTACTAATTTACAATAATCCAGAGGATTTCAAACAGTACATAACCTCGCTTGAGTATGCTGATAAAGCGGTTGTATTAATGAGCTCTGGAAGTTACGGAGGATTAAACCTCGATACGATAAAAGAATTAGTTATTAATCCAAGTTGATGCATCGAACAAGTAAGCCTCTCAGAAATTAAAATTAGCTACTGAAAGTTTAGACATTAAGGATCTAGACCATTTAATTGTCGCAGAAAAGTCCTATTTTAGATTTTCCGATGAAAGCGTATTACAATGCTACTAATTTATACCTCTAAAATAACTCCGAGACTCAAATTTGTTTTTAAACAAATTTGTACGCGCATCCTAAATATTCCCGTTTCTTTCACTAGTGTAATTGAAGAGTTTATTGCACATGACAGCCTCAAAATATCTTACGGACCACAACCGCTTGGCAGCGAATTTTTTGTTAAAAGTAATGGTCTTTTATTTGAACAAGGCTTGTCAGATTTAGAGTTGAATGTACAGGGCTGGGGGAACACAAAATGTTTTTTTAGTTGTGGAGAAAAGAGTCAAATTCCCTTTGATATATTTTCAGCCTCCTTTTATCTCTTGAGTCGGTACGAAGAATACTTACCCCATGTTAAAGATATTTATGGGCGTTTTACAAAAGAAGAAAGTTTAGCTTTCAAGCATCATTTTTTACATCAACCTGTGATTGATATTTGGGCCTATAAATTTAAAGATGCTTTAAAAAATAAGTTCCCCAACTATGAATTTGAAACGCGTAAATTTTGTTTAAACCCCGTGATTGATGTGCCAGTAGCATACTACTTTAGAAATAAAGGGTTATTAAGAACTTTTGGAGAGACTTTGTCTGATATGTTTTCTTTTCGATTTAAATTTATTTACAATCGTTTTTCGGTTTTGTTTGGTTTTAAAAAAGATCCCTATGATAACTTTAAATGGATTATCAATCGTCAGAAAGTAAGTCGCACTAGATTTAATGTATTTTTCTTAATAGGCGACTTTACAACCTATGATAAAAATAACAGCATTAATAAAAAACAATTTAGTTCTTTAATTAAGTCGGTTGCAGATTACTGTAATGTTGGAATTAAAGCTTCCTATGTGGCTTTAGATTCTATGGCTATTTTAAAATCGGAGAAACGTTTAATGGATGGTGTTATTAACACTGTCACAACTGCGGCGCGTTCGTCTTTTTCAAAAGTTAATTTACCAACCACATACAGGAATTATATAGACTTAGAAATCTATTCAGATTACACGATGGGCTATGCGGATACTATTGGCTTTAGAGCTGGGACCTGTACTCCTTTTTTGTTTTATGATTTAGATTATGAAATTCAAACTCCTTTAAAGATTTATCCTTATCAACTAATGGATTTTGCGTTGCTTAAGCACGCTTCTTTTCTTGATAAAAAAGAAACTTTGTTAAAGGCGATTTCAGAAGTTCAAAAAGTGAACGGCTTATTTACCTTTATATTTCATAATTATGCTTTCAGCTCAATCCCAAGATGGGTAGATTTCAAATCATTGTTTAATATTATTCTAGATTCCACCAATGAAATTTCAAAATAAAGAACATATTTTTTTCGACCTAGATCATACACTATGGGATTTTGATAAAAACTCAGCCTTAACATTTGAGAAGATATTTGCATTGAACGACCTAAAAATTGATTTAAATGCTTTTTTAGAGGTTTATGTGCCAATTAATTTTAATTATTGGAAGCTTTACAGAGAAGATAAAGTAGACAAAAAGAACCTGAAATTTGCACGACTCAATGACACTTTTAAGGCTTTAGGAATAGACGTCTCTGCCGGAGTAGTCCACAAGCTTTCCGATGATTACATTACATATCTCTCTACGTTTAATCACTTATTCGATGGAACTATTGAGCTTTTAGAGTATTTACAAGCTAAGTATAAGTTGCATATAATAACCAATGGATTTAAAGAAGCGCAACAAGCAAAACTTAACCAATCAAATATTGATCACTATTTTTTAACTGTTACCAATTCAGAAATGGTTGGAGTTAAGAAGCCAAATCCTAAAATCTTCCACCACGCTTTACATATGGCTAATGCAACCTTAGCAAACAGCTTAATGATTGGAGATAATCTGGAAGCCGATATACTTGGTGCGCTCAATATAGGGATGGATGCGATTTGTTTTAACTACCACAAAGAAGTGCTGGCTCCTAACATTATCGGAATAGACCATTTACTAGAGTTAAAAAATCATATATAACATAAAACCCAACTCTCATGAAGTTTTTAAATCAATTTATTATGTACTTATGTTTATTAATTAGCTTCTCGAGCTTTTCCCAAACATCGGTCAATGAATACAAATATGTTTATGTTCCTGATAATTATAGTTTCCTTAAAGGAAATGATCAATATCAGTTAAATTCTTTAACCGTTTTCTTGTTTGAAAAGAATAATTTTACGGTGTTAAATTCGTTAAAAAATTACCCTTCTGATTTAGCGACAAATAGTTGTTTGCTTTTAAAGTCTGATCTTATTAAGATCAAAGGATTTTTTAAAACTAAACTACAATTAGTACTTACCGATTGTCGTGATAATATCGTTTTTTCATCAGAAATAGGACAGTCTAAATTAAAAGATTTCAAGAAATCGTTTCAAGAAGCATTACGAAATACCTTTGTATCTGTTACTGAATTAAACTATGGATATAGTGGTAGTATTACCTCCCCTAAACCCCCGCTTACGTCTGTTGTTGAGAAGGGAATTATAGAAGGCAAAACCCCTAATACCCCAGCTCCTTTAGCTCCAGAGCCGCAAATTGTTGCTCCGCCAAAACTTGCTACTGCACCCCAAGTCACTGATATTGATAATAAAGAAGCTCTGTTGGGGCTTATTATTAAACCAACTATTTCTGGATATGATTTTGTTGATAATATCACCAAAAAAGTCATGTATTCAGTACAGGCTACTATGTTTGAAAATGTCTACATAATTGAGGCGCAATCGGGGATAATGTACAAAAGAGGGAATTCTTGGTTTCGCGAATATTACGAACAAAACAAAACGATTATTGAAACGCTAAAAATACTGCCTTAATAACCGTACTTGTCTTTCCAGCGTTGCTTTAAAAAAGACTGTTGAGATTGTTCGCGTGTATTGTTTCCAGGTTTATAGATTGTTTTATTCTCCAATCCTTTTGGCATAAACTCTTGTGGTACAAAATTTAAATCGTAGTTGTGGGCATATTTATAGTCCTCTCCATAGCCGAGATCCTTCATTAGTTTTGTTGGTGCATTTCTGATATCCAGTGGCACTGATAGATTTCCGGTATTTCTTACGACTTCCATAGCGGTATTAATTGCTTGATAAGCAGCATTACTCTTTGGAGAACAGGCCAAGTAGATTGCACATTGACTTAATACAATTCGCGCTTCTGGCATTCCAATAGCAGCAACCGATTGAAAGGTGCTTGACGCTAATACCAATGCTGTTGGATTGGCATTGCCAATATCTTCACTTGCAAGTATTAGTAACCGTCGTGCAATGAACTTCACGTCTTCTCCGCCTTCCAGCATACGTGCTAACCAATAAACCGTTCCGTTGGGATCGCTTCCTCTTATAGATTTTATAAATGCCGATATTATATCGTAATGCTGGTCACCTGTTTTGTCATATAAGACAGTATTATTTTGAATTTTGCTCAGAACCAACTCATTAGTAACAGTAATACTTTCTTCGGATTCTGAGTTTATAATCAGTTCGAAAATATTAAGTAATTTTCGTGCATCCCCTCCAGACAAACGTAACAGAGCTTCCGTTTCTTTGAGTATTATTTTCTTTTTAGAAAGTAGCTCATCAGATTTGATGGCGCGTGTCAAAAGAGATTCTAGATCTTCAGTATTGAATGGGTTTAAAGTATATACCTGGCAACGAGAGAGTAGGGCAGAGATCACTTCAAAACTTGGGTTTTCGGTAGTGGCTCCTATAAGGGTTACCCAGCCTTTTTCAACAGCTTGTAGTAATGAATCTTGCTGAGATTTGCTAAAACGATGAATTTCATCAATAAATAAAATAGGATTTTTAGTGGTAAATAATCCGCCCCCTTGTTTGGCTTTTTCAATAACCTCCCTTACATCTTTTACCCCTGAACTAATAGCACTTAATGTATAAAATGGACGTTCTGATTCTTGTGCTATTATAGTTGCAAGCGTAGTCTTACCAATACCTGGAGGTCCCCAGAATATCATTGACGGAATCAGTCCCTGTTTTAAAGCTTGAGTCAATGCCCCTTGCGGTCCAATCAAATGGGATTGACTTATATAGTCAGTTAATTTTTTTGGTCGTAATCGTTCTGCTAAAGGTGCATTCATTCTGCAAAATTAAAGTATTTTTTTATATTAAGTTGACATTCTAACATAATGCCTTTTTTAGCGGGTTATTTGCTAATGTTTATTAAATTTATACATATGAATTCTAGCGATCCATTCAAGTTTTCAACACGTGTTATTGTATTTCCATTAAGTTTTGTATTACTTATTTGGATGGTCTATTGGTTTGAATTACGATTTGGTTTTCGTTTCAACGAAATGGGCATCTTTCCAAGAACCTTATCCGGACTAAGGGGGATTTTTTTTAGCCCCTTTATTCACGGCAGTTTGGAACACCTGTATCATAACTCTATGCCATTATTCATTTTATCTGCAGCTCTTTTTTATTTCTACAGAGAGATGGCTTGGAATGTTTTGGGGTTGGGCTTGTTTTTTTCTGGAACTTTAACATGGCTAATAGGGAGCCCTGCGTTTCATATTGGAGCGAGTGGTCTTATATACGTATTGATGAGTTTCATGCTTTTTAAAGGATTAATCTCCAAGAATCATCATTTAACAGCGCTCTCTTTACTTGTGGTATTTTTATATGGAAGTATGTTGTGGTATGTATTTCCTGTCAAGGCAAACATGTCTTGGGAGGGACACTTATCTGGTCTTTTAGTAGGTTTTGTTTTCGCGTTTGCTTTTAAAACGTCTATAGCTAAGCCTGTTCGTTATGATTGGGAAAATGATCATTATGATGACTTGCAAGACCCTTTTCTTCAACAATTTGATGATGAAGGTAATTTTATCGAAACTCCCAAAGAAGAGCTCCACACTACAGATTCATCTCTAGAAGTACATTATAGCTTTAAAAATAAGGCACCTTAGAAGCGTTGTCTGACTACTTCATAAAGAAAAGCACCACATGCAACAGAAACATTTAAAGATGCAATACTGCCGTACATAGGGAGTTTTGCTTTGTCGTCCACTAATTTTAAGATAGAAGGGTTAATTCCTCGATCTTCAGATCCCATAATAACAGCACATCCTTGTTTGAAATCGACATCGTAAATGGTGTTTTCTGTTTTTTCTGTTGCTGCAACCACTTTTATGTCTGAGGCTTGTAAATAAAACATGGCGTCTTTGATATGATCAACTTTACATATAGGTATGTTGAATACCGCGCCTGCACTAGTCTTAACTGTATCCCCGTTTATGGGAGCTCCACCACTTTTTTGAACGATGATTCCATCTACGCCAGTACATTCGGCAGTTCTGATAATGGCGCCAAAATTACGGACATCACTTATTTGATCGAGTAATAGAAATAATGGATTTTCTTTAGTTTCCTTAACGGCAGATATTAACTCTTCCAAATCATAAAATGCAATTGGAGACATATTGGCCACTGCACCTTGGTGGTTGTGCTGTGTTAAGCGGTTTAGCTTTTCAACAGGAACATATGAGAAGTTTATATTTTGCTTACGCAATAGCTTTTCTAGCTCTGTAAACAATTCTCCGCTGAGTCCTTTTTGTAAAAACACTTTATCAATTGTATTTTCCGCTTCAATGGCTTCAATAATTGCTCTAAGGCCATATATTTTGGTTTCTTTCTCCATGCCGCAAAAATACACATTACCCATGAATTCTAAAGTAATAAAACAAAAAAGCGGGTTTATTTAATAAACCCGCTTTTAATCCAAATTATTAAAAAGTATGCTTTACTGTAGCAACACTTTTTTATATGTTTTTTGATTGCCTTGATTTAAACTAAGGAAATAAACTCCTTTTGAATAACTGGAGGTATTTATTGTTCCTTGAATACTTGCAGAACCTCCCAAAACATTTTGAGAATACACAACTCTCCCTTGCAAGTCAATAAGCTTAACTAAACAAGTTTGATTGGATTGAGATGCAAATTGATAATTAATCATTTCCTTGGCAGGATTTGGCCATACTAAAAAGTCTGACAATTCATTTTCTCCATTTGAAAGTGTAGTAGTCAAGTCTGATCCTGTAACTATCAGTGAATATTCTTGAATTCCTACCGATCCAGGCGTAGTTCCTGGTATTAAGCCTTTATGAGAGATTGTGATAGTATATTGCCCTGTTGTTGGAAGGTCTACTTCAACACGTTCAATATTATCTACGATATTATCCCCTTTTATTGCGTATGGTAGGTTAGATAGGTCTAACTTCCAAGGAAGATATTCGTTATTATCACTGTCAGTTATTCGAATATCTAAGTCATTTACAAGAGCAGGGGTAGTACTGTTAAGTATTCCGTTTTGTGTTTGTCCTGCTAAATCAGTCCAACAAATGGTAGCCATTAATTTCTCAGAACCTGATACGTTTACTGTAAATGAATAGGTTTCTCCATTATTGAGTATTTTTTCTTCAACAATTGCCGCATTTGTTTGAGCATCTATTATTGTTTGTGCTGCAAATTTTGCATTCAAAAGACCCCATCCCCAAAAAGGGTCAGGACCAGGGTATGATATTGCTGATACATTTGGATTTTCTGCATCGTCTGTAGCTGTATGACATACAAGGCCTTTAAGAGTTGAAGACCTCATAAAAGAACTATTTAGATTATTATAATGTTCTTGCAGTAACAATAAACTTCCTGCTACTCCTGGACCAGACATAGATGTTCCAGTTGAATTTCCATATGATGATTCTGTGCTGTCATCACATGA
The DNA here is from genome assembly GCA_018608625.1 of Flavobacteriaceae bacterium. GTDB lineage: Bacteria > Bacteroidota > Bacteroidia > Flavobacteriales > Flavobacteriaceae > Hel1-33-131. The sequence goes on along the minus strand of JABAZC010000069.1, from coordinate 12,423 downwards.
GTATACATTAGTTCCTCTTCCAGTGATGTCTGGTTTTATTCTTCCATCATCAGTTGGACCTTGACTACTCGATGAAGCTATTGCAGCACCTGTAATAGCAGGGTTACCAAAAGGAGGTATATTGACTATAACATTAGCATTAGCCACAACTATATTGTTTTTACAAACTGAAGATCCAGTTAGTTTGTCAAGTCCAGGACCTAATCCACCTGTATATGAGAAAGTACCCTCATTTCCAGCCGACTCAACTTTTGTATAATATGGAGTATTATAAAGGATTTGATCCCAAGCCCTTGCTCCGTCATTAGAACTACCTACGTAGTTAAAAGAAGAATAACTTCCAAAGCGCCAACTAGCTGTATCACTATCTGTAGCAATTCCATAAGAATGGTTAGACACGAGCATTCCAGAGTTTAAATGTTCGTTTGCAGTTTCAGTTTTATGTCCTGCAACATCACCAGCTACTATATAAGATTTGGGCGCCATTCCTTTAGCTGAACCACTTACCCCACTAGCACCAAGTGTCCCAGCTACATGTGAGGCGTGCCCACCACCAACATTTGGATTATTTGTATCTATTGTAGAAACTCTAGATGTACCATCACTATTCATAAACTCTTGATGTGTTGCAAGAGGATAGTCCAATTCCCATATCCCGATAGTATAACCTTCACCTTCAAGATCAAGCCCTAAATCACCCCCTGGGCTTAGAGCAATTGTTTGTGTAGCAATAGCAGATTTTAGGTTAGTAGTAGTTATATAAATTGGTTTATTTCCTAGAATATTATATAAGACATAATGTTTTCCATTCTCATAATATTCTCTTCTCACTTCTGGATTTAATGCTACATACTCATCAAGCATTTGCTTTAATTTAGCTTCCCCAACTTCTAATTCATCTATATAATTATTGACTTTTTCAAGATCGTACGTCTGTAACATCTTATCGCGTTCTTCAGCTGTTTGGGCATTCAATACATATGTAGATAGTAAGGTTAATAATAGTAATTTTATCTTCATTAACTTGATTTTAATTTTATTATGAAAGTGATTTTTGAACAAAAAAAACCGGTATTTAGAAAATACCGGTTTTTTTAAATTTCAATTTTCTAATTACAACGTGAATGCTGCGGAATCAAATGATCCGTAACCTCCGCCACTTGAATAGATTACACCACCACCACTTGACACTGTAATTGGTCCTCCACCATCTCCGTAATCATCGTAGATGTTGAAAATGTAATCTCCAGCAGGAAGACAAAGCTCCTGTAAGATATCACCTGACATTCCAGCATAAGGGTTTGCGTATTGTGCATATGGTCCTGGATCAGCAACAACATCACCAGCTGGATTAGTTATCCACCAGTAAAGTTCTTCTGGCCAGCTATCTAAAGTTATTTCGATCATCATCTGCTCATCCTCACAAAGAGTTTTAGCATTAATGGTTAACATATCTTCAGTAACCATAAGATCACCATTTGCAGTAGTTCCTGTGAACGCAGTTGGCTGGTCTAAGCCAGATGCAACAGTCATTCCAACAACAATTGTCTTACCACCAAATCCTAGAGCAGGACTGTTATTGATAGTAACATCAAAACTTCCCATCATAGCTCCAGCAGGTATAGTTACAGAGGATGCTACACTATAATTTGCAGCTGCTGCTGTAGTAGCAGTTTCATCAATATATAGGCTAACTGTTCTATCGCTAGAGGCTTTAGCTGTAGCATATACAGATACAGCCATTGTTTGTGATTCACCTTCTACTAATGCAACTGTTTCATCAAAACTAAATGATACAAAGCTGTCATTGGTGAAATTATCATCATTTATATCACCTTCACATCCAATTAAGAAAACACTTAGTGTAAGAAGTAAAAATGCTGAAAATGGTTTAAATATTTTAGTATATTTCATTTTTTCTAATTTTTAAGATTAATTATTTTGTTCGCTTATGCTAGGGTTGTTATTAATCTCGCTTTCTGGTATTTGAAATGACATTTCATCTGAATCCCATACAAATGTTTCTCCAGCACGGTAAACGTGATTTGTCCCTCTAGTTACAGTAGCTTGATTACGCTTCATAGCAAAATAAGTTTTACCTTCTCCCCAAAGCTCTACTCTGGTTTGTAAGTAAATAAATTCTTGTAATGCAGTCCCAGAAAGAGCATTTACTGTACTAGCAGCATTTGGCATTCTGTTATCTAACATTTCAATCATAGTCGCTTTAGCAGCTGCTTCATTTCCTGTTCTTGCAGCACTTTCAGCACTTAATAAGTAAAACTCTTCAACTCTCATAAATACTAAATCAGTAGTAATGATGTATTGTCCCCCAATTACTCTATTGGGATCGAAGAATTTACCAATCGCTTGTAATGCAGCTGTTCCAGTCCCAAATTGAGTTTTTCTGATATCATCTGCAGCAATTTGTGCATAAAGACCGTCATCTATAGACTTGTGATCTCCTGCCCATGCATAGCTATATGTAAATGGATCCATTTGTCCCCACCAGTCAATTAATTGGTGTCCTAACTCTTCAGTCAAGTCAAATCCCCAAACCCATGACGGAGTGTTTACATTGTTAAATCCTGATCCAGCTCCTGGGTAAGCAAGCTCACCAGCAGTAGTTACAGGGTATCCACTAGCTATTACAGCGTCAGCCATAACTTTAGCTTCTGCGAAGTTGCCCATACCAGCGTGAACATATGCTAAAAGACCTTGAGCAACTGTTTTGTCAATTTTACTCTTGTCAGGTCTAGCATAACCGTCTAATAATTCGACAGCTTCAGTTAAATCACTAACTACCAATGCATATATCTGTGATGCAGGAACTTTAGCTGTTTCAGTAAGTTCACCATCATAGTAAGGTAATATTGGTTGTGCAGGATCATAGCTGTTTTGGAAAAGTTGTGCTAGGTAATAGTAAGCATAAGCTCTAGAAGCTTTAGCCTGTCCCATTATCTTTCTAGCTGCAGCAGTTTCTGGCTGACCAGCGTTACCACCGGTAGTTTGAATTACTGTATTAGCTAGGTTCACAATTTTATAATAATACTCCCAAATAATATTGTTTTCTTCACGAGTGAAATCAACAGTACTAACTAAGTTTGCTGTATTGTTATACCATCCATATGCACTTCCTGATAAAGCCATATCTCCAGAAACGATATCTGTCCAGATATCAACACCTTTTTGACCGAAGTCATAGTGTCTACTTCCAGTAACTCCGAAATCTTGAATCATGAAACTCCCGATACCTTCAAGTGTTCCTTCAACTAATGCAGGATTTATGTCAGAGAATCCAGAAAGATCTTCAGCAGTAAGAACACTAGTGTTTCTCTGCGGATCTAAAAACTCCTCACTACACCCTACAAATGCTAGGGATGTAAGTAAAATTGAATAAATTAAATTTCTTTTCATCTTTTTGTTTTTTTAAAATTGAATTTTTGTACCAATACTAACAGTCGTCATTGGCATATATATACCTGATCCTGAAGAACTAATTAAAGTTTGTGGATTTAAACCTTGTCTAGCACTTAACATCATTAAGTTATCTCCAGAAACGTAAAAGCTTACATTTTCTAGTTTTGCTTTACTCACAGCATCGCTTGGTAAAGTGTATCCTAATCTCACGTTGTTTAACGACAAGTAATCAGCTTTAGTTAGGAAACGAGTAGAAGTGGAGTTATGCTGAACGTCTGTGTTATAACCTGCGGATAACCTTGGAACATTTGTGATATCTCCTGGTTGTTTCCATGCATTTCTAGCATCAGTGTGAAAGTTATCACTTCCAGCAAGACTTCTGTTATTCATAATAGTTCTGTATCCATTGTCATATACATAACCACCAATACTATATGTAAATTGTGCACTAATATCGAAGTTTTTATAAGCTGCGTTTAGTCTAAATCCACCTGCAAAATCAGGTTGATTGTTTTTACCTACATATTTTTGAGTAGCATCTGAATAAGTTTCAGTTGTTGTTTTCTGTACATTAGCACCAGGAAACTCATCCATGTATAGAGTCATACTATTAATAGCAGAATCACCAGAGTTAAATATCCCATCATTATTCATATCATCATAATATAAATTATACATAGCTTGACCAGTCGCTGGATTTACTCCCGCCCATTCTCTCATGTAAAAATCATATAATGATTTTCCTGCAGAACGATTTCCATCAAGTATCTTATCTTCACCAGTGAAGTAATCAGTTGGCATTTCAACCAGTTCGTTATAAAGCTTCGAACCATTAACATTTAATGACATACTAAAGTCTTCAGTTTGAACTAAGCTAATATTAGTATTAATTTCAATACCACTATTTAATAATACACCATCATTATATTGGATGATTGTAGAACCACTAGATCCAGGTAATGATTGATTGAAAAATAGATTTTTAGTATTATCACTAAAATAATCTACGTCAAGAGTAACTTTACCATCAAACAAGATTGATTCAAAACCAATTTGAGACTTAACTTTCTTTTCCCATGTTAAATCCGGGTTAGCTAAAGTTGAGCTTTGTGTAAATGAATACGATCCGTCTGGTGTTTGGTTGATGAAAAATATTTGCCATCCGTACTGTAGGTTAGTACCTTGATCTCCAGCAATTCCATAACTACCCTTTATTTTTAGGTAATCAACGAAAGAATCTTGTGGAAAGAAATTTTCTTTAGACATAACCCATCCTAATCCAACAGCACCAAATGAATCCCATTTGTTTTTGATGAATCGAGATGAACCATCACGTCTTCCAGATAAATTCATGTAATATTTGCCCATATAGTTAACATCAACTGACGCTAAATAACTTTCAAGCGTTGAAGCTGTAGAATATGACCCAGCTCTTCCAAAAGGAATAGTATACTGATCCAAATCCAAATTATTAGGGAGGATCGCGTTCTGAGCAGCAGCATTCATGTTTTTGAATCTATTTTCATTTGATTCGTGACCTATAAGTGCACTAACATTAAGTTCTCCATAACTTTTGTTGAATCTCAATATCTGATTCATGTTTTGGTTCATGTTTTGACTAAGCGACTTAGATAAGAAACCACTTCCAGCATTACCTCCGTAGTAAGGGTTTCCTCTTGAGGCACTATCAGTGTCGCCTAATTGTCCACTGTAACGGATATCAAGCGATAACCAATCTGTAAAATCAATTCCTATGTTAAAGTTACCTAATACTGTTATTGAATTTTGTCTTGACACGTCATATCTAGAATCTGCAATACCATTAGTGGCATTCCAAGCTCTTCGTCCAAATTCATTACCGTAATCATATTGATTACCACCAAAAATTGGATCTGCAACTAGGGTGCCTTCTGCGTCTCTTAAGAAAACATCATAAATTGAAGGTGTAGTTGATGTCAACGCAAATATGTTTCCTGATGATCCAGCTGATCCTTCTGAACCAGAAGAATTATTATACTGAGCACCAGTAAATGCTATATTTGCTCCAACTCTTAACCATTCTTTTGGTTTATGTTGTAAATTAATTCGAGTAGAATATCTTGTATACCCAGAGTTAGTTGTATAACCTTCGTCATCTAAGTAACCAAAAGAGGCTGCATATTGAGTCTTGTCGTTTCCTCCACTAAATTGGATATTAGCTTCCTGTCTTACTCCAGTTCCAAAAGCTGCATCTGACCAAAGAGTTGGTGTCCATCTGCGGCCAATACCAGAGTTAAATTTACCAGTTGATTGATTTATCAATTGATTTCCTGGAACATCCCATATATTGTATGCGTTGTTTATCCCTTCAGTTGTACCGTATAAGTTATCACTAGCCCATCCATTTGGATTTGCTTCACCTAATAATCTTCCTTTGTTTACTAACGAAGAGTAAGTAGTTTCGATATATTCTTCTGGTGAGGTTATAACTGAATACTGAGGTAACATAAGACTGTTAATACTAGTTCTTACATCAACTGAAATATTAGAAACTCCTGATTTACCTGTCTTTGTTGTCACAAGAATTACACCATTTGAACCTCTAGATCCATAAATAGATGTTGCTGCGGCATCCTTAAGTATAGTAATGTTTTCAATGTCAGAGGGGTTGATAGCGGAAATGTCACTAGCGTAAGGAGCTCCATCCACTACATAAAGTGGTGCTCTATTACCATTAACTGAACCTGTTCCACGGATACGAATAGTTGCATCTGATCCAGGAGCACCTGAACCTGTTGTAACTTGTACACCAGCAACTTCACCTCTAAGAGCTTGAGAAAAATTCCCGTTTGCCTTAGCAGTTATATTTTCTGTTTCAATTGTTGTTGCAGTTCCTACAAACGCTTCTTTAGTAGTTGTACCGTAACCTATCACAATAACTTCTTCTAGAGAAGTATCAGCTAGCATTGTTACGTTAATTACGTTTGAACTTCCAACAGTTTGGTCCTGATCTGCGTAACCTACATAATTGAATGTTAGAACATCTCCAACATTTGCATTAATTGAGTAGTTTCCGTCAAAATCTGTAGAAACTCCAGATGAAGTTCCTTTGATTATGATTGTTGACCCCGGTAGAGGTAAACCATTATCGTCAGAGACTGTACCTGAAACTTTTTTTTCCTGTGCAAAAGAAATTTGCACCACAAACGCTAATAAAAGCGTAAGTATAACACTAAACTTTGTTTTCATTTTTGTTATTTATTTGAATTAGTCTTCGCAAATGTGCTAATAAAAACTCTAATAACCAACAAATTGTTTTAAAAATATATAATTTTATTAAACTAATTTCTAGTCAATTAACTCGTATTGTTGCGAATTCTTACGATTTGCATCTGTATTGACATCGTTTATTGCGAATATGTCATTATACCTATTGTTTAAGTTTAATTCATTAATTTTTGTACGATGTGCTGTTTTTTGGCTAGAATGTAGCTGTTAAGCTAAGATGGACTTTAGAATCTGAGAATTTGAAGTTTTGATTCTCAACTTGTCCATTTGCAATATTGAACCTTAACAATCCTGCTTCAGTAGCTACTCCAAACCCAAGCCCAATTCCTACTAGTTTTTGGTCTATTTTTGTGGGGGTGTTGAAATAGGCTGCATCTATTATTGAGTGAACATATAATGAAGGGCTTAGACGGAAGCGGTATTCGCTAGCAACCATTATAAATGCACTTGCATTAATGCTGTTTTCTTCAAATCCTCGAATGGTTCTAATCCCTCCAAAACGTAAGAGTTCATTGAATAGGTAGTTTTTCGAGTCTATACCTTGCGCGTCAAGAGCTATATAAATACTGTTAGATGTATTAAGGTTAAATTGGTGAGATGCTTTCAATAAGTATATACTTTGATTTGTAGTTGCTGTTGAGGTTTTTCGGGTAGCTCTAGAGAAGCGCACTTCCATTTGGCTTTTCAATGGAAACAAGATGTCTTTAGGGGTGCGATTTTGATACGTATATCTTAGCTCATATGCGTTTATTTTGTAGTCAACGATATTGCTAGATTCGATTGGATCCAAGGCATTTGATTGTGCTGTCTGAATACCTAAAAACAGTCTTTGTTTTGGGTTGAGCTGATAAAATAGGTTTACAGATTGTTCGGCTGTTGTAAACATGCTATCTTTTTTAAAGATGTTTAGTTTAAGTTCACTCCCAATGGGGGACTCGAATAAATAGGGGAGTGTTAGTTTGGTTTCAAATGTTTTTAGATCATTTTCATCACTGCGATAGTTTAGTATAAATGTCTCTCCATAATTTAAATTGTTAACTAGATTGAGATACAAGTATCCATTCAGTTCTAAATCCCTAGTAGTCTCTTCAGAACCAAATCCTATAAAACCATCAAATCGATTGCTTTTATTTTTTTGTAAGTACAAATAGACGCTAGTTGTATCCTGGGTGAATAAAACTTCTGCAGGTCTGAGTTGTTTGGTAAAGTTAAGTTGATCGAGTGTTTCAGTTTTTGTTTGTATGGCTTTAAGATCAAAAGGAGTATTGGTTTTAATCCCTAAAAAATGTTTTATAAACGAACGCGGGAATTTGTCATAACCCTTAATCTCTACCGTATTAAGCTGTCTTGCTTTTTTAGTTACCACTAGCAGATCAGCTTTTAGTATGCTCTTACTAATGGGTTTGATGTTGTTTAATGTAACGGATGCAAAAGGGTAACTCTTACTTGCTAATGAATTTGTAAGTTGATTCATTAGCACTTCTAATCCGGATACTTTGGCTTGATAATACGTTAAGGAATCCGTGGTTTCTATTGGCTTGATGTCTAAAAGTTCAAAAAGCACTTTGTCTGCATATAATTGAACAGATTCGTACTTTGGTCCAAGTTTAAGCTGAATGGATGTTTTTAAGTTATTTTTTGTTGTAGACTGAACGGTAGCTTCTATATATCCTAGCCTGTAAGCTACATTTTTAAAGCGCTCTATTTCCAGTAATAATGTTTTGTAGTTATCAAATAATTTTGAGTATCCTATTGTATTGATTGCCTTCGTTTCTTGAGTATTACTACTTGCAATAATTAACTGAAGGTCCTGTGCATTAGCGCTATTAAAAGCAGCCAACATACATATATTAAGGAAAAACAATTTTAATTGAGATGTCACAAATCTAATTTTCATGTAAATTTAACGTAAAAAGGTTTCTAATTATTTAATCCCCAAAAAAAAAGCAATAATATTTTAAAAATATAGGATTATGATTTGAATAATTCATTTTAATGTTTACATTTGCAGCCCTCTAAGAAGAGGTATTTAAAAAAAACAGTATATACAATATGCCAACAATTTCACAATTAGTAAGAAAAGGAAGAGCCAAAATAACTAAGAAGAGTAAATCGGCTGCTTTAGATTCTTGTCCTCAGCGACGTGGTGTGTGTACGCGTGTTTACACGACGACTCCAAAAAAACCAAATTCAGCAATGCGTAAAGTTGCAAGAGTTAGGTTGACAAATGGAAACGAAGTCAACGCATACATCGGAGGTGAAGGACATAATCTACAAGAGCACTCGATAGTATTAGTTAGAGGTGGAAGGGTAAAAGATTTACCAGGAGTTAGATACCACATTGTACGTGGGGCTTTAGACACCGCAGGTGTTTCAGGTCGTACACAACGTAGATCTAAGTATGGTGCAAAACGCCCTAAGAAATAATTATTTTTTAATTAAGAAGACATGAGAAAAAAGCAAGCGAAAAAAAGACCGCTGTTACCAGATCCAAAGTTTAATGATCAATTAGTAACACGTTTCGTTAACATGATGATGTGGGATGGCAAAAAGTCAACTGCATTCAAGATTTTCTATGATGCGATTGCGATCGTTGATGAAAAGAAAACAGACGAAGAAAAAACAGCTTTAGAAATCTGGAAAGATGCCTTATCAAATGTGATGCCCCACGTAGAAGTACGTAGTCGTCGTGTTGGAGGTGCAACCTTCCAAATTCCTATGCAAATACGACCAGATCGTAAAATATCCACTGCAATGAAGTGGTTGATTAGCTTTGCAAGAAAGCGTAATGAAAAATCTATGGCTTTAAAGTTAGCCTCTGAAGTTTTAGCTGCGGCTAAGGAAGAAGGTGCTGCTGTTAAAAAACGTACAGACACTCACAAGATGGCTGAAGCGAATAAAGCATTCTCACACTTTAGATTCTAATTAGAAATGGCAAGAGATTTAAGATTCACAAGAAATATTGGGATTGCTGCGCACATTGATGCAGGAAAAACCACGACAACCGAACGTATTCTTTACTATACAGGTGTTTCTCATAAAATCGGTGAAGTACATGATGGTGCTGCTACGATGGACTGGATGGAACAAGAGCAAGAAAGAGGTATTACAATTACGTCTGCTGCTACCACCTGTGAATGGCAATTTCCAACTGAAAATGGAGAGCCAACTGAAGATGCTAAGGATTATCACTTTAATATAATAGACACACCAGGTCACGTTGATTTTACGGTTGAAGTAAATCGTTCTTTGCGTGTGCTCGACGGTTTAGTTTTCTTATTTAGCGCAGTCGATGGTGTTGAACCTCAATCTGAAACTAACTGGAGACTAGCGGATAACTACAAAGTGCCCCGTATCGGGTTTGTTAATAAAATGGACCGTCAAGGATCTGATTTTATGATGGTTTGTAGTCAAGTAAAAGAAATGTTAGGTTCCAACGCGGTGCCGATCGTTTTAAATATTGGCGATGAAGAAAACTTCAAAGGAATTGTTGATTTAGTTAAAAACCGTGCTATTGTTTGGCATGAAGAAGGAATGGGATCAACTTTTGATATTGTTGATATTCCGGAAGAACTTAAAGAAGAAGCAAGAATTCTACGTGCTAAGCTAATAGAAGAAGTTGCAAGTTACGATGAGGACCTTTTAGAAAAATTCATGGAAGATGAAGATTCTATAACTGAAGAAGAAGTGCACAATGCATTGAGAGCCGCGGTTATGGATATGGCTATTATACCAATGATATGCGGTTCTGCATTTAAAAATAAAGGAGTTCAGTTCTTATTAGATGCTGTTTGTCGTTATTTACCCGCCCCAACTGATAAAGAAGGTATTGTTGGAATGAATCCAGATACTGAATTAGAAGAAATTCGTAAGCCAGATGTGAAGGAGCCGTTCGCTGCTTTGGCCTTTAAAATTGCAACCGATCCTTTTGTAGGACGTTTAGCATTTTTTAGAGCTTATTCTGGTCGTTTAGATGCAGGTTCATATGTTTTGAATAACCGTTCTGGAAAAAAAGAACGTATTTCACGTATCTACCAAATGCATGCGAACAAACAAAATGCAATTGATTTTATTGAAGCAGGTGATATTGGTGCTGCTGTTGGATTTAAATCCATCAAAACAGGCGATACTTTATCAGCTGAAAAATTTCCTATCGTTTTAGAATCGATGGACTTCCCCGATCCTGTAATTGGTATTGCGGTCGAGCCTAAGACCAAAGCGGATGTTGATAAACTTGGAATGGGCTTAGCTAAACTAGCTGAAGAAGATCCAACCTTTACAGTAAGATCTGATGAAGCTTCAGGACAGACTATTATTTCTGGAATGGGTGAGCTTCACTTAGACGTTATTGTAGATCGTTTACGTAGAGAATTTAAAGTTGAGGTTAACCAAGGTCAGCCACAAGTTGAATATAAAGAAGCAATTACGCAAGCTGCTAACCATAGAGAAGTTTACAAAAAACAATCTGGTGGACGTGGTAAATTTGCAGATATTGTTTTCACAATTGAACCTGCAGACGAAGGTGTTGTAGGACTTCAGTTTGAATCTGCAATTAAAGGTGGTAATGTTCCTAAAGAATTTATCCCTTCGATTGAAAAAGGATTCAAAATGGCAATGGTCAATGGGCCGTTAGCGGGATATGAAGTAGACTCTGTTAAAGTCACATTGAAAGATGGATCTTATCACGATGTCGATTCTGATCAGCTTTCATTTGAGTTAGCAGCTAAGCTTGGGTTTAAAAATTCAGCAAAAGCAGCTAAAGCAGTGATCATGGAGCCTATCATGAAATTAGAAGTAATTACACCCGAAGAAAACATGGGTGATATTGTAGGAGACCTTAACCGTCGTCGTGGTCAAGTTAGTGACATGGGCGATAGAGCAGGAGCCAAAACTGTAAAAGCTACAGTACCTCTTTCAGAAATGTTTGGTTATGTAACAACCTTAAGAACGTTGTCATCTGGACGTGCAACTTCCACAATGGAATTTTCACACTATGCTGAGACGCCTTCAAACATCTCAGAAGAAGTTATTAAAGAAGCTAAAGGAATCCAATCTTAAAAGTTAAGAACATGAGTCAAAAAATCAGAATAAAATTAAAGTCTTACGATTACAACTTAGTAGATAAGTCTGCTGATAAGATTGTAAAAACAGTTAAAAGTACAGGTGCTGTAGTAACGGGTCCAATTCCATTACCAACACACAAAAAACTATTCACTGTATTACGCTCTCCTCACGTTAACAAAAAGTCGAGAGAACAATTTCAATTAAGCTCTTACAAGAGATTACTGGATATTTATAGTTCATCATCAAAAACAATTGATGCTTTGATGAAGCTAGAATTACCTAGTGGCGTTGAAGTAGAGATTAAAGTATAATTATTTTTGTAGATCTGTAACTACCACAGACTAACATTAAATGCATAAAAAAACAGCATCCTGATGGATGCTGTTTTTTTATGGATTAACCCTTATTTCAAATAGCCTTTGTACTTCTTTTCAAAAACACTGTAATAGAAAGCAATTATTCTTCACTGTATTTTTGTTATCTGTGCTTGTTTGAAGATATATAATCCATGGTTTTATATTATGTTTCAAATTGATTTTTCGTGGCCCATCAATTTTTACGCTAAAAAAGTACCACTAAAGAAGATAGATTTAAAATAATTCACTAATAATTTAGGTGGATAGATTAAATTTAATTAAATTTGCAGCTCGAAAAACATAGGATACTCCCGTGTTT
>JABAZC010000083.1 GCA_018608625.1 Flavobacteriaceae bacterium | reverse complement strand
CTGTTCTCGTATTATTATCGGTAGCTGTCTCTACTAATATGGCTACTCCATGCGGGGCATATCCTTCAAATAAGACTTCCTTATAATCTCCTTGGCTTTTATCACTAGCGCGTTTAATAGCCCGTTCAATATTGTCTTTGGGCATATTAACAGCCTTACCATTTTGAATAACAGCTCTTAATCTTGAGTTACTATCTGGGTCAGGACCGCCTTCTTTTACAGCCATAACGATGTCTTTTCCGATACGTGTAAATGCTTTGCTCATTGCTGACCAGCGCTTCATTTTTCTAGCTTTGCGAAATTCAAAAGCTCTTCCCATAGGTTTCTGTGTATTAAGTTTAACAAAAATAAAAATGCTGTACTGAAAAACAAATATTATAAGACTTAATTAGTCAAATCATGTCGTCAAGGACATCTTCACTCTTCATTTGAAGATGTTTTGGAAGTTTATTTTCTCTCGGCAAGACTGCTAGATAGCGAGAGTCGTTAGTTGTGTAAACTAGTTTATAACGAGTATTATTAAAATCCATTTTTTTGACGAGCTCTTTAATGAAATCATCATGACATACCAAGTCAGAGCTTCCCAGGTGATAAATCCCATTTTTATTTCTATTTATTATGTAATGTAATTGTTGAGATACTTTTTTTGCTGTAGTAACATTCATTATAAGGTTTGGGAATAACTCTATTGGCTCATCTAGTTTGAGTAGTAATTTAATTTCGTTATTGCGAGGTGATAGAGCTCCAAATACCATTGGCAATCTAATAATTGCTACCTTTTTGGTTGGTAGTTTTAGAAATAATTGTTCTAGGCGTATCTTTAAATGTCCGTATATGCTGTTGCTAAGTGTGGTGTCATTTTCATAGCTTGGAAATTTGCTGTAGGCATCAAATACATTAGCAGAGGACATAAAAATTACTTTACACTTTTTTTTATGTGTTGTGTATTCGTACAGATGTTTATGGGCTGTAAGTTGAGCTGAGAAGTCACCTCTAAGTGATGAAATTATAATGGTCGGTTTAACTTGGTTTAAAATTTCAAAGATATCATCTTCTTCAAAATCATACTGATAAAAATGCGTGTTCTTTTCGTGCGAAATACACGAAGTTCTATACGTTCCAAATGTTTGAAAGTAGGGGTGGAGTTCTCTATAAATAGCCCCACCTAAAAAACCACTAACTCCCAGTATTAGAATCCGGTGTTTTTTTAGTGTTGCCATAATTTAAACGTATTATTTTTTGTAAAATGGAAGCTTTACGACTTTTGCAGGTACTTTATTTTTACGAATCGAAATACGAATATCAGACCCTACTGTTTTGAAATCACTCAACACGTAGCCTAAGCCAATACCTTTTCCAAGTGACGGCGCCATAGTCCCAGAAGTAACTATTCCTATTTCGTTTCCTACGGTATCTTCAATTCGATAGTCTTTTCGAGGGATACCACGTTCCAATAACTCAAATCCAATCAAGCATCGTTCGGTACCCTTTTGTTTTTGTATTTCTAGAGCGTGAGAATTTGTAAATGATTTTGAGAACTTAGTCACCCATCCCAGTCCTGCTTCTATAGGGGATGTTTCATCATTTATATCATTTCCGTAAAGACAGTATCCCATTTCTAGTCTTAGGGTATCTCTGGCAGCTAATCCGATAGGCTTGATTCCATGTGAGTTTCCAGCTTCAAATACACTCTCCCATATCTGCTTTACTTCACAGTTTTTGCAATAAATTTCAAATCCTCCACTTCCTGTGTAGCCAGTTGCCGATATAATTACATCTTTAACTCCAGCAAAATCAGAAATTTTAAAATTATAGAAGTCAATTTCTGATAGATCCTCACTTGATAAGGGCTGCATTGCTGCCACTGCCTTTGGACCTTGAATCGCCAAGAGTGAGTAATCGTCACTTCTGTTTATCAATTCTGCTCCCATTGAGTTTTTAGAAACAATCCAATCCCAATCTTTTTTAATGTTACTAGCATTTACAACAAATAAATAAGACTCTTCTTTAATTTTATAAATAATCAAGTCGTCTACAATACCACCAATATTATTTGGTAAACAGCTGTATTGTGCTTTCCCTATCGTTAGTTTAGAAGCATCATTTGAAGAGATGCTCTGGATGAGTTCTAAAGCCATAGGGCCTTCAATAATAAATTCACCCATGTGAGAAACATCAAATACGCCAACCCCTTCACGAACAGTTTGGTGCTCAACATTCACCCCTTCATATTGTACAGGCATTATGTAGCCTGCAAAGGGGACCATTTTAGCGTTAAGTGCTTCGTGTACTGAATGAAGAGCAATCTTTTTCATAGTTAAATTTATATTTTCAATACAAATCTAAACAAAAATAGGAATTGAAAGTGCTTATAGTCCCTTTAAAAAAGCCTTAAATTCTAAGTAGTCATTAATTTGAGTAGCTACTTTGACTTTATCAATAACTGCTTTAATTTGTTTTGGTAATGGAATATCAACAGTAACAACCTCTTTCACAACATCTAAAAATTTAGTTGGGTGTGCTGTTTCGAAGAAAACACAATGAACATCAGGGTTGGTCTTTAAATATGATTTACTACCCAAATAACCTACAGCACCATGAGGATCTGCAATGTACCCTGTAGTTTTATAGATTTCATTTAACGCTTCTTTCGTTTCTTTATCTGAAAAACTATAAGAAGATAGGTTTGACTTTAATGACTCAAAATCATTATTATAAATTGCTTGAATGCGAATAAAATTACTTGGGTTTCCAACATCCATTGCGTTACTGACTGTTTGAACTGAAGGCTTCGGTTTGTAATCTGCAGATTTTAGATACCGAGTGACTACATTGTTATCATTATTTGAAGCAATAAAATGTTTAATAGGTAACCCTAGCTTTTGTGCAATCATTCCAGCACATACATTTCCAAAATTTCCACTGGGTACTGAAAACACAATATCTTTATACTTATTTTTCAACTGTTTATAGGCAAACATGAAATAAAATAATTGTGGAAGCCAACGAGCTACATTGATTGAGTTTGCAGATGTTAGTTGCATTTTTGAGGTAAGTTCGTCGTCTAAAAAGGCTTTTTTGACCATGTCTTGACAATCATCAAAAGTTCCCTCTACTTCTAATGCGGTAATATTTTGACCTAAAGTTGTTAGTTGTTTTTCTTGAATGTTACTTACTTTTCCACTTGGATATAAAATAACGACTCTTACGCCTTTTACTCCTAAAAATCCATTTGCAACAGCACCGCCAGTGTCACCAGAAGTTGCGACTAATACTGTTACTTCGTTAGAATTATTTTTATTAAAATACCCTAAGCAACGTGCCATAAATCGGGCTCCAACATCTTTGAAAGCCATTGTTGGTCCGTGAAATAACTCAAGTGTAGAAATCGAGTCTGTCAGTTTGATAACTGGAAATTCAAAACTCAAAGTTTCAGATACAATATTTTTTAAAATAGCTTCTGGAATTTCTGGACTTATGAATTGTTTAATGGCTTCATAAGCAATTTCTTTATTTGATAAGGTTTCTATTGTTTCAAAAAAACAGGGGTCTAATGCTGTTATGGTTTCCGGAAAATATAAACCTCTATCTGGTGCAAGACCTTTAATTACGGCATTTTCAAATGTAGTATTGGGTGCTGTATGATTTAAACTGTAATAGTTCATTTTTAATTCTAGTTTAGTTTTTTTATCCCGTCCATATTGATTTTTGAAACATAGATTTCAAACGGTATAGTATATTTTGAATAAGCTTTTCTAATCGCTTTTTCAACTTTAATTGCAGTTGTTTGACTTTTACATAAACTAAATACTGAGGGGCCAGAGCCAGAAATCCCAGTACCTAATGCGCCATATTCCAATGCGGCCTTTTTGATGCTTTCAAACCCAGGGATTAATTGGCTTCTAAAAGGTTCTACGACCACATCTTCTAACGAACGACTGATTAGCTCATAGTCATTCGTATGCAAGCCGTGAATAAGACTGCCAACATTGGACCATTGTGTGATAGCATTTTTTAAAGGAATCTCTTTTGGAAGGATTTTTCTAGCATCAGCAGTTTTTATTTCAATTTGTGGATGTATAACAACAGCAAATAAATCATCGGGAGTTGGAATTTGTAATATTTCTAAGGGCTCTAAGCTTTTCACTAATGTAAAGCCTCCATATAGAGCAGGTGCAATGTTATCTGCGTGTTCGCTTTTACTTGCCAAAGCTTCTCCTTTAATTGCAAAAGAAGTGAGTTCAAGAGGCGTATATGGGGAGCCCAATAAAACATTCATTCCATACACACTTCCAGCTGCACTCGCAGAGCTACTGCCAACGCCACTTCCAGGTTTGATTTTTTTATAAATTTCAATCTCAAATCCGAAATCAGGATTTGCAGCTTCGTATAAAGCCAAAGCAGAAACGCCTGCTACATTTTTTTTAACTTCGAAAGGCAAGTCATATCCTTCAATTTTTGTGATTTTAACTCCTTTGTTTGCTGTTTTTCGAATGACCATTTCATCTCCAATAGCCTCTAAACAAAACCCCAACACATCAAAGCCACAAGATACATTGGCAACTGTTGCTGGTGAAAAAAGTTTTATTTCATTCATTTAGTTAGTTTTTTGAGATTCGAATGATATCAGCAAATAAACCTGAAGCAGTCACTTCAGAACCTGCTCCTGCACCCTTAATAATCATAGGCTGATCTTTATATCGATTCGTATAAAACATTACAATATTATCTTTGCCTTCTAAGTTGTAAAAGGGGTGTCCTTCTGGAATTTCCTTTAGACCAACTTTAGCTACTCCGTCTTTATATTCGGACACATACTTTAATTGACATTGATTGGATTCTGCAGATGTGAAAAACTTTTGAAAATGAACTTCTTTAGACTTTAAAGTTTCATAAAAGGCTTCTACTGAATTGGCAGTCATACATTCTTCAGGTAAAAAGGCTTCATTTTCTATACCATTCATATCTATCATTTCACCACTTTCTCTAGCTAAAATCAATAATTTTCTAGCTACATCAACGCCGCTTAAATCAATTCTTGGATCAGGTTCAGTGTAGCCCTCAGTCTGTGCTTGTTTAACGACATCGTGAAAGGTAGTGCTTTTGTTGTAATTATTAAAAATATAATTTAAACTTCCTGAAAGAACAGCATGTACAGTATTAATTTTATCACCTGAATTTATAAGATGTTTTAAAGTGTCTATAACAGGAAGCCCAGCTCCAACATTTGTTTCGAATAAAAAGGGAACATTGTATTTATGTGATAACTGTTTTAACTCTAAATAGTTTTCAATTTTACTTGAACAGGCTATTTTGTTACAAGCCACAACTGCGATGCTTTGTTTTAGGTACAGAGCATAACTGGAAGCTACCATGTCGCTAGCGGTAATATCTACAAAAATAGAATTCCTTAGGTTTAAAGATTTTGTTGCTTCAAAAAAATCAATTGGACCTGACTTCTTACCGTTATTTAAAACAGACTCCCAGTCGTTTAAATTAATACCGGTTTTATCTAAAACCATTTTTTTAGAATTTGATAAGCCGATTACTTTCAACTTTACATTCAGAGTTGATTTTATATATTTTTTTTGTTGTTCTATCTGATTTATGAGAGACTTCCCGACATTTCCTACACCAGAAATAAATAGGTTTATTTGTTTAGTTTCCGATTCAAAAAAACGTTCATGTAAACAATTTAATGCTTTTTCAACATCGGATTCAGCGATTATAGCGGAGATATTACGTTCAGAAGCGCCTTGAGCTATCGCACGAATATTAATATTGTTTCTACCCAAGGTGCTAAACATTTTACCACTTATTCCTTGGTGACTTTTCATTTGATCACCCACGATGGCTATAATTGATAAATTAGTTTCAACAACTAAGGGATCAATTTTGAATAGTGATATTTCATTCTCAAATTCTTTATCAATTACATATTTTGCTAGCGTAGATTCCTTGTCTGCAATACCAACACATATTGAATGTTCAGAAGAGGCTTGAGTCGCAATAATTACATTGATCTTCTCTCTAGCTAATGTCTCAAATAAACGCTTTGAAAACCCTGGAATCCCTACCATGCCATTACCTTGAAGCGTTAATAAAGCCACGCTGTTAATATTGCTAATTCCTTTTATAGGATTTGGGTTTCTGTTTTCAACTACATGTGTAATTAATGTCCCTTCATCTTCAGGAGCTAACGTGTTTTTAATCAACAATGGGATGTGTTTTGAAAGTACCGGTAACACTGTAGGAGGATATAACACTTTAGCGCCAAAATGAGAAAGTTCAATAGCCTCTAAATAGGATAGCTTTTTGATAGGTTTCGAATTCTTTACTATTTTTGGATTTGAGGTAAACATGCCGCTTACGTCTGTCCATATCTGAAGCACACTTGCATTCATTGCAGAAGCAATAATTGCAGCGGTATAATCAGAGCCTCCACGTCCAAGGGTTGTTATCTCTCCAAGCTCAGATTTTGATATAAACCCAGGAAGAATTGTAATTATTTTATCATTACTGTCATAATAGGTAACTATGTTCTCATTTGTCTCCCCAAAATTTACAGCGGCGTTTGTGAAATTTGAATCTGTAACAATTAGATTTTGTGAATTTTTTAATTGTATGTTTAAATCGTGTAATTTCATCGTTTCATAAATGATTAACGAAGAAAGTAATTCTCCAAAACTTAAAAGTTTATCCGTTGTTTTAGGAGATAACTCATTAATTAAGTAAATCCCATCTAATATTTTTTCTAGCTTGGATAGGTGGTTTAAAACAATATCTAAAGTGGTTTCATGAGATTCACCAGATAATAAACCGTCTATAACCTCTACATGCTTTAAACGTAAGGATTCAAAGTCGTCTTTGTAGTTTTTGTTTTTTTCAATTGCTTTGTCTGCCGCTGCTAATAACTTGTCCGTAATTCCTCCAATTGCAGAGACGACTACAGTGACATTTTCTGACAAAGATTCATTTTTTACAATCTCTATAACTTTCTGTATGTTTTTTGCAGAACCTACGGATGTTCCGCCGAATTTTAAGACTTTCATTTTGTTTTTTTATTGATTTGTTAGAGAAACGATTGTTTTGTATTGAACAATAGTTTGGGACGAGAGTTATATATTAATTATACCCGATGGGGTAATAATAAGCACTGAAATTAGAACAAATATAATGTGTAAGTCCAACGATTGAGGAGAAAACGTATTTAACTTAATATTTAAACTTATCATAATAAATAAATATATAGACTCAAAAGTATCAAATTATAAGTGCTAAAAAAATAATTACTATAATTTTATAGATTAATGAATTTAGAGGGTTTGTATTTTTAATAATTAACTAAAACCCAACTATTTCTAAGCATTTCTTAATTTTAAATAATCTACCAATTTTATGAAGGTAATTTTGCTTCTTCAAAATGTTGATGACTGTTTAATAAAAAGTGATTAAATATTTAATTTTTATGCATTTAAAACAATCTTATTATTAATTTTGCATATAACTTTTGAATAATACAACACATGCAACGCGACGAACAAATTTTTGAATTAATTATAGCTGAAAAAGAACGTCAAATCAATGGTATCGAATTGATTGCTTCTGAAAACTTTACAAGTGAACAAGTAATGGAGGCTACAGGATCTGTTCTTACCAACAAATACGCAGAGGGGTACCCTGGTAAACGCTATTATGGCGGTTGTGAAATTGTAGATGAAGTTGAACAAATAGCAATCGACCGCGCTAAGACTTTGTTTGGTGCTGCTTGGGCTAATGTTCAACCGCATTCAGGTAGTCAAGCAAACACTGCTGTGTTTCATGCGTGCTTGAAAGTAGGGGATAAGATTCTAGGATTTGATTTATCTCACGGGGGTCATCTTACTCATGGTTCTCCAGTTAACTTTTCAGGACGTTTATACAACCCTGTGTTTTATGGAGTTGAAAAGGAAACAGGTGTTTTAGATTATGACAAGATTCAAAAAATTGCAACCAAAGAACAGCCTAAATTAATTATAGCTGGTGCCTCTGCCTATTCTAGAGATATTGATTACAAACGATTCCGTGCGATTGCTGATAGCGTAGGTGCATTACTGCTAGGAGATATCTCTCACCCTTCAGGATTAATTGCTAAGGGTATTTTAAATGATCCTTTACCACATTGCCACATAGTAACAACAACAACTCATAAAACGCTAAGAGGACCTAGAGGCGGGCTAATTATGATGGGAACTGATTTTGAAAATCCTTTTGGAATTATGTTAAAATCTGGAAAAGTACGTATGATGTCTTCTTTATTGGATTCCGCTATATTTCCTGGAAATCAAGGTGGGCCTTTAGAACATGTCATTGCTGGAAAAGCCATTGCTTTTGGTGAAGCTTTAACAGACGAATTTTTACATTATATACTACAAGTTAAAAAGAATGCAGATGCGATGGCGCAAGCCTTTGTAAAACGTGATTACCATTTAATTTCAGGTGGAACTGATAACCACATGATGTTAATTGATTTACGAAACAAGAATATCACTGGAAAAGATGCTGAAAATGCATTGGTGAAAGCTGATATTACAGTTAATAAAAACATGGTACCTTTCGATACTCAAAGCCCATTTGTAACTTCAGGTATTAGAGTGGGAACTCCCGCAATAACAACCCGTGGTATGAAAGAATCTGATATGGAAACAATCGTAGCGCTTATTGACGATGTTATTATTAACCACGGAGACGATACTAAGTTGGAAGCGATCGCTCAAAAAGTGAATGCACTTATGAGTCACCGTCCTTTAGTTTCTTAAATACTCGATATTTTTATATAAAAAACCTGCTATTAAGTGGGTTTTTAAGTTTCTAATCTTCAAATTCTATCGCGTTGTACGGGCCTAAGTCTGGGGGAGAATTTCGAGTTGTATTTGTAATGTCTTTTGTTAAGTTACCAGAAAAAATGCCTGCCCCTTCTGCGGGAGATCCAAAAGGGATGTTTAGTTTATTATTAAAGGGGTCCAGAAACTGTGGATTATTATTAAAAATAACATTCTCGTAAAGTGTTGTATCGCTAAAGTCGTATTCAGGAGAAGAAAAGTTTCCATTTGGGTCATCAAAATAAATAAGACTGTTTGTAAACTTAAAATTAAAATCATCTGAGTTTTTATTTTCAAGAAATAATTCAGGACTATCATTTCCATAAATGATACAGTTTGTGAAATTTGCAGCCACTAGTGGATTGGTTGTGACTGTATTTTCTGAGTCTACAATAAAATTATTCAGTAATAGAGCAGGATACTGTCTAAAACTAGAGGTCCAGTAATTTGCTATCGTTGAATGTGTGACATTATAGTTGCCTCCAAAAGTTCCAGCAAACGAAGATAAACCACTGTTGTTAATGACTATATTTTCAGCTATTATTGAAGTAGCTCTTCCGAGGATTCCGAAATTACTTTGGTTATAAACTTGTGAATTGTTGATTTTAAGTTTTGTAGGGTCTTGTTGATTTCCATCGCTTAAGACTCCAATGGTTCCGTTTTTAATTGTTGCGTAGTTAATGACATTTTCAGTACTGCCACTAAACAACCAGATTGTTTGCCATTGTCCAGGGACGTTTTCATAAAGGGGTTCTAAACGGTCTCCTTCAAAAACGACTTCATTTTCTAAAAGTTCTAAATCTAAACTAGGTAATCCATTAACGTGTAGTGAAGCATTATTGGTTATTAGGAGTCCGGAATCTTCGTGAAAATGAATTCTAGCTCCTGGGTTTATATTAAGTGTTTTTCCGTCTCCAACTGCTGCATATCCATAAACCACATATGGCTTCTCATTAGTAAAGGTAAGTTCTGAATCTTGTAGAAATCGACCTTTAACGGATGTTTCGTCATCAACTCCATCTCCATCTGTATCAAAAGCCAAGGTTTCTACAACCCCTTCAGAATCACGGTTAGGAAAGATAAACACGGCATCTCTTACTAAAGTGACTAATTCTACGTTTTGTACGCCAGACGTATTTTCAAACACTATAACATCTGTGTATAAAAACTGTGTTTCATTTTCAACTAAAGGAAATATGTCAATTGTTGTTTCTATAAAAACGTACATACTGTCTCTAGCTAATAGTTCAATATTTTCAAATTCTTTTCCAATTAATGCCCCATTGCCTATTAGACCATCTACATTCATTCGATAGTTCGATTCTTGACCCTTACTAAGTTTTATGGAAGGAATAAGAATGTCTTCATCACTTGTGTTATATACTTTTAGCGTATAGGTACTTGATCCAATATTTGAAAAAATAGTATCTAAATAAACAGTGTCTTTAGAAAAACTAAGGTTCCCTGAACTTGGAGCGAATATAAAGTCTTGGCGGCATGAGCTCCAAAAAACCAAAGCTATTAAACTAAATGTTATATAAAGCGAACGTTTCATACTAGAAGAATTTTTGTAAAAATATAACTTTAGAATTAAACTAATAGTGTGTTCAAGATCCTTTATTAATCTAAACCATCTCTTAACTTTCAAATGAATTTATTAGTGAAAGGTTTTAATTTTTTATAATTTTAACTTCAAATAATTTGTCCCATCGTTTTCCGGTGACAAATAAAGTTTTTGTCTTAGAATTGTAAGCCATTCCATTTAGAACATCTAAGCCTCTATGTTTAGTTACTTTAGATTTTAATTTCCTGAAGTCAATGACAGCCTCAATTGCTCCGTTTATTGGATTAATAATAGCGACCCCATTTTTTTGATATCGATTGGCATAAATAAAGCCTTCAACCCATTCAAGTTCATTGAGGTTCGTTAGCTTCCCATTATTAGTATATGCTTGTATATACCCTTCTTCTGCAAGTGTGTTAGCATTAAGTAGCCATATATATTCAGTTCCGTCTGATTTGTAAAATTTATCACCATCATTACAAAGGCCCCAACCTTCTTTGCTTTGCCCATAATTAAAGGTTTCTATTTGTTCAAAGCTATTGATATCATAAACCAAACCACGACCTTCTTTCCATGTAAGCTGATAAATTTTATCATTTAATATTGATAAGCCTTCGCCAAAATAGGCCTTATTTAAATCAATGTTATTGATAATATCGCCAGAGTTGTAATCAATTTTTCTAAGTTTAGATTCCCCATACTGACCAGTGCTCTCGTACAAGTCTCCGTTATAGAATTCTAAACCTTGGGTGTAAGAGGTAATATCGTGAGGGTAGGTGTTTACGATTTCATAGTTGTATATTTTCGGGGCATTTTTATGAACCAAGATTACTTTTTTAATTGCAACTTCAGTTTTTGAATCATAAAAAACCTTAGCTTTTATCAACTTTTCTCCTAATGACAACTTAGATAAAACAATAGAATTTGATATTTTACTATTGTCTAAGGTTAGATGAATAGAATCAATTTTTAAATTTTTTAAATTTAAAATATCTACAGAAAGGGTGTTTTCGTTGGAAATAACATTTGTTTCACTATTGATATGAATTGAAAAGTTAGAATCTTTAACTTTTGATGTATTTCCACAACTTGTCATTATGAGATTGAAACTAATGAAAGTCAGTAATTTGTAGGGGTGCATAGTAATGTTAATTTTTTAGCAATTTATTTATTTATATTCAGTAAAAAAAATCATTGTGAGAATATTAAAACATTGTATATTTGCGGAGGCAAGTCCTACACAACTAGCTCCTGTTGAATCCTCCAGGGCGGGAACGCAGC
>JABAZC010000059.1 GCA_018608625.1 Flavobacteriaceae bacterium | reverse complement strand
CAAACCCAAGTATTACACAATGGAATATGGGTAGTGATAGTGTTTCTTTTGATGGCACAAATAATTCCTCTATTTCTTCATATGAAGTTGAATATAATTTAGGCTCTACTTTCACTCCAGGAGATGGTACAGCATCCACATTCTCGTTCAGTGAATTCCCTGCAACGATAACTGGACTAGAGAATGCATCACTTTACTACTTTACTATAAGATCAATTTGTACAGACGGCACTGTCAATTCTTGGATTGATAATGGATTAGATGGACCAGATCCATGGCAAACAAATTCCTGTACCACCAACTCATTACCTTATTTTAATGATTTCAATAATACGGAGTCTTGGGTTAGTTGTAATACATTCTACGATTCAGATGGAGATGGTAATTTTTGGTTTTATGCTGACTACAACGATGATGGAGATGGTGTGAACAATAATTATAGCGCAGGTTCGCAGTCATGGAGTAGTACAGCTGGAGTCTTAACTCCAGATAACTGGCTTGTAATAGGTCCAATTGATTTGACAAACGTATCAAATGCAACCATGACATGGAGAGCAAGAGGACTAGACCCTAATTGGTGTGGAGAAAACTATACTGTTTACGTTGGCACAGAAAATACTGTAGAAAACCTAACAAATTCTTCTATTACCTTTAATGAAACCACATCAAATGATGCTTGTGGAGTTTGGGCAGATCGTTCACTTGATATTTCTGCAGCATCAGGAAGTCTTATTTATATAGGTTTTAGACATCATGCAGTCTCAGACATGAATCAATTAAATATTGACGATCTTGGAGTTGATGGCTCCTCTCTTGGACTTGATGATGTAGGAGAGTCACAATTCTCATTTTTCCCTAACCCGGTAAATAACATATTGACAATTAATGCACAAGCGTCTATTGATAATATTACTGTTTATAACATGTTAGGTCAAACGGTGATTACATCGACTCCAAATACAAATGATAGCAAAGTAGATATGTCTGCATTGCAGACAGGTGCTTATTTTGTACAAGTGTCTATTAACAACACTCTTAATACTGTTAGAGTGATTAAGAATTAAAATATAATTTAATTCTAAAATTTAAAGCCTCGCTAAGAAATTAGCGAGGCTTATTTAGTATAGTTACATACAAATAAATTAAAAAATGTAGTCCAATTTTGTATGACTAAAGGATAAATAATATGTACGGATTCCTAATTAAGACACAATTAAATGTCCCAAAAAATTATTTACTTCCAAACATACTTTTCATTATAACTCGAATTCCTTTAAATCCAAAGTAAATAGCTGTACCGCATATGAATATTCCCGCTATAATTAATGGTATGTAAAGCGGTTTGTCAGGATTTGAAAGTCCTGTGTGTAATATTACGGGTCCCAAAAACATTAGAAATAATGTGATTCCCATTGTTTTCAAACCTTCAACTAACAGGCCCTTATTTGTTCTCGGAGTTTCCATTTGAATAGTTGTTTAGTACATTTCTTACATTCTTATGAGTCTTTAAAAGTGAACTAGCTTTCGATTCAGAAATATTCAGCTGTTCTCGAATCATCTTAATTCCTCTATTGACTAACTTATCATTACTAAGCTGCATGTCTACCATTTTGTTCCCTTTAACTCGTCCGAGCTTAACCATCACGGTTGTTGTAATCATATTTAAAACTAGTTTTTGAGCTGTACCAGCTTTCATTCTTGAACTTCCAGTTACTACTTCTGGTCCCACCACAACTTCAATGGGGAATTTGGCGGCTATTGCAAGCGGGCTACCACTATTACACGTAATACAGCCAGTTATAATAGATGCTTTTGCACATGCCTTAAGTGCTGATATTACATAGGGGGTCGTGCCTGATGCAGCAATCCCTATGACGATGTCTTTATCGCAAACATAATGTGCTTTTAAATCTTTCCATCCTTGGTTCTTATCATCTTCTGCAAATTCAACTGCTTTACGTATTGCCACATCACCTCCAGCAATCAATCCAATAACCATTTCATGAGGCACCCCGAAAGTTGGTGGGCACTCAGATGCATCTAATATTCCTAGTCGTCCGCTGGTGCCTGCTCCTATGTAGAATAAACGTCCTCCATCCTTTATTTTATCTACAATTTGATTTACCAATACCTCTATCTGTGGAACGGCTATTTTAACAGCTTCAGCTACGCCAGAGTCTTCTTTATTAATAGTCGTTAGTATTTTTTCAACAGACATTTTTTCAAGATGGTCGTAATGAGAGTCTTGTTCAGTAGTTTTTGTAAAAGCCATACACAAAAATATAACTTTTGAAATACTTTTGTGTTATTCTAAGATTAAACTCGCTTTATATGTTTCAGAAAGTCTAAAATATCCCAAAGGGTAGTGGTTAGGGTTAGTTATATTAGTGATATTTCCACGTATTGTTGATGGTGTAGTATTAAAAGGCCTTCCACCTTCTTGTGTCTGTTCAATAAGGATCGTCATGAAGTTAAAATGTCTTTCATCAATCCCCATTATTTCTATATTAATTTCGTCCCCAGCGATTAGTTCGTCATAGAAATAGGAAAACGTAAATACATTTCCTTGATAAAACTCATCCTTAGTAGTTAGAAATAAATTCATACCTAAATCAAATAAATAATAATCATCTCGCTCTTCACTATCTGTAAAAGAGATTAGAACTTCCTTTTCATCTCCCCCAAATAAAGTATTATTTCCTTGGAGTATAGTGTCTATGGGCGCTGAATACATGAGTTGTTCTATGGATGATTCATAGATTTCACCTTCATAGACAATTCGGATTTTATAGTCAGTACCAAAAATAGGGGTGTATTGTAACGTATAAACTAGATTTGTATTATCGTACTCAAATTCGTGAATTATATTGTTTGAAAGGTCTATTAGTTTTAGTGTTGCTTCAGACACTATTGGGTTTTCCTCTTGGTAAAAGGGACCTGATAAGCTGAGTTTAATTTCTTGAGTTATGGATTCGTTTGGAGACATTTTTAGTGATGCTTCAATAACCAATCGAGGGTTTTCGGTTGGTAAATCAAGCTGGATGACTTCTTCACAGCCAGCCATTAGAAACCCAATACATAGTAAAATAAAATTATTTTTCATTGCTCTAGAATTTAAAGTTATATGAAACTGCTCCGATGGCTCCAAATAATGATAATTTGAGCGCTTCATTTTGTCCTGTATCTATGTTTTCTCTAAAGTTTAAGGACTGAGTGTTTTTTCGATTGTAAAGGTTATAGATACTAAACACCCATTCACCTTTCCACCGTTTTTCTTTATTTTTTTTAGGGTTATAGGTTCCAGAAATATCAAATCGATGATAGGCATCTAAACGACTAGAGTTACGAGATTCAAATGTAGAGACAATCAAGTTGTTATACTCATATTGCCCATTTGGATAGGTTGTAGGTTGTCCAGTTTGGTATATGAAATTCGCATTTAATTTCCATTTATCAGAAAGGTCATAGCTGGAAGTGATTGAGATGTCATGAGTTTTGTCATACGGAGTATTGTACCAATTCCCATTATTAATTCCCGGATCTGAAGGATTTATTCCTTTAGTTTGTTGTTCAGATTTTGAGAGCGTATATGCAAACCATCCTTTGAAGCGTCCTTTGTTTTTTCTAAATAATAATTCAAAACCATACGCTCTAGACTGTCCATTAAGAAGTACCTGTTCAATCGCTTTATTAGCGATTAAATTAGCTCCATCTATGTAGTCAATTCGATTTTTAGTGGTCTTATAAAAACTTTCAATTTCTAAATCGTATGTATTGTAACTTTTGAAATACCCAATGGCAACTTGATCCAAAATTTGAGGTTGAATGTACTCACCACTTGGAGTCCAGACATCCAAAGGGGTAGGGGAGCTTGTATTGGATATTAGGTGTAAATACTGTGTCATTCGGTTGTAACTGGTTTTTAATGACGTATCATCATTTAACTTATAAGAAATTGCTAACCTAGGTTCCAAATTTAAAAATGATTTGATGACTTTGCTATGACTACTACTTTCTGAGCCAATAGGGTCTACTTCTTCGTAGAGTTGTAAGTCAGAATTATAGCCTACAGCCTGATTATTTTCATAGACGTTGAGTTCTTTTTGCCCTAGGCGTAAAAAAGAACTTAATCGCGTTCCATAGCTAAATGACAGGTGTTCGGATAGTTGTTGGTTAATGTCAAAGTAGATCGCATTTTCAAATGCAAATTTATTAGTAAGTGCTTCTCTGTTTATTCCTGAATCAGGTCTGTTTGGGCTAATGATTCCTGGGTTGAATCGGTAGTAGGTACTGTGCAGACCATATTCAAGTTTGTAGCGGTCATTGACATACTGTTTGAAGTCATATTTGATATTCATGTTTTGAATACCAGAGTTCCATTCAAACCCAACAAAATTTAAATTCAATCCGTAATAATAGTCAGAATATATTAGAGATAAGTTTGAGAAAAGCTTATCATTGAACAGGTGATTCCATCGAAAATTAACAACGGTGTTTCCATAGGTGTTTTCAAAACTGTTAGAGACATTAAACACATCTCTCCCAAAATACCCTGACAAGTAAATGCTGTTTTTTTGATTTAATTTGTAGCTTAATTTTGTATTTAAATCATAAAAGTAAGCAATGTTATTTACATCAAACAACGGGAGGAATAAATGAGCATATGTGGCGCGTCCACCCAACAAAAAAGAACCAACTCCCTTTTTTATGGGCCCTTCAAGTAGTAAGCGACTGGCTACCAATCCAATCCCACCATTGGCCTTAAATTCGTTTTTATTCCCCTCCTTTTGGTAAATATCTAAAACTGAGGCAACACGTCCTCCATATTTTGCAGGAACCCCCCCCTTATACAGTTTTAAACTTTTAATGGCGTCTGGATTAAATACTGAAAATAATCCAAATAAATGAGAAGAGTTAAAGATGGTCGCTTCATCTAGTAAAATCAAGTTTTGGTCAGCTGCACCTCCTCGAACATTAAATCCTGCGGCCCCTTCTCCACCACTCGAAACTCCTGGCAGAAGAGTGATTGCTTTAATGACATCTGCTTCGCCAAATACGACCGGAATTTGTTTAATACTTGAAGCAGTCAATGAGTTGACACTCATCTGTGGACTTTTTATATTCAAAGCTTCAACGTTACTTTCAATGATAACTTCGTCCAAACTTTCAATTACTTCAGTTAGGGTGAAGTCCATCGAGATGTTTTGATCAAGTGTAATGGTTTGTTTTAAGTTTGAATACCCGATATTACTTACCGATATTTCATACGTTCCCTTAGCTAAAGTGATTGAATAGAAACCGTATTCATTGGATATGGTTCCTGTCATTAAATCTGCGATTATGATATTTGCTCCAATAAGAGTTTCTTTACCGTTGGATTCAAAAATTGAACCACTTAGAGTGAACTTTTGTTGTGAATTTACGGAGAGTGTTAATCCTATTAATAGTAAAAAAAATACGCGTTTCATTTGCTCAATTTAAGGAAGTAAAAATAAAACAAAAAGCACCTTTTGAGGGTGCTTTTAACAAAAAATTAGTGAGTAATCTAGTGGTCTAGAATGCTATTAAGTGTGGTGCTTGGTCGCATTGCGATATTCGTTTTATCGATATTAGGAAGGTAATACCCTCCAGTATTCACGGATTTTCCTTGCACGCTATTTAATTCTTCAAGGATTGTTTCTTTATTCTTTGAAAGAGCTTTAGCGATTGCTGCAAATTCTAATTTTAAATCAGTATCTTTTTTTTGTTCTGAAATGGCCTCTGCCCAGTAAAGTGCAAGATAAAAATGACTGCCTCGATTGTCAATTTCGTTGACACGCCTAGAGGGAGATTTTTTCTCGTCCAGTAACCTTTCTGTTGCTGAGTCTAAAGCTTCACCAAGAATGGCTGCTTTTGAATTGTCGTTTACTTCGCTAAAATGTTCTAAGGATACAGCTAGGGCTAAAAATTCTCCCAGAGAATCCCAACGTAAGTGGTTTTCGTTAATAAATTGCTCCACATGTTTAGGGGCAGAACCTCCAGCTCCAGTTTCAAACAATCCACCACCATTCATTAAAGGAACAATAGATAGCATTTTTGCACTTGTTCCGACTTCAAGTATTGGAAATAAATCAGTAAGGTAATCTCTTAAAACATTACCAGATACAGAGATGGTGTCTTCTCCTTTTTTAAGCCTAGAAAGTGTGAAATGCGTCGCCTCAACAGGAGGTAGTATTTGAAGTTCTAATCCATTCGTATTATGATCCTTAAGATAGGTCTCTACTTTTTTAATAAGCTCGGCATCATGCGCTCTTTTAGAATCTAACCAGAAAACAGTTGGTAAGTTTGAAGCTTTTGCTCTGGTTACCGCTAGCTTTACCCAATCCTGAACAGGTGCATCTTTTACCTGACACATTCGCCAAATATCTCCTTCTTGTACAATGTGTGAAGTCAAAATAACTCCCTGACTGTCTATAACATCAACGCGTCCGTTTGATTCAATTTCAAAAGTCTTATCATGTGACCCGTATTCCTCTGCCTTTTGTGCCATTAGCCCAACATTAGGAACCGTTCCCATTGTCGTCGGATCAAAGGCTCCATTTTGTTTACAGAAATCAATAGTTGCCGTATATATTCCTGCATAGCTACTGTCAGGAATGATAGCCTTTGTGTCTTGTGCCTCTCCTTTTGCATTCCACATTTGCCCCGAGGCTCTAATCATAGCAGGCATGGACGCATCAATAATTACATGACTAGGTACGTGTAAGTTTGTAATGCCTTTGTCAGAATTAACCATTGCTAAATCTGGACCATTTAATATAGCAGCTTTAAAATCAGCTTCAATTTCTTGACGTTTTTTAGTTTCTAGCCCAGCTACTTTTTCCAAAACATTTCCGTAGCCGTTATTAGTATTTATTCCAATTTCATCAAAAAGTACTTGATGCTTTTCAAACACGTCGGAAAAAAACAATTTTACTGCGTGACCAAAAATAATAGGGTCACTTACCTTCATCATGGTCGCTTTCATATGAAGCGATAGTAAAACCCCTGTGTCTTTGGCGTCTTTTATTTCTGCTATCAAGAAAGATTTTAGCGCATTAAGATTCATTACTGTTGCATCAATAATCTCGCCATCTAGTATAGGGATTTTTGATTTTAATACGGTAGTTATGTTTTCGGAATCTGTATGAACAATACGAACATCAGTGGCATTTGAGACTGTTACAGATTTCTCATTATGAGCAAAATCGCCTTCAGCCATTGTCGCCACGTGTGTTTTTGAGTCTTTGGACCAAGCACCCATGCTGTGAGGGTTTTTCTTAGCATAATTTTTCACTGCCTTTGGAGCACGACGGTCCGAGTTACCCTCTCTAAGGACAGGGTTAACAGCACTTCCTTTAATTTTATCGTAACGAGATTTAATAGATTTTAGCTCCTCATTTTTAGCGGAGTCTGGGTAGTTTGGGATCCCAAACCCAAGAGATTGTAGTTCACTAATAGCAGCTTTCAATTGTGGCATTGAAGCACTAATGTTTGGAAGCTTAATAATGTTGGCTTCCGGTTTTGTCACTAACATACCTAGTTCAGCTAAAGCATCTTCTACTTTTTGATCTTCGGATAAGAACTCTGAAAAGCTTGAAAGAATACGGGATGCCAAAGAGATATCTTTGGTGTCTATATGCACCTTAGAGCTTTTTAGAAATGATTTAACTATAGGTAAAAATGAACGGGTTGCGAGCGCAGGTGCTTCGTCGGTAATAGTATAAATTATGTTTGCCATGATGGGCTATATAAAGTTTAATTTTTCTTTTGTTAATTAAGATTATAATCTAAGTTAATTAGGGCTGTAAATATAAGAAATTGGAATGATTTTATGAGGTAATTTAATTCTTAAAATAATCAATAATCTCAATGGTATTATGTCAAAAATAGATCTAATTAAGTGGTTTGGAATATAGGTTTAAAAAAAGCCCTAAGTGATTAGAGCTTTTTTGAGTTTTTGAATTTAAAATCTGACTAACGTCTTCTTTCTTTAATTCTGGCTTTTTTACCAGTAAGTTCTCTAAAGTAAAAGATACGAGCTCTTCTTACTTTTCCACGTTTGTTGACTTCAATTTTCTGTAAGGCCGGTAGGTTTACCGGGAAAATACGTTCAACTCCTATTGTACCAGACATTTTTCTGATGGTAAATGTTTCAGAACTTCCTGAGCCTCTTCTCTGAAGAACAACTCCTCGATAGAACTGTGTACGTACTTTTTCGCCTTCTCTAATTTCGTAATAAACAGTGATGGTGTCACCAGCTGCAAATTCTGGAAAGTCTTTTTTTGCTACAAATTCTTCTTGAACAAATTTAACTAAGGATTCCATTTTATTTTATTTAATTGTTTTTTCGAAACAACATCCACGATTATCGCCAGAGGTTAACCCGAATTTGGGTGCAAATATAAGTAAAAAGTGAAAAGAAGAAACTTTATTATAATAAAAATTTTGTTTCCCCTTAAATATTAGTCCTTTAATAAGTCAGGTCTTCTAATTTTTGTGTGTTCAAGCGCTTGTTCTTCTCGCCATTTTTCAATCTTTGGAAAGTGGCCACTTAATAAAACATCAGGAACTTTCCACCCATTATATTCTCTTGGTCGTGTGTATATAGGGGGTGCTAATAACCCATCTTGAAATGAGTCAGTTAATGCAGATGTTTCGTTTCCTAAAACACCTGGAATGAGACGAATAACTGCGTCACAAAGCACTGCTGCGCCCAATTCTCCACCTGAAAGAACATAGTCGCCAATGGAAATTTCTTTGGTAATAAACTGATCACGTACGCGTTGATCCACTCCTTTATAGTGCCCACAGAGTATAATTATATTACCCTTCATTGAAAGTTGGTTAGCTAGGCCTTGATTAAGGGTTTGTCCATCAGGAGTCATGTAAATAACTTCGTCATAGTCGCGTTCTTTTTTTAATTTAGAAATGCATTTATCTATGGGTTCAATCATCATAACCATTCCTGCGCCACCACCAAACTGGGTGTCGTCAATAGATTTGTAATTATCAGCTGTGTAATCCCGTAAATTGTGAAAGTGAATACTTACTAGGCCAGCTTCTATTGCACGCTTTAGTATAGAGGCCTCAAAAGGACTCTTAATTAGTTCTGGTAGTACTGTAATAATATCTATGCGCATCGGATATGTTTAAGTTACAAATATAACAAATTGTAAACTTTAATAATAAGTGAAGCGCCTGACTTTGGCTATGTATTTTGCTAAACGTATGACTTGATGACTATATCCAAATTCATTGTCATACCATATGTAAAGGATTATGTTTTTTCCATCATGTCTTACAATAGTGGCTTTACTATCGTAAATAGCTGGAGCAGTACATCCTACGATGTCACTAGAAACGAGTTCATCATTTAATTCATATTTTATTTGCTCAACTAAATTGCCGGTTAGTGCAGCAGTTTTGATTAGATTATTTATTTTTTTAAGTGTTGTGCTTTTTTTGATCTCCAAGTTTAGAATAGCTAAACTTCCATTGGGAACAGGAACCCTAATTGCATTGGATGTTAGTTTGTTTTCAAGAGATGGAAGCGCTTTACTGACAGCTTTTCCTGCTCCAGTTTCTGTAATGACCATGTTGAGAGCCGCTGCCCGTCCTCTTCTGTATTTTGAATGCATATTATCCACTAAGTTTTGATCATTGGTGTATGCATGTATTGTTTCAAGATGACCATGCACAACGCCAAAAGTGTCTTCAATAACTTTTAAAATAGGGGTAATTGCATTGGTAGTACATGAGGCTGCAGAAAAAACATCTATTGTGTCGGGAGAATGTTCTAAATGATTGACTCCATGTACGATGTTTGGAATTTCTTTACAAGGAGCAGTTAGCAATACTTTTTCAGCACCTTTTGAGACTAGGTGTCTTTTTAATCCGTCATGATCTCTAAATACTCCTGTGTTATCAATGATTAGAGCTTCATTTATCCCATAGGCTGTATAATCTATGTTTTCAGGCTTAGAAGCAGATATAATATAAACAGTCATGCCGTTTATGATTAATGCTTGAAGGTTTTTGTCAACGCTCACGGTCCCTGGAAAATCGCCATGAACGGAATCACTTCGCAACAGTGAAGCTCGTTTTTCTAAAGTCTCTGAGTTTATTTTGTCACGGGTAACAATGGCTCTAAGCCGTAGCTGACTGCCACTGCCTGATTTGCCCATCAACTCACGTGCAACCAATCGGCCGATGCGGCCAAACCCGTATAACACGACATCCTTTGGCTCTATTTTAGATTGCTGTTTCGCTTCTTTTAATTTTTTAGACAAAAAGGCAAATGAACTGCTGTTAGAAAGGTCTTCCTTGTGATATTCGTAAGTTAACTTGCCAATATCCAATTTAGAGGCTGGCAAGTTCAATTGTTTAATTGCTTGTGCCATGTCTACAGAATCAAAAATGGAGATGGGTTTGTTTACAAATTCACCTGCATATGCATGAAGCTTGAGAATTTCACTTACATTTCGATCCATTAATTGATTACGAAACAAGACCAATTCAATGGAGTAATCATACCACAGGTCACTAACAATTTTTATAAATTCAACGGCTGATTTTCTTCGGTCAGATTGGAATGCAATTTCAGATTCGTAGGTCGGTTTTATTGGCATTTAGTTTAAATTTTAAATGAATCCTACAAAAGTAAGTCTTCTCAAACGTTTTCGTAACTATTTTAAATAAAAAAATTCAATGCCTAATAATTTTAATAATACAGTGTAATAATCTGTAATTTAGGTTTTTACCTGAACCGGTAGACCACTTTTTCTCCATTATTTTTCACAACAGATAGCCTAAGTACTTTATTGGAATATTTCTCTAACGCTCTCTGGGCGTCGTTAATGGAATTAATGCTAATATCATTTATTTCTGTCACAAAACTTCCCACATAAATCCCGTCAGACTCCCAGTCTGTTCGGTTATTTTCAGAAAGCGAAACCACTTCCAATCCGTAGTCTAAATTGACGGCTTTTAGTGCTTTTTTTTCTGGTTCTTGAAGCGCCCCGATTATTGGTATTTCAATACTAATTCTTTTTTCTAAAGTAACTATTATGTTCATCTGTTTATCGCCTCTTAAAATCAAAACTTCAACCGTATCGTTTGGGTTTTTAGTATTTAAAAACCCTTTCAAATCAGAAAACTTTGAAATAGTTACCCCATCAATTCGTTGAATAATGTCGCCTTTTTGCAGGCCCGCTTTTTCTGCTCCAGTTCCTTTTTGAATATCATTTACATAAAACCCCTCGGTTTCATTTACACCGAATTCTTTAGAGTTTTTACTATTTAATTCACCCCCAATAACGCCTAGAATCCCATTCTGTACATTCCCGAACTCCATCAAGTCTTCAATGACTTTTCGAGCAATATTACTAGGGACTGCAAAAGAATAGCCTATGTAGGATCCTGTTTTTGATGTAATTGCTGTGTTGATGCCAATAAGTTCTCCATTTGTGTTTACCAAGGCACCCCCAGAATTACCAGGGTTTACCGCGGCGTCTGTCTGAATGAATGATTGTGTATTTTGTCCCGATAAATCTCTTGATTTGGCACTTATTATCCCTGCAGTAACTGTAGAGGTTAGGTTGAAAGGATTACCGACAGCCAACACCCATTCTCCGACCTTAGCCAAATTACTATCTCCAAATGTTAAGTAGCTTAAAGGTTCCAAAGTTTTAATTTTTAACAATGCAATATCTGTACTTGAGTCGGTTCCAATTAATTCAGCTGTGTAGGTCTTATTGTCATTTGTAGTAATCTCAATTGATTGTGCTCCTTCAATAACATGGTTATTGGTAATAATATAACCATCTGACGAAATTATTACGCCTGATCCCGTACCTATTTGTGCGCGTTGCTGAGATCGTCCAAAGAATAAGTCTTCATAACTTGTATATCCCTTATTTAGCGTCGTGTTTTTTACATGCACAACTGTTGGTAATGTTTTTTCTGCAGCTGATGTGAAATTTACTGATTCTTCTATTGAATTTAACGAGATCAGTCCAGAAACAGCTGTTGTGGTTAGTACACGACCTTCAGCTATTTCATAAGGCATACTTGTTTCAATAAATAGCTTATAAGTACTGAGAGTCAGGCCACCGCCTAAAGCTGAAATAAATAGAATTGACATAAATTTTTTCATAAAATATTTTTAAGTTTATTAATTCTAAGTTTAAAATTAACTTTTTATTGAATTCATAAAACAAATTTAACGACCTTTTAACAGCTTATTTTAACGTCAAATATTCTTATATTTGTTTTATATGCGGACTCATACATTTTATAAATATCAAGGAACAGGGAATGATTTTGTTATGATTGATAATCGCTTATCCGTGTTCGATACAAACAATTCATCATTAATTGCTCATTTATGTAATCGCCGTTTTGGGGTTGGTGCAGATGGACTTATTTTACTAGAGTCTGATCCAAATTATGACTTTAAAATGGTGTATTTCAATGCAGATGGTCAACAAAGTAGTATGTGTGGGAATGGCGGTCGATGTATTGTTGCTTTTGCTAATTTTTTAGGAATTATCCAAGGAGATGCTCATTTTTCAGCGATTGATGGTCCACATTTAGCAGTCTATGATAATGGATATGTTGAGCTTAAAATGCAAGATGTTCTAACTGTTTCTTCAAAAGAGGACTACTTTGTTCTTGACACAGGGTCTCCGCATTATGTCTCTCTAAAATCAAATCTAGACTCACTAGATATGGCATCTGAAGGTGCTTTTGTTCGTTATAGTGAGCCTTTTAAGTCTAGTGGCGTTAACGTGAATTTCGCTAAAAAAATAAACATGGATACGTTTGCTATTCGCACCTATGAACGTGGAGTTGAAGCGGAGACTTTGTCTTGTGGCACAGGATCCACAGCTGTTGCTATTGCGATGTTTCACTCAGGTCAATCAACATCTAAAGTTATGAATCTAAAAACTCAAGGTGGTAATTTAGTGGTTAGGTTTGAACCGCTCTCTTCTTCTTATTCCAATGTGTGGCTTTGTGGAGCTGCAGTACAAGTTTTTAAAGGAACTTTAGAATGGTAGAATTACAAGGAAACCTCATTAATCTACGAATTATTAAGCTCGAAGATTTAGCATTTTTATATTCATTAGAAAATAATGAATCTTTGTGGGAACTAAGTCAAACTCAAAAACCATTTTCAAAAGAAGTGCTTAGTAGTTATTTAGAAACAGCCCACAAAGATATTAAAGAAATAAAGCAATTAAGGTTAATGATTACTTCTAAAACAAATCAGCCCATGGGGTTTATTGATCTTTTTGATTATGACGCACATAATAAGCGAGCAGGAGTCAGTATTGTTTTAATTGATAAACACCGTCAAAAAGGGTATGGTAAAGACGCTTTGAGCTTACTTGTAAATCATAGCTTTAATGTACTATGTCTACATCAGTTGTATGGAAATATACTAGAAGATAATTCGGCAAGTATAAACTTGTTCAAGTCTGTAGGTTTTGAGAAAGTTGGACTCAAGAAAGAGTGGCGGTTTTACAAAGAGCGATATAAGAACGAATATTTATTTCAATTAATCAATAATGTACTTTAAAAAAATATCAGCAGCCATTGTGTTAATCGGTTTGGCAAGCGCAGGAATTTTTTCCTATTATATTTATTCAGTTATGTTAGTGCCTAACACTAATTTTAATTCTAAAGAAGCCTATATCTTTGTAGCTACAAATGCGATCTTTTCAGATGTAAAAGCGGACTTAGAACCTTTGCTAAAAGATATAGAATCTTTTGAAGTTTTGGCTAAACAAAAAAAATATATAAATAATATTAAAGCTGGACGCTTTCTTATCTCCAAAGGGATGACTAATAATGACATCATCAACTCCATAAGAAGTCGTAATCTACCAATAAAAATAGCGTTTAATAATCAGCATTCTTTAGCAGAATTAGCAAATAGAATTTCGAGCCAAATTGAAGCTAATAATTCCGATTTACTTAGAGTTTTTTCAGATCCAGAATTTTTAGAGGCGAATGGGTTTACATATGAAAATGCACTAGCGATGTATTTGCCAAATAGCTATGAGTTTTTCTGGAATACGTCGGCAACAACATTTAGATCTCGAATGTTAAAGGAATACAACCGCTTCTGGAACGATAAAAGACTAAGTAAAGCAAAAACAATTGATCTTATGCCTTTAGAGGTTATGGCTTTAGCTGCAATTGTCCATGAAGAGTCTAAGCAAGTCTCGGAGCAAGATCGCATTGCTGGAGTCTATATGAATCGTTTAAAAGATGGTTGGCCATTACAAGCCGATCCCACACTTAAATTTGCTGCTTATCAGTTACCTATGTATAGTAACACGGTCATAAAGCGTGTTTTAAACAAACACAAATCAATTGTTTCACCCTACAATACCTATATGTATAAGGGGTTGCCGCCTGGATTAATTGCGATGCCAGATTTATCAGCTATTGATGCAGTGTTAAACTACGAAAGTCATTCCTATTATTACTTTGCAGCAAATGCTGAAAAACCAGGATTCCATAGATTCTCTAACACACTAAGCGGTCACAATAAAAATGCGAGAGCATACCAGTCTTATTTAAACCGAAAAGGAATCAAAAAATAATTTAAAAAACTGAAAATCAAGTAATTGTAGATTTACCTATATTTGCACTGTTTTATTTTACCATAGAGGTTTTAAACCAAACTTTAATGATTTCAGAACGTAACTTTTATTACACGATACTAATCGCTACTATTTTTAGTTTGTTTGTAGCATTTTCTCCTAGTCCAAGAAGCGACTTTCACGAGGCCTCTGCTTCTACAGAAATACTTAACTATAATTTTGTTGTTAGTGAGGTAGCAGAAACATATCCAAGCCCAAAGTCTCCTTTTTTAGATAACTCGTATGTTGCCTTTAAAGAAGCGTTGGCTTTTAAGGAGTCTCAAGGAAAATATGGTGCCGTTAATACATTAGGTTATCTGGGTAAATTTCAATTTGGTATTACTACATTGGAATTACTCGGTATTTACAATCCTGAGAGTTTTTTAACCAATCCAGCACTTCAGGAAAAAGCATTTTTAGCCAACACAAGACGAAATAAATGGGTCTTGAGACGTGACATAAAGCGTTTTGTAGGCAAAGAAATAAACGGTATCGAGGTTACGGAATCCGGAATTTTAGCTGCTGCCCACTTAGCTGGTCCTGGAAATGTGAAACGTTATTTAAGAAGTTTAGGTGCTGAAGATTTTACAGATGCTTATGGAACAGGGATTCCTTATTACATGCGAAAGTTTTCAGGCTTTGACACTTCTTTTGTTACACCTCATAAAAAGCCAAATTCAACTTTGCTTTAATCTTTATGAATAATGAAAATTGCTGGACGCTTGTGGAAATCAAATTTTGAATGTTTCCATTCTTTTGCCGTTTGTGTTTTGATGTATTCTGTGGGTAAGGTAAGGTCACAAGCCACGCATATTTGAGTGTCAGCATGTAGCGTGTTGTGCAAGTCTTCTAAAATACTATTGTTTCGGTAAGGAGTTTCAATAAATAACTGTGATTGGTTCTCGTCAAAAGAACGTCTTTCAAGTTGTTTTATTTTTGTTTTACGCCCTCCTTTTTCAATTGGTAAATACCCATTGAAAGCAAAATTTTGACCATTCATTCCAGAGCTCATCATTGCTAATAAGATTGAAGAAGGTCCTACCAAAGGAATGACCTTAATATTTTTTTTATGTGCAATTTTCACAACTTCTGCGCCAGGATCAGCTACTCCCGGGCATCCTGCATCTGATAAGAGTCCGATGTTATTACCTTCTGAGCATTCTTCTAAAAAAGAAGGAATTTCCAATGGGTCTGTAAACTTATTCAAACTAAACAGAGTTAGACTGGATTGAGATTTACCAGAGCTAACAGTTTTGATAAACTTCCGTGCTGACTTTTCATTTTCTACAATATAAATGTCAATATTTTCGATGATCTTTTTAATAGAAATTGGAAGTATTTCTAACGGAGCATTATCGCCTAAGCCTGTTGGAATTAAATATAGTTTACCAGTCATTCTTTTAGGATTGTTAAGTTAAGCGGATAAGTGTTTTAATGGATGAAAATCAGTCGCGTCTAGCTAGTAAAAGGAGGTTAGACAGATAATTTCTTTGTTAAATCTTCTACGTATTTTCGAAATTGCTTGTCCGTTGTTGAAAGGTTATCAACTGTTTTGCAGGCATGAAGAACGGTTGCGTGATCTCGTTTTCCAATTTGAGAGCCAATACTAGCTAAAGAAGCTTTAGTAAATTTCTTAGCAAAAAACATCGCCAATTGTCTAGCTTGTACAATGTGGCGTTTTCGTGTTTTTGATTGTAAAGTGTCTACATCCATTTGGAAGTAATCCGAAACCACCTTCTGAATGTAATCTATTGAAACTTCTCTTTTGGTGTTTTTTACAAATTTTTCAACAACATCCTTCGCTAATGAAAGTGTGATTTCCTTTTTATTAAAAGATGACTGAGCTATTAATGAAATAATTGCCCCTTCTAATTCACGAACATTAGTTGTAATGTGTTTTGCTAGATATTCAATGATTTCTTCTGGCATTTCAACGCCATCTCTATATAGTTTATTTTTGACTATGGAGACCCGAGTTTCAAAATCTGGATTTTGTAGCTCTGCGGATAATCCCCATTTAAAACGGGATAATAATCGTTGTTCAATATCTTGCATGTCAACCGGTGCTTTATCACTTGTTAAAATGACTTGCTTTCCGTTTTGGTGCAAATGATTGAATATGTGGAAAAACACATCTTGTGTTCCAGATTTCCCCGAAAGGAACTGGACATCATCGATAATTAGGATATCGATTATTTGATAGAAGTGAATGAAATCATTTCTATTATTTTTCTTAACCGACTCAATATACTGCTGCGTAAATTTCTCAGCAGAAATATAAAGAACCGTTTTTTCAGGGTACTTATCTTTGATATCAACTCCTATAGCATGTGCTAAGTGCGTTTTCCCTAACCCAACACCACCAAATATTAATAGCGGATTAAAAGACGTTCCTCCGGGTTTGTTAGCCACCGCAATACTTGCATTTCGTGCGAGTCGATTTGAATCGCCTTCAAGAAAGTTTTCGAATGTATATATTGGATTAAGTTGAGATTCAATTTTGACGTTTCTAATGCCTGGAATCACAAACGGATTTTTTAATTCTGGGTTTTTATTTTTTAAAGGAATGTCCACTTGTTGAGAGTATACCGCAGTTCGGTTTGAACTAGGTATTTTTTCTGTAAATGGTTGTTTATTCCCGTAGGTGTTTTCCATTTTAATGATGTACACCAATTTAGCATTAACTCCAAGCTCTTTTGTTAGAGCTACTTTTAAAATTTTAACGTAATGTTCCTCTAACCATTCGTAAAAGAATTTACTTGGAACCTGTATGCTCAGAGCATGGTTGTCAAGTTTAACAGCTACAATAGGCTCAAACCATGTTTTATAGGCTTGTGGTTGTATGTTGTCTTTAATAAAGTCTAGACAATTTTCCCATACCGATTGAGCACTGTTATTCATTTCTTAATTTTATTTAGTTAGCTAGGAGTGAAACAAATTAAATTTGGGGAATTTTATATGTTTTTGCTCAATACAAATATGTGAACAAATTTCTTAAAAAAAAAATCGAATTGAAGTGAATATTTAATTTTTTTTCCTCATGTTTATTTAAAATTAAAAATACAAATTTAATACATGAACACACATCAAACCGAGATTAAAGTTAGATACGGTGAGACAGACCAAATGGGTGTTGTATACCATGGAAATTATGCTCAGTATCTGGAAATAGGGCGTTTAGAATGGCTTGATGCTATTGGGGTCTCCTATAGAGAAATGGAAGCCAATGATGTAATGCTTCCAATTGTTTCAATGAACATAAAATACTCAAAATCAGCTATTTATGGAGATATTTTAACGGTTTCAACTACGCTTTTGAAGCGTCCAACAGCTTCTATCGAATTTACTTATGAAATTCACAATTCTAGCGGTGAATTACTAACTACTGCACAGACTAAATTAGCGTTTATTAACATGAAATCGAATTTTCCAATGCGTTGCCCGCAATATATTTTAGACGAACTGCTAATTTAATCGTTTAAAACTTCAACTTTAATTTGATGAAAGGCTTCAAAAGTTCTTATTGAGCTTTTTAAGTTCATTTTTTGGACTAAAACTAATACCTCACACTCCATTTCTATGCGTTGAGATTTTATAATCAGTTGCTGTTTTTTGATAATTCGCATTACTTTACTCATGTCTTTGTAAACAAAACTTAGTTTCAATGGAATTAAAATATCTAGTGTCTTAATTTGACTTACCTCTAGACTTAATTTAGCAGTTGCTTTGTAGGCGCTAATAAGACCGCCTACTCCAAGTTTAGTGCCTCCAAAATACCTTATCACTACAATTAGTATATTGGTGACCTTAAATGCCTGTAGTTGTCCATAAATTGGGAGTCCAGCACTATTATTTGGTTCCCCATCATCAGAGACTCTGTAGTATATTGTTTCGAGACCATGTTGGTAAGCATAGCAAAAATGTCCAGCACTAGAATGTTTCTGTTTTAGCTCCTCAAGCGCCTTCTTGACTTCTTGATCTGTTTCTATTGGAATGGCATATCCATAAAACTTGCTACCTTTATCTTTGTAAAGTACTTCTAAGCTTGGCGTGTTAATTGTTTTGTAGTTAAACACTTTCTAGGAGTTTTTCAAGACTGAGTTGTTAAACAAATCGATGACATCTTCATTTTTAGGATTATTATTCCACGCACGTATCCCTAATATTGATGCAGCATCTGTGTTTTCTTTTGTGTCATCAATGAAAAAACAGTTTTTGGCAATAAGGTTATTTTTTATCAGTACAAACTCATAAATAGAGTGGTCTGGTTTTCTTAATTTTATCTCATGCGATAGATAAAATTGGTCAAAACAGTTTTTAAAGCGAAGGTATCGGTCCAACGACATGTTTTCAATGACCTGCTCAATGTGAAGTTCATTGGTGTTACTTAATAGGATGAGCTTATACTTTTTTAAAGAAGCCAGATGTTCAATAAATGTCAAACGATGTTCTGGAAAGTCTAAAATAATTGAGTTCCAAGCTATTGTAAATTCTTTATTTGATATCATTGGGAATTTTTTCGTGAATGAAGTAATAAATACATCCGTAGAAATCAATCCTTTTTCATAATTCATAGCTATTTCAAGCATCTCATTTGTAATAGTAGAGATTCCTAACTTATTCATAGAACGCTCAATTGCGGGTTTGTCCAAATTAATAAAGACATCACCAAAATCAAATATCAGAGTGTTAATCATTTAATATTATTTTTAAGCAATCGGAATCAATGAATGATTCTTTTGTTGGTATGCCTCTAAGTTGAGGTTTTTTAACACCTTTTTTTAAATAGATTTCACTTGAAAATACACGAGCTTCATCCCAAAGTCCTTCATTTATAAAAGCTTGCAATGTCTTTTGTCCCCCTTCAACGATTACAGATGTAATTTTATTTAAATACAGGGCTTTGCTAACTTGAGCTGCTAAAGGTTTATTGGGGTCTATTTCACTCTTAGTGAGCTTAATGGTTTTTGCCTCGGAATTAAATACTTGACTAGACCTAGGCAGTGTGTTTTTAATGTCAATAACAATTCTAATAGGGTTTTGGCCTTGAACCTCTCTTGTTGTCAAGCGAGGGTTGTCCATAACTATTGTATTGGCGCCTACTAGTATGGCCTGTTCTTCTGCACGCCACTGGTGCACAAGTTGCCTTGAGCGTAAGTTGCTAATCCATACTGGCTTAATTTCTGTTTTGCTTAGTGGCGCTATAAATCCGTCTTTGCTTTCAGCCCATTTTAATATAATATAAGGACGCCTTTTAGAATGATAAGTAAAAAAGCGCTTGTGGTGGATTTTACATTCTGTTTCTAAAACCCCGACGATAACCTCGCATCCAGCTGCCTTAAGTTTAGAAATTCCTTTCCCACAGACTTTTTCGTGTTCATCCAAGCACCCAATGACAACCCTAGGGATTTTGTGAGCAATAATTAAGTCACTGCAGGGAGGAGTTTTTCC
Organism: Flavobacteriaceae bacterium; assembly: GCA_018608625.1. Classification (GTDB taxonomy): domain Bacteria; phylum Bacteroidota; class Bacteroidia; order Flavobacteriales; family Flavobacteriaceae; genus Hel1-33-131. The sequence goes on along the minus strand of JABAZC010000059.1, from coordinate 39,578 downwards.
AAAATGAGAGCAGGGCTCAAGGGTCACATATAGAGTTGATTTTTCTAAAACCTTAGGATCTCTTATGCTTAGAATTGCGTTAACTTCTGCGTGAGCTTCTCCATAAGGGCTTGTGTAGCCTTCAGCAATAATTGTGTTCTCAAACACAATCACACACCCAACCATTGGGTTGGGAGCCGTTGATCCTAGTCCATTTTTGGCGATTTCTATACAGCGTGCTATGTATTGTTCGTGCTTGATTATAGTTTTATTTTGACTGTTTCTGTTTTGTTAATTAGGTAGCTGTGGTTAATTCCTAGAGCTTTGAACTGAATTGTTCCTTCATACCTAACTTTAAGAGTGCGGTTTAATACACTGTTTAGCAAACCGTTCAAAAAACCATTGGGGTCTTTATCAAATAGATCCTTAGTATTTATCTGAATTTTTAATGGAATTGTGAAATCAGCAGCAGCAGGGACTTTGAATTTTTCTGTTTCAATCTTGCCAAAAGAAATGTCATTAACATAAACTTGCACACCATCCGTGTTAAGGCGTCCCCCAATCAAATTCGGGTTGTTAAATAATGCGTTTGCGCTCAATATTACTTTAGTTGAACTGGCAGTGATGAATTTAATGTTGTCAACTTTTATAAACTTAGGTTTTTGTTTAATACCGCAGCTTGTAGATGCTATAATAAAGAGAAGTAAAGTAACTTTTTTCATCATTTTTTTGGGGATATATGTGTATCTTCGAATTACAAAAATAAGATTTATTAATTGGTATCCATTGTATGCGTATTAGAGAAATTAAAATCGAGGATAATTCACAAATTGAATCGGTTATAAAATCTACATTTAAAGAACTTGGCCTTCCTTTGGTTGGCACTGCTTACGAAGATATAGAAACGACTCGAATGTATGAATCCTATCAAGAACAAAAATCAATTTATTTTGTAATTGAAGAGGAGGGTCTAGTTAAAGGCGGGGGCGGAATCAAATCACTTTCTAGTGCAGACAACGGCGTTTGTGAGCTTCAGAAAATGTATTTCTCTGTTGATTTACGAGGAAAAGGATATGGCCAAAAACTTCTTAGTGTTTGTTTAGACGCAGCTCAAAAAATGGGCTACACCCACTGCTATTTAGAAACGCTTTCGGAGCTTAAAAAAGCACTGAAATTATATAAATATAACGATTTTAAAAACCTCAACACTCCTATGGGCCAAACCGGACATACTTCTTGTGGTATTTGGATGTTAAAAACGATATAATGCAACTGAAATCACTTCATAACTTTTTCAAAAATGGGCTTATAGGTTATTACCCAAAAGAAGAGATTGATGCCTTTTTTTATAGAATTTGTGATATGCATTTAAATTTAAAACGCATAGATATCGCTTTAAAATCTGATATGATTGTCGCTGCTCAAACATTTGAGTATTTTGAAATGGTCATCGAACGCTTATTGAACTATGAGCCCATTCAGTACATTCTCGGATCCACTTTTTTCTTTGGTTCGGACTTCATAGTTGATAAGCAAGTATTAATTCCGCGTCCTGAGACTGAAGAGCTGATTAGTTGGATTCTAGATCAAGTCGATACCAATCAGCCTATCAAAATATTAGATGTAGGCACGGGTTCTGGGTGTATTGCTATTAGTTTAGCTAAGCAGCTTCCTCGTGCAGAAGTCTATGCGATGGATGTAAGTTCGGGTGCATTGTCAATTGCAAAACAAAACGCCGAAGCTAATGGGGTTGTTGTTCAATTCATTGAAGCTAGTGTCTTAGAGTGGGAAAACCAAGATTTATTGTTTGATGTTATAGTATCTAATCCGCCATATGTGCGCGAAAGTGAAAAAGAAATGATGTCTCCTAATGTGCTGAATCACGAGCCTCGCTTAGCACTTTTTGTGGAAAACAATAACCCTTTGCTCTTTTACAAAGCGATTCTTGAGATGAGTAAAAAAAACTTGACTATAGAGGGCTTAATCTTTTTTGAAATCAACGAGTATTTAGCCGAAGAAACAAAATCTCTTTTTCTTTCAACTTTTTTTGAAGGGGTTCAGTTAAAAGCAGATATTTTTTCTAAGAAGAGGATGCTTTGTGCCAAAAAACGTTGATTTTGTATTTGATAAGTTGCTAATAAAATCTCATTTAATTCGCAGTTGAATACCACTCATTTTCATATCTTGGTGTTGGTAATTAATACGCTATATTATTTTTTTGATGAAAGAAAAAGAACAGATTTTTAAATTGCGGGAAGAGCTTAGTCAGCATAATCATAGCTATTATGTATTGGACGAACCTTCTATTACAGATTTTGAATTTGATGTTAAATTAAAACAACTACAAGCTCTTGAACTAAACTACCCTGAGTTATACGATGCAAGCTCACCAACTCTAAGGGTGGGGGGAGAAGTGACTAAAAACTTTGAAACTATAGTACATGCACAACGCATGTATTCTTTAGATAATTCATATTCAAAAGAGGACTTAATGGACTGGGAAGTGCGTTTGCGAAAAATGGTAGATGGTCCTATTGCGTACGCCTGTGAACTTAAATATGATGGAGCATCTATTAGTTTAACCTATGAAAACGGATTGCTGGTGCAGGCCCTCACGCGGGGCGACGGAACCCAGGGGGATAATGTGACAGCCAATATAAAAACCATTAAATCAGTGCCTTTAAAACTACAAGGGGACTACCCTTATAAATTTGAAATTCGTGGCGAAATTGTATTGCCTTTTTCAGGCTTTAAAACATTAAACGAAGAGAAGATTGCAGCTGGAGAAGAGCCATATAAAAACCCAAGAAACACAGCTTCTGGGAGTTTAAAGCTTCAAAACAGTGTTGAGGTTGCTAGGCGTCCTTTGGAGTGTTTGTTGTACAGTATTGTTGGAGAAAATACAGGGATACAAACCCAGTTTGATAATCTTGAGAAAGCCCGTTCCTGGGGTTTTAAAGTCCCTAACGTTGCCAAAATTTGTGATTCGATTGATGATGTTTTGGAATTCGTAAATTATTGGGATGTACACCGTCATGAATTGCCTTATGAAACAGATGGTATTGTTGTAAAGGTAAATAACTTATTCCAACAAGCGGAGTTAGGCTTTACGGCCAAAGCCCCGCGTTGGGCGATGGCTTATAAATTTAAAGCAGAACAAGTGTCTACTTTGCTTGAACACATTTCGTATCAAGTGGGCCGAACCGGCGCTATTACTCCCGTAGCAAACCTACTCCCGGTAGAGTTAGCAGGAACAATCGTAAAAAGAGCGTCTCTACATAATGCGGATCAAATTGATAAATTAGACGTTCGTATTGGTGATTGGGTTTATGTCGAAAAAGGCGGTGAGATCATTCCCAAAATCATTGGTGTAGACCTAAGCCGTCGTAAGCAAGGTTCAGACAAAATAGTTTATATTAATTATTGTACCGAATGTGAATCCCCTTTGGTTAGAAAAAAAGGAGAAGCACAGCATTATTGTCCAAATGACATGGGGTGTTCACCTCAAATTATTGGGCGTATTCAACATTATATTTCTAGAAAAGCGTTGGATATTGAAGGACTGGGTGGTGAAACAGTCGCTTTGTTGGTCAATGCGGGTTTGATCCGAGATTATGCAGATTTATATGAGTTGACAGCAGATCAAATCATTCATTTAGATCGGATGGCTATTAAGAGTGCAGATAATTTAGTCAATGGCGTTCAAGCATCTAAAGAGGTGTCTTTTGAACGTGTCTTGTTTGGGTTAGGCATTCGTTATGTTGGAGAGACGGTTGCTAAAAAATTAGCAAAACATTATAAGTCGATAAAGGCTTTGTCGGAAGCTACTTTAGAAGGTTTGGAAACAGTTGATGAAATTGGAGTTAAAATAGCTGAGAGTGTCGTAGCATTTTTTAAAAACGAGGCGAATATTAGAATGGTTTCTCGTTTGATACTCTATGGCGTTCAGTTAGAGTTGTCAGAAGAAGCTCTCTCTAACCAAACGACCCAATTACAGGGGCTTCGTTTTGTGGTCTCGGGTATTTTTGAAACAGTTTCTAGAGACGAGCTTAAAGAGTTAATAGATTCTAACGGCGGAAAAGTAGTAAGTTCCATTTCTGCTAAGACTTCATTTGTGGTCTCTGGCGCAAATATGGGGCCGAGTAAACGTACCAAAGCGGATAGTTTGAAAGTTCCTATTATTTCTGAAAAAGAGTTTTTAGAGATGCTTTAAGCTGGTTTATTTTTAATACTTCTGAATGGCAACTTTAGGAAGAAATTAGTAAAAATTAAATATATAGTTAATATTTTTGTTAGATGATTGAAGAACAGGTAATTCTTGTAAATGAACAGGATGAGCAAATTGGATTAATGCCAAAAATGGAAGCGCATCAAAAAGCCGTATTACACCGTGCTTTTTCAGTTTTTGTTTTTAATACTAAGAATGAATTAATGTTGCAACAAAGAGCAGCCCATAAATACCATTCTCCATTATTATGGACCAATACATGTTGTTCTCACCAACGTAACGGAGAATCTAATATTGAAGCAGGAACCCGGCGCTTAAAGGAAGAAATGGGATTTATAACCCCACTCAAAGAAACAACCTCTTTTATCTACAAGGCTCCTTTTGATAATGGGCTTACAGAGCACGAACTTGACCATATATTGGTTGGACATTTTGAAAACTCTCCTATGATCAATTTGGAAGAAGTGGAAAGCTGGAAGTGGATGCCATTGGAATCTGTGAAGTCAGATATTGAACTTCAACCAGCACTCTATACCGAGTGGTTTAAAATCATATTTGAAAAATTTTATGAACATATAAATACAACTAATGAAAGTAACAGTAAGTAGAAAAGCACATTTTAATGCCGCACATAGATTATACCGTCCTGATTGGAGCTTTGAGAAAAATGATGCTGTTTTTGGGAAGTGTAATAACCCAAATTTTCACGGCCATAATTACGATTTAACCGTAAGTGTAACTGGTGAAATTGATCCAGAAACAGGCTATGTTGTGGACGTGAAAATATTGAAAGACTTTATAAAATCAGAAATTGAAGATGCGTTTGATCATAAAAATTTAAACGTTGATGTTCCTGAATTCAAAAATTTAAATCCCACTGCCGAAAACATAGTAGTGGTTATCTACGATAAATTAAAAGCGGTACTCGATTCAAACCTAGTATTGGAAGTTACACTTTATGAAACACCTCGTAATTTTGTAACTTATTCAGGCTAATAATACCAATTAAAGATAAAAATATGCTTTATCCTTTTAAATTTCAACCCATTCTTAAAGATAAAATTTGGGGGGGTCAAAAACTTCAGAAAATTTTAAAGAAGCCCACTACTTCTGCTGAAGCGGGTGAAAGTTGGGAAATCAGTGACGTACAAGGTGATACCTCTATTGTATCAAATGGCACTATGGCAGGAACGTCTCTTAAGTCGTTAATGGAACTTCACACTACTGAGTTGTTGGGGCATAAGAATTTTCAACAATTCGGTACCAAATTTCCTTTGCTTATAAAATTCATTGATGCCAAATTGGCCCTTTCAGTCCAGTTGCATCCTAACGATGCCCTGGCTAAATCGCGCCATAATAGTTTTGGGAAAACCGAAATGTGGTATGTAGTTCAAGCAGATTCCGACTCAAACCTAATTGTTGGTTTTAACCAACCGATGACTAAAGAATTATATTTAAAACATCTTGAAGCCAAAACCCTTGAGTGTATATTAAATTTTGATAAAGTTGATGCAGGTGATACTTATTTTATTGAAGTTGGGAGGATTCATGCTATTGGGGCTGGTGTCCTTTTAGCTGAGATTCAACAAACCAGTGACATCACTTACCGCGTTTATGACTGGGATCGCGTTGATTCTGAAGGAAATCATCGTGAATTGCATAATGATATTGCACTGGAAGCTTTTGATTTTGACATGCCTGATAATTATCGAGTTAACTATTCTCGTGATTCCCAGACGTCTACAGAGTTAGTCTCTTGTCCTTATTTCACGACCAATGTTATAGAAGTAAAGACATCACTTTTAGTCAAAAACAACCACGATTCATTTATGATATATATGTGCGTTGAGGGTAGTGCAGTTATTAATATTGAGGGCTATCAAACGGAATTTTCTATGGGCGAGACAGTATTAATTCCAGCGTGTATTAAAAGCTTTTCTATTTCTACAAATCATGCAAAACTTTTAGAAGTTTATATTTAAAATTACGTAGTTTTGCAAAAACAAAATTTATAGATTATGGCTAACGTTAGAAATTTAAAAAAAGATATCAATTACGTGTTGGGAGATATAATTGAAGCAGTATACATTTGGGAATATGCTAATACAGACAAAGACACTAAAAAAAGTGAAGCTTTAATTGATGAAGCCATAGCAACTTTTGACCAATTGATCGAAAAAGTAAACGCTAAGAAAGTTGAAAATCAAAAAGCACATTACAAGTCAATTGCTCAAAATCTTGAAACTCAAGGAAAGGCATTAATCGAAAAGATTAACAACCTGTAAATTATTCAGACTTTATTTTCTTAATGTAGTCTTCCAAAATAATGCCATATTTAGAATTGGCAATATTTTTTGGAAGTACGCTGTTTATGGTCTCTAAGTATTTCACATTGGCATCATAAATCTCAGCTACTGCTAAATAAGGAGATACTTCACTGTGTTTATTGTTGATAGCAAAGTTAATGCTGTATAAATAGCTTCGTCGCAATACGTTATCTATTTTTGATTGTATTTCTTCTGCTAGCTCTAAGTTCAGATCCTTTTGTGCATTTATCTTATCCTTTATAAATTCTAGCTTTTGGTCTTTAAATCGAGTCATGTCTTCGTAGTAAGATTCTAACAATTCTTGTTGAGCGCCTCCTTCTATTTGAGCATCAAATTTAAAACGCTTAATAGAGGTGTTTATCTTAGTCTCACCAATACTGCCAAAAAACGATATGCGTTCAGCATTGACGTCTTCAGATAAGCTTAAGAATAGTATTTCTGCCTCTCCAAGGTTACAACCCAACTTGAAACTAGTCGAATTATTAATAACCAAGGAATCTAAAGTAATATAGCTAGCCTCTTCTACATGTTGGAGGTAAAGAGTCCCTTTCTGAAGGCCTTCAATAGTTCCACTAACCGTCATTTTTTTATTGGTTTGACTACAAGCTGTTATTAGAAGAATACTAATATATAATAAAGACTTTTTCATAAGAAGTTTTGAAGTTCAAATATAATTATTTTTAAGCATTTGCGGCCGCTAGTTCCATAAGTATTGTACACGCGATTGCCGCGATAGTTCCTATGGCATACCCAAATACAGCCAACAAAACTCCTACAGTTGCTAAGGATGGATGAAATGCAGATGCAACTATAGGGGCGGAGGCTGCTCCACCTACGTTTGCTTGGCTACCAACAGCTAAAAAGAAGTAAGGAGCTCTAATTAATTTTGCAACTCCAATTAAAAGAAGTGCGTGAATAGTCATCCAAACAACTCCAATAGCGATAAGACCTGTGTTGTCAAAAATCATAGTCAAATCCATTTTCATTCCAATTGTAGCCACTAAAATATAAATAAAGACACTCCCAAATTTACTAGCGCCTGCGCCTTCATAGTTTTTAGCTTTAGTAAAAGAAAGTCCTATAGCGATCAAAGTAGCAATACTAATCATCCAAAAGAATGAGGACCCTAGAAAAGTAAATATATTTCTGGAGGTTTCAGATTTTATCGTGGCGATATAGTCGCTAAAAAAAGGAGCTAAAAAGCCGGAGCATAAATGTGCAAAGCTAACGGTTCCAAAAGCAATCCCTACCATAATCATAATGTCGGTTAGTGTGGGGGTGCGTTTGACACTTTCTGTAAAGTTTGATACTTTATCTTTTAAAGTTTCTATTGCGGTGGTATCTGCTTTTAACCATTTGTTTATTTTGTCGGATTTCCCGATGCCTATTAAGAGTAGTGCCATCCATATGTTGGCTACGACAATATCAACAAAGACCATTCCGCCATACAGTTTTTGGTTGTACCCATATATTTCCAGCATTGCAGTTTGATTAGCACCGCCACCAATCCAGCTTCCAGCCAGAGTGGAGAGGCCTCTCCAAACAGCATCAGGTCCAATGCCTCCAATGGTTTCTGGAGAAATAAATGAAATTAGAAAAATAGCTATCGGGCCTCCAATAATGATGCCTAAGGTTCCTGTAAAAAACATAATCAAAGCTTTCCAGCCTAGGTTAACAACTCCTTTTAAGTCGATACTCAGTGTCATTAACACCAATGCAGCGGGTAATAAATAACGACTGGCTACATAGTATAAATTACTACTTCCTTTAATGATTTCACCAGTTGGAGCTGAACTTTCCCATTCGGGAGCAATCCATCCAAGAGTTGTGAATAAAGCAGGTAGCATATAAGCCATGAATAAACCTGGAACTATTTTGTAAAACTTTTTCCAGAAGCCTGTAGGCCTTGATTCTGTATAAAAAATCAATGCTATTGCAGACATCAATAAACCGAATACAATAGTGTCGTCTGTGAATAATGGAATTGTGTCTGTCATAATTTAATTTGTTGCAAATATATAAAAAATCATTTGTGGTATAAGTATTGATTTTTGTAAACCTAATAATAGATTTTTTCATTTAGCTTTGAAAGCATCATCTTTTTAACAATGCTTTTTAGTGAAAATAAAGTTAAATTTTAATTGCAAAAGTATTCTGGCACGGAAGTTGAAATCAATGATTTGTATTACTTGTTTAGTAATATGTTTTGGTTGGTTAGTAGTCAAAAGTATCATTGTAAAATGATGCTTTTTTCTGTTTTAACAAAATTGATACTGTCTATTTAATAAGTCTAAAAGTTAAATTTATTCGCTGATCAATCAGTTTCTTTGTTTTTGGTATTTGGTGAAACCAGTGGTGTTGGGTTTCTCCTTTCATTAGTAATAAACTGCCGTTTTGTAATGTTAGTTTATGTTTGAGCGTTTTTATGTTTTTATGTTTAAGATGAAAAAGACGATCAGCTCCAAGACTTAAGGAGGCTATCACTGGATTTTCTCCAAGTTCTTTTTCATCATCTGCATGCCAACCATTACTATCTTGACCATCTCTATATAGATTTAACAAACAAGACGAGAAAGTCATTTCAGTTGCTTTTTCAATCTTCAATTTTATGGCATTCAGAACCGGGGTAAATGGTTGAGGTGACATGGATATATTTGAATATCCATATGCTTTGTTATTGTTTGCATGAAAAGCCGTTAGACGGGGCTGTTTATACAACTTTCCGTATACTTTAATATCATCTTCAATCCAATTGGTCTGATGATAAATGGCCTCAAATAATTCCCTAGATTCTTCTAAATTAAAAAATGCTGGAGTATAGTCGATTTCAGCATTTAATAATTTAATTTTTAGGGTTTCCGATGCTTCAAATAAAGACATATTAATAGTTTTCTCTAATTTAGTTTAAGTTTTATTTCTTGCCAACCTTTAGCAATTAAATATAAGACTAATCCAAAAAAAAAGCGGCCCGTTAAGACCGCTTTTTTTTGAGTATAGAAAATGACTATTTGATCATTTCGTAACTACGATTAATAAAATTTGTCAAAGCTTCTCCTTTTAAAAGTCCTTGTGACAATTGTGCTAAGTCTAAACTTTGATTGATTAATCGCTCTTGCTTTTTCTTTGTTTTTGTATTCAAAATCTCACTAATAAGTTCGGAATTAGTGTTGACAACAAGATTGTACATTTCCGGCATATTGCCCATTCCAAACATACCGCCACCGCCAGTTTGTTGCATCTCTTTCATACGACGCATAAACTCAGGCTGTGTGATCATAAAGGGTGCTGAATTACTATCCATTGCTTCTAATTGAACCATAAATTTTTCTGACGGCACTACTTCTTTTAAAACGGTGTCAAGAGCTGTTTTCTCGTCTTCACTTAGCTTTGATGCGGTAGTTTCATCCTTTTTAATCAGGTTGTCAACATGATCAGAATCCACTCTCACAAATGAGATGTTTTCTTTGGTGCTTTCAAGTTTTTGAATTAAGTGAGATACAATAGGAGAGTCTAACAATAAAACCTCATAACCTTTTGTCTTAGCAGCTTCGATATAACTGTGTTGTGCGTCTTTGTTAGAAGCATACAGGAAGACTAATTTGTCGTCCTTGTCCGTTTGGTTAGCTTTGATTTTATTGTAAAGCTCATCATAGGTGTAGTATGTTCCATCAACAGTAGGGTAGAGGACAAACGCTTCTGATTTCTCAAAAAACTTATCTTCTGAAAGCATTCCGTATTCAATTACAATTTTAATATCATTCCATTTAGCTTCAAAATCTTCTCTGTTTGAATTGAAAAGAGATTTCATTTTATCAGCTACTTTCTTGGTAATATAAGATGCGATTTTTTTAACAGCACCATCGGCTTGAAGATAAGATCTTGATACATTCAATGGAATATCCGGAGAATCAATCACCCCACGAAGCATGGTTAAAAATTCAGGAACAATCCCTTCCACATTGTCTGTTACAAACACTTGGTTTTGATACAATTGAATTTTATCCTTTTGCATGTTCATATCCTCTCCCATTTTTGGGAAATATAAAATCCCAGTTAAATTGAAAGGATAATCTACATTTAAATGAATATTGAACAAAGGCTCTTCGAATTGTGCAGGATATAATTCTCTGTAAAACCCTTTATAGTCTTCATCCTTTAGCTCAGCTGGTTGCTTAGTCCAAGCAGGTGTTGGATTGTTTATGATGTTATCAACCGTCACTTTTTGTTTCGGTTCGGTAGTCTCTTTTCCGTCTTTATCAGTGGTTGTTTTTGGTTCATGCGTTTCATCATCAATTTCTTTAGTCCCAAATTTAATCGGGATCGGCATGAATTTGTTGTATTTATTTAGAAGTGACGTAATTCTGGGCTCTTCTAAAAATTCTATAGAATCTTCGGCGATGTGTAAAATAATTTCTGAGCCACGTTCTTTTTTGTCAGAAGCTTCGAGGGTATACTCAGGGCTTCCATCGCAAGTCCAATGGGCCGCAGGTTCATCTTTAAATGACTTAGTGATTATTTCTACTTTTTCAGCAACCATAAATGCGGAATAGAATCCCAGTCCAAAATGACCGATAATTCCAGAGTCGTCTAATTTATCTTTGTATTTGTCTAAGAATTCTTCTGCTCCAGAAAAAGCAACTTCATTAATATACTTTTGAACTTCTTCTGAAGTCATTCCAAGACCTTCATCAATAATATGAAGCTTTTTACCTTCTTTGTCAATTTTTATTTCAATTTTTGGACTTCCATATTTGACAGTAGTCTCTCCAATATTGGTAAGATGTTTTAATTTTAACGTTGCATCAGTCGCATTACTTACAAGTTCACGTAAGAATATTTCATGATCACTGTAGAGAAATTTCTTTATCAGTGGGAAAATATTATCAACAGATACATTAATTTTTCCTTTGGACATAATTAGTGTGTTTTTAGTTTATTAATTCAAATGCTATATGTCAAAAAAAATACCAAATATTAAAAAGTGACAAACTGACATTTTAGTTTATATTTGTTACTCTTTTTATAAAATAATAAGGATGTACAACTCAAAAATAATAGGATTAGGACATTATGTTCCAGATAACATTGTAACGAATGACGATTTGTCTAAGGTCATGGACACGAATGACCAGTGGATTCAAGAGCGTACGGGGATAAAAGAGCGACGTTGGGTCCAAGAGGGAGATGGACAGTCCACTTTTACTATGGGATTAGAAGCTGCCAAAAAGGCCATTTCTAACTCTGGAATCAATAAAGAAGACCTTGACCTTATTGTGTTCGCCACTTTAAGCCCTGATTATTATTTCCCTGGCCCTGGAGTTCAAGTGCAAGAAGCTTTAGAAATTAATACAGTAGCTGCACTCGATATTAGAGCCCAGTGTTCTGGGTTTGTTTATTCAATTTCTGTTGCAGATCAATTTATTAAAACTGGAATGTATAAGAATGTTCTTGTTATAGGTAGTGAATTACAATCTCGAGGTATTGATAAATCAACTCGAGGTCGTAGTATCTCAGTTATATTCGGAGATGGAGCTGGTGCGGCAGTTTTAACACGAGAAGAAGATCCTTCTAAAGGGATTCTTTCTACGCATATTCATTCTGAAGGTAAGCACGCCCTTGAATTGGCAACGGAAGCACCAGGAATGGGAACGCGTTGGGTTACAGATATCATAAAAGACAACAACCCAGAAGATTTTAGTTACCGTCCTTATATGAATGGGCAATTTGTTTTTAAACATGCAGTCAGACGATTTAGTGAAGTTATAAATGAAGGTTTACAAAAAAATAATTTAGAAGTTTCTGATATCGACATGTTGATTCCACATCAAGCAAACCTAAGAATATCTCAATTTATTCAGAAGAAATTTGGTTTGTCTGATGATCAGGTTTATAACAACATTCAGAAATATGGCAACACTACGGCAGCCTCTATACCAATCGCTTTATCTGAAGCACATCAGCAAGGTAAAGTCAAAGAAGGCGATACAGTTGTGCTAGCCGCTTTTGGAAGTGGATTTACTTGGGGAAGCGTAATTATAAAATGGTAATTAGTCTTATAGGAAGCTAGTCCCTGCTTTCTCATCATTAGTTCTGTTTTTACGCGATTTTGCACTGTATTTAGTGCTTCCGAATCGGTAATTAATGCCCAAATAAACAGTATTACTCTCCCAGTTAAATTCTCCTTCTTGGATATAAGGCTTGGTGCCCTTAAAGCGAAATTTCATTGTATTAAATACGTCATTGTAATTTAAACTGATACTTCCTTTGCCTTTAGCAAAACTGACACGTGATCCGATATTTAAATAGTACTGTGGCTTTACGTCGTACTGTAAATTTGAATTTCTACCTTGATAAAACCCAAAGGCTGTCAGGGTTATTTTTTCGCTAACTTTAAAATTGTTGTATAGTCTGAAATTCCAAGCAACATTATCAACCGAGTTTGTTTCTGTAATTATGTCATTTACAGTAGCGGTTTCTATCGGTGCACTTAGTCGTTCTGCTATGCCTTTAAGAGTTTGAGAATATAAATCAAAACTACCGTTTAAGCTCCACCACTTTGAAGGCTTATAGCTGCTAGATAATTCAATGCCGTAAGCAGTTGAATTATCAAAATTATCATGAGTAAAAATTAAACGACCCGAATTAACATCCGAACGGTCAATAAACAAAGCCCGGTTGATTTCATTTGAAATCCCCCTAAAAAAGGTTCCAAATGTCACACTACCTCCCCTTAGGTTCCGTGTAAAATTAAATTCTACAGAGTTCGTAAATTGTGGTTCTAAGTTGCTATTGCCATAAGAAGACACCAATGGTGTGCTCCATTCTTTGATAGGGTTAATTTGCCCAATTCCGGGACGATCCACTCGTTTACTGTAATTAAGTTGAAATGCATTTTTTTCGGAAAACTCGTAAGTGATATAAGCAGAAGGATAAAGTTCAAAATAGTCATTTGTAAAAGCACTTTCTGCACTTGCAGCGTTCGTCTGAACTGCTATGGCACTGACGTCTACATTTTCTAGTCTTAATCCCAGTTGATATGACCATTTATTAATGATTGTATTATAGTTTCCATAAAGCGAATAAATATCGCGTATGTAATCAAAATTTATGTTTGGTGTTGGGGCAAGAACCCCAATCGCGTTAAAAGTGTCTCCATTGGATTCATAATCAATTAAAGACTTGAAAATATTGGCCTGAAGTCCAAGTTCTATTTTTGAATTTTCTGAGATAGATTTCGCATAGTCTATATTTATGGTGGTTCGTTTGCGATTTGTTTTATTGAAATCAATATAATCGACGGTAGTACCCACAGGAAATAAGAAATTAGCGATACTGCCACCACTGTAGGAGTTAAAGTCTATTTCAATTTCTAGATTATGTCCATACTCGTTAAAATTAATCTTATAATCAAGGTTGTATTGGCTAGTTGAATCATCTCCATCATTAAGCCATAGTTGTGTTTGATTAAATGAAGCGTTGTCTGCGTAAATAGCATTGGTTTCCCCGCTATCATTTGCAACCGATTTATTTTGATTTGTAAAAACAGACACTGTTTGCTTATCATTTATGTAATAATCCAATCCAAATTTAACTAAATTGTTTTGGGAGTTGTTAGTGAATTCAAATAACTGTTCGGAATTATTTTCAGGTCTTTTTACGATGCCATAATTTATATTTTTGGATATATTATTGCTGTAATTAGCAAAAACATTTAATTTTCCATTTCGATAATTGGTAATTAGTGAGCTATTCAGTTTAGTTGATTTTTCACGTGAAACCCCCATGCTAAGGTTTCCATTAAAGCCAAGCATTGTGTTTTTGTGTAAAACAATATTAATCAATCCACTCATCCCCTCAGGGTTATATTTTGCAGAAGGGTTTGTGATAAGCTCGATCGATTTAATGGCTGTTGAAGGAATTTGTTTTAAGAGTTGAGCCGCAGGAATATTTGATAGTTTCCCATCTACCATAATCTGTACATTCGAATTCCCTCTTAAGCTAATGTTGCCCGTTTGAATATCGACATTCACAGATGGAATGCCAACCATTAATTCAGAAGCGGTCCCACTAGTGGCTAAATCCTTTCCAATAGTAATCACTTTCCTGTCTGCTTTTTGTTGAATACTTGAAGTCTCAGCGATTATTGTAACCTCGTCTAAAGCGGTGTTGTTTTGCTCTAAATTTAGAATTCCTAAATCTACTTTCTTGGTATCTTGGTTCATGACTACTTTGTTTTCTAGAGTAGTGTAACCAATGTACTGAATGGATACGATGAATGTATTTTCTTTTATGTTAGCGATTTCAAAATAGCCTTCCTCGTTTGTATATTCTCCTGAAATAAATTCACCTGAAACAGATTGAATACTGATATTAACATACGCAAGAGGTTCACCCAGTTCGGAATCTATAACTCGACCGTTTATGATCCCCTCTTCAGTTTGAGCTATTGCATGAGAAGCTGGGTTTAAAAACAGGAGGATACTAAGTAATATAGTAATTTTGCTCACTTATCTAATTTCAGTTAATTTCTTTTGCTACCTTAGATTTATTGTTTCGTTTATTGTTGCTAAAAGAAATGCAAATCTACTAATTTACTATCACATGATACAGAAAAAAACTCTTGTTTTCGGAGCATCGTTAAATACAGATCGCTATTCCAATATCGCATTAGAGCGCTTATCTTCAAAAGCTATTGAAGTCACAGCTTTTGGTCTTAAAAAAGCAACGATTTACGGAATTGATATTGATACAGGTTTAAAGGCTTACCAAGACATACACACTGTGACACTGTATCTGAATCCAAAGCGTCAAGAGGCTTATTATGATTATCTTATTGGTTTAAAGCCAGCACGTGTTATTTTTAATCCAGGCAGCGAGAATCCAGTCTTTTACGGCTTGTTAAACGAAGCCTCGATTCCTTATGAATTGGCTTGTACATTAGTGTTACTTTCTACGAATCAGTATTAAACCGATAAACGTTAATAGGCCATTAATTGGGAGCAGCTCGTAGCCAATGACGTAGCCTCCCAAGTCATCTGCTGGAATTTTCCCCAACATAAACACCATAGTTACTGAAGCTAAGGCGACAATCCATACAAATTTGTCTTTTATTTTGTAATCTGTAAATATTCCAAAAGCAAACATTCCTAATAAGGGGCCATAAGTATACCCAGCAACCGTTAATAAGCTGTCAATCACATTTGAATTTAAAATATATTTAAAGGAAATTATTACAAGAACCAAAAGCAAACTCATTCCAATGTGTGTTTTTTTACGAATTGACTTTTGTGCCTTTTCAGATTTACCTGACATGTCAAGTATGTCTACGCAAAAAGAAGTCGTTAGTGAAGTTAATGCACTATCCGCACTGCTATAGGCTGCTGCAATTAATCCAAGAATAAACGTAATACCCAGTGTAATTCCTAGTCCACTGTTGAGTGCTATTTCTGGAAACAATAAATCTGTTTTAGGCTGTCCGTCTAAAAGTGGAATTTCGATATTATTTCTTTTGGCATAAATAAATAAAAGAGCACCTAACAACAAAAACAAAAAGGTAACTAAGGTGAGTACAATGCTAAAAGAGAGCATGTTTTTTTGAGCATCTTTCAGAGATTTGCAGCTCAGGTTTTTTTGCATCATATCTTGGTCAAGACCAGTCATGCAAATTGTTATAAATACCCCACCAAAAAAGGATTTCAGGAAATACCCCTTGTCTAAAATACTATCCGTATTAAAAATAGTGCTGTAAGCCTTTAATTCTTCAGAGACTAAAAACTCTGAGAAAGTCCAATCCAAGCTTTCTGTAATAAAGTAAATAGAGAGTATAACTGCAGTAATCATAAACACAGTTTGTAGCGTGTCGGTCCAAACAATGGTTTTAATCCCTCCTCTAAATGTATAAATCCAAATCAGTAAAATTGAAATAATGACTGTTATTTCAAATGGAACATTCCATTCATCAAAG
The DNA here is from genome assembly GCA_018608625.1 of Flavobacteriaceae bacterium. Classification (GTDB taxonomy): domain Bacteria; phylum Bacteroidota; class Bacteroidia; order Flavobacteriales; family Flavobacteriaceae; genus Hel1-33-131. Next base: position 23,080 of record JABAZC010000059.1, on the reverse strand, counting down.
ATAAATTGTTGTAAAACGATGGCGACTAAGTAGAGTCGAAAAGCAGCTCCTAATACGCGTGAAACAAAAAAGAAAAAGGCACCCGTTTTATGGCTTACAAATCCAAACCTGTGAAAAAGATATTCGTAAATTGAGGTTAGATTTAATTTGTAATATACAGGAAGAAGGACAAAGGCAACTACAAAATAGCCCACCATATAGCCTAAGACTACCTGAAAATAACTAAACTGTGAAGCCTCTACCCAACCAGGAACCGATATAAAAGTAACTCCAGATAACGATGCGCCAATCATTCCAAAAGCTACAAGATACCAGGGCGATTGTTTTCCAGCTTTAAAAAAATCTTGATTTGAATCATTCGTACTTGTCAAATAAGAAATGAGAATCAAAACTACAAAATAGCTAAGTAGTAATATTAGAATTAAAAATGAATTCATTAGAGTTTTTGTTGATATAATCGTAAATCTAATAAAATATATTTTTATTGTTAATGAAATAAACTTTAATCTATTAATAGAACTTTTTTAAGTTTTGTTTACATGAAAAACTAACGACAAAAGAACTCTTTTTAATAGGTCAGAAAACTGTTTAATTGTTTTCATGTGTCCTGAGATTAATTTTTGATTAAATTTGTGTCATGGAATTCTCATCAAAGTTATTACAGACTGCTGTGGACGAAGTAGCACAACTACCAGGGATTGGTCGTAGGACCGCCTTGCGTCTTGTTCTTCATTTAATGCGTCAGCCAGCATCTCAAACAATCCACTTGACAACAGCACTGCAAGCTATGCGTGAAAATATTATTTTTTGTAAAAATTGCCATAATATTAGTGATTCAGAACTTTGTGAAATATGCATCAACACTAACAGATCTCAGGATGTTGTTTGTGTTGTTGAAGACATTAGAGATGTGATGGCTGTTGAGAGCACTGCTTCATTTAGAGGGGTTTATCATGTTTTGGGGGGTAAAATATCGCCCATGGACGGCGTGGGTCCGCACGATTTGAAAATTAATAGTTTAGTAGAAAAAGTAAGGTCGGGCCGTGTCAAAGAGCTTATTTTCGCATTGAGCTCAACCATGGAGGGCGACACGACTAATTTTTATATTTTCAAACAAATTCAAGATACAAAAGTTGTTATTTCTACCATAGCTCGAGGAATTTCCGTTGGAGACGAATTGGAATATGCGGATGAAGTGACTCTTGGGCGAAGTATAACCAATAGAATTCCATTTGAACTTTCTATTAAATCTTAATTTATCTTGAAGCTGTCAGTAATCATTCTAAATTATAATGTTCGGTATTTTCTCGAGCTTTGTCTTCAAAGTGTAGAGGCTGCCTTAAAAGGAATTCCTTCAGAAATTATTGTGATAGATAATAATTCTTACGATGGTAGTTGTGAAATGGTTGTTTCCAAATTCCCGTCTGCACTATTAATTAAAAATGAGGTAAACGTAGGTTTTTCAAAAGCAAACAATCAAGCTGTTAAAGTAGCTAAAGGCGCGTATGTATGTATACTTAACCCAGATACGGTAGTTCCAGAAGATGGCTTTGCTAAAGTTCTAGAGTTCGCTGAAACGAAATCAAATCCTGGAATTATTGGCTGTCGACTGATTGATGGCACTGGTAGATTTTTACCAGAAAGCAAGCGGAATGTTCCTATCGTTTCAGTTGCAATTAAAAAAATACTAGGAAGTGCCAAGCATTATTATGCAAATAACATATTGGAATATGACGATGGTAAAGTAGATGTTTTGGTAGGCGCTTTCATGTTTGTTAAACGTACTGTTTATAACGACTTAAAGGGCTTTGATGAAGACTATTTCATGTATGGTGAAGATATTGATCTCTCTTACAAATCGCTCAAATCCGGGTATGACAATTATTATTATGGGAACGTATCTGTTATTCATTATAAAGGGGAGAGTACCCGTAAAGATGAGGCTTATCTTAGAAGGTTTTATGGTGCTATGCAGATTTTTTATATCAAACATTTTCAAAAAAACAGCCTTTTTGATTTCTTGATATCTCTTGGGATTAAATGGATGGTTTTATTTAATTCAGAAAAAAAATTAGCTACTAAACCATCTATTACTTATTTGTTATTTTCCAAGAACCCTAACCCTCGATTGGTCGATAAATTAAATCCAAAAATAGCATCTGACTTTGGAGATGTTGGTGTTGGAAATGAACTTATTTTTGATGCTCAAGAGATCTCCTTTAAATCGATTATTGAACACATGCAAGCTTTTAAAGAACAGCATTGTCTATTTAAAATACAACCCAAAAACTGCTCTTATATTATAGGTAGTAGTTCCGCTGACACAAAGGGAGAAGTAATACAATTTTAAAATTCCTGAATAGTTTCATCTATTTTCGTAAATTTGTAACCAATAATCATACATCCAATTATATTATCCTATGGCAAAATTCGAACTTAAATTACCCAAAATGGGTGAGAGTGTAGCAGAGGCAACACTTACTGCTTGGCTCAAAGATATAGGGGATAAAATTGATGCTGATGAAGCTGTTTTGGAAATAGCTACGGACAAAGTAGATAGTGAGGTTCCTAGTGAGGTAGAAGGGGTGCTTATTCAAAAACTTTTTGAAGTTGATGCTATTGTTGAGGTTGGTCAAACAATCGCTATAATAGAGACGGACTCTGATACGGTTGCAGTGACTGTATCTGCCCCTGAGGCTATTCAAGTTTCAGAACCTAAGGAGGTTGAGCAGCTTGAGATCTCCATCACAAAAATCCAGGATGAGGTGAATATTGTGCGTTCTAACGACACTCGTTTTTATTCTCCCTTAGTCAGGAATATTGCAAAAAAAGAAGGTATCACTCAGACTCAGTTAAATTCTATCCAAGGATCTGGAAAAGACGCGAGGGTTACCAAAAAGGATATATTAGCCTATTTAGCTAATAAGCCAGTGGCGTCTTCAGTTAAACCAGTATTTGAAACACGGTCTCAAACGACATCTAGTGTAAACCCTGTGATAAGTAGTGGTGAAGATGAAATTATAGAAATGTCTCGCATGGGTAAATTAGTTTCCAAGCATATGACAGATTCATTGCAAACGTCTGCACATGTGCAGTCATTTATCGAAGTTGATGTTACTAAAATCTGGAACTGGAGGATAAAAATTAAAGAGTCTTTCATGGCACGTGAGGGAGAAAATATTACGTTTACACCAATATTTTTGGAAGCGATAGCCTATGCACTTACAGTGCATCCAATGCTAAATATTTCTGTTCAAGATGGTAAGATAATCAAACGTAAAAATATTAACATAGGAATGGCTGCTTCATTAGATGATGGCAATTTGATAGTGCCAGTGATTAAAAATGCAGATCAATTAAACTTAGTTGGAATGACTAAACGAGTTAATGATCTTGCTTTGCGTGCACGAACCAACCAGCTTAAGCCAGATGACATTCAAGATGGTACCTATACAGTGACGAATGTTGGTGGGTTTGGTAGTATAATGGGGACGCCAATTATAAATCAGCCACAGGTTGGAATTTTAGCACTTGGAGCCATCAGAAAAGTGCCTGCTGTTATTGAAACTAGCGAAGGTGATTTTATTGGTATCAGACAAAAAATGTTCCTATCGCATTCATATGACCATAGAGTAGTAAATGGGTCTTTAGGAGGTCAGTTTTTAAAGACAGTCAAAGATTACTTAGAGGCTTGGGACGATAAAAGAACACTATAAACATGCAACTAAACCTAAATAAATCCATTTGTTTCTTTGATTTAGAAACGACAGGCATAAGCATTACTAAAGATAGGATTGTTGAAATATCTATACTGAAAGTTAATCCAGATGGGTCTGAAGAAAAGAAAACATGGTTGGTAAATCCAGAAATGCCAATTCCATCAGTCGTGACAGCTATTCATGGTATTACAGACGAAAAAGTAGCAAACGAGCCTACATTCAATGAGTTGGCTAAGGAGGTTCATTCTTGGATTAAAGATTCTGATTTAGGAGGATTTAATTCGAATCGATTTGATATTCCTTTATTAGCAGAAGAAATGCTAAGAGCTGGAGTTGATTTTGATATGAAAAACTGTCGTTCTGTAGATGTACAAACAATTTTCCACAAGATGGAGCAGCGCACACTAACAGCGGCCTTTAAATTTTATTGCGATAGGAGTTTAGATGATGCACACAGTGCCGAAGCGGATACAATGGCTACCTATGAAGTTCTAAAAGCACAACTGGATCGTTACGATGATTTAGAGAATGACACGAGCTTTTTAGCGGAATTTAGCTCCCGAAAAAAAATTGCAGATTTTGCAGGTTTTATTACTTACGACAAATACGGAGAAGAGTGTTTTTCTTTTGGAAAACATAAAGGGAAAAAAGTAACCGAAATACTTGAAAAAGAGCCTGGTTATTTTGGGTGGTTGCAATCAGCAGATTTTCCTTTATACACCAAAAAAGTGTTAACGGGCATTAAGCTAAGATCATTTAATAACAAGCTTCAATAATGAAGTTAATTTGCATTGGGCGTAACTATGCGCAACACATTTCAGAGTTAAAAAGTGAAAAACCATCAGAGCCTGTTGTTTTTTTAAAACCTGATACTGCAATTTTGTTAAATCAACAGCCCTTTTTTATTCCAGATTTCTCCAATGAAGTACATTACGAAGTTGAAGTTTTGGTTAAAATTAATCGAGTAGGAAAATATATTGATTCAAAATTTGCTCACAAGTATTATGAGCAAATTGGATTGGGAATTGATTTCACAGCCCGAGACCTTCAACAAGAACTTAAAGGAAAAGGCTTGCCTTGGGAGAAATCAAAAGCATTTGATGGCTCAGCAGTTATAGGTAAGTGGGTTTCTAAGTCCAACTACGAAAACGTAAATAACATTCCATTCAGTCTTTTTAAAAATAATCAAATTGTTCAATCATCAACGACAGAAGATATGTTGTGGGGTATAGATGAGATTATAGCCTACGTATCTCAGTATTTCACCTTAAAAATTGGAGATATCATTTTTACAGGCACGCCATCGGGTGTAGGTAAAGTACAGTCTAATGATTTTTTGAAAGGTTATATTGGAGAAGAAGAATTCTTTTCGATTAAAGTTAAATAATATATGAAAGCAGAAATTATTACCATTGGCGATGAAATTTTAATCGGTCAAATTATAGATACTAATTCTGCTTATATAGCTCAGGAATTAAATAAAATAGGGGTTTCAGTATATCAAATCACATCGGTTCAAGATGATAAGATTCATATTTTAGAAGCATTTCAAGCGGCAGAAAAAAATGTTGACATTGTTGTCATTACAGGAGGTTTAGGCCCTACCAAAGATGATATTACCAAAACAACTTTGGCACAGTATTTTGAGGATACTTTAGTTTATGATGAAGCGGTTCTAGAAAATATAAAATACTTATGGAAGAGTTTTGTAAAACAACCTCTTTTACAGGTTAATATAGATCAATCATTAGTACTTTCAAAGGCTATAGCTCTGATGAATAAGTCTGGAAGTGCACCTGGCATGTGGTTAGAAAAAAACAATACTGTATTTATTTCCCTTCCTGGAGTGCCCTACGAAATGAAAGGTCTGATGAATGATGAGGTCTTACCACGCATTTCTCAAAAATTCAAGCGGCCATTTATTCTTCACAAAACACTATTAACCTATGGCATAGGGGAGAGTATTATTGCTGAAAGAATTAAGGATTGGGAGTCTGCCTTGCCAGAACCAATTAAGTTGGCATATCTTCCAAATCTTGGGAGAGTTCGCCTTAGATTGTCTTCTAAAGGATTTGATAAGGAAGCGATTATCGATGGTGTTAATGCTCAGGTTACTGCTTTGATTCCATTAATTAGTGATGTATTTGTGGGATTTGAAGAGCAATCATCTATTGAGCAAATTATAGGAAATCAATTGACAAAACTAGGAAGAACACTTTCTATAGCTGAAAGTTGTACTGGAGGTAAGATTGCAGAAAATATAACAGCACATTCAGGCGCTTCTAATTACTTTAAGGGGGGGCTTGTAGCTTACGCGATGGATTCAAAAATAGACATTTTAAAGGTCAATCCTGAACTTATTAAGGCGCATTCAGTTGTGAGTAATCAGGTTGCTGAGGCAATGGCTGAAAATGTAAGACAATTATTCGCATCGGACTATGGATTAGCAACAACAGGAAATGCAGGCCCTACTAAAGGAGATTCTGAAGCAGAAATAGGAACTGTTTGTATAGCTATCGCAACTCCAAGTGGCGTGTTTTCACAGCAGTTTAACTTTGGAAAACAACGACTTAGAGTAGTTCAGAAAGCAGTAACTATGGCCTTTACATTATTTCAGAAAGAAATTTTTAAAAAATGCTAAAATAAAGTTTGCGTACTTCTAAAGAATTCGTATTTTTGCACCTCGTTTTGAAACAACAAAACAATTAAAGTTAAGAAAAATGTCAAGAATTTGTGAACTTACTGGTAAAAGAGCAATGTTTGGAAACAATGTATCTAAAGCCTTAAATAGAACTAAACGTAGATTTAATGTAAATTTAATCAAAAAACGTTTTTACATTCCAGAAGAAGATAACTGGGTAACCCTTAAGGTTTCTACTGCAGCTTTGAAAACCATCAACAAAATTGGTATTCACGCAGCTATAAAAGAAGCAAAGACTAAAGGTTTTTTAAAATAAACGACCAATAAAAGCACTGTAAAATGGCAAAAAGAGGAAATAGAGTTCAAGTAATTTTAGAGTGCACAGAGCACAAAGAGTCCGGGAAACCAGGAACTTCTAGATATATTACAACTAAGAACAAGAAGAATACGCCTGATCGTATGGAAATAAAGAAATTCAACTCCATACTTAAGAGAATGACGGTTCACAAAGAAATCAAATAAATTAAGAATTTTACGAAAGTAATTTTCAAATGTAACACACTTGAATCATGGCAAAGAAATCAGTAGCATCCTTACAAACTGGATCAAAGCGTTTAACTAAAGCGATCAAAATGGTTAAGTCAGAGAAATCTGGAGCTTATACTTTTGTTGAATCTATTATGGCGCCTGAAAAGGTAAGTGACTTCTTAAGTAAAAAATAAGAAACTTCTTACTACATCATATTTAAAGCTGCTTTATTATAAAGCGGCTTTTATTTTTTAATTTCCTCACATTTAATGCTATTTTTGTAAATAGATAATTGTTGACTTATGAGTTTTTTTAAAAACATATTTTCATCTGATAAAAAGGCGACTTTAGACAAAGGTCTTGAGAAGTCGAGTTCCACCTTTTTTGATAAATTAAGCAAAGCTGTTGTTGGTAAGTCAAAAGTAGATGCGGGTGTATTAGATAATTTAGAAGAGGTTTTAGTCACTAGCGACGTAGGAGTCAATACCACTCTTAAAGTGATTGACCGAATCGAAGCGCGGGTTGCCAAAGATAAATACGTTGGCACTGAGGCTCTAAACCTTATACTTAGAGAAGAAATTGCAAGCTTATTGTCAGAAACTAATTCTGGAGAATCAACCGATTTCTCTATACCAGAAACAAACAAACCTTACGTTATCATGGTAGTAGGCGTAAATGGCGCTGGAAAAACAACAACCATAGGAAAACTTGCCTACCAACTCAAAAAACAAGGGCTTAGTGTAGTTCTTGGAGCCGCAGATACATTTAGAGCAGCAGCTATTGATCAGTTACAAGTTTGGGCTGATCGTGTGGGTGTTCCTATCATTAAGCAGTCCATGGGTAGCGACCCTGCATCTGTTGCTTTTGATACTTTACAAAGTGCAGTTACTTCTAATGCAGATGTTGTTATTATTGATACCGCTGGGCGTTTGCATAATAAAGTTAATTTGATGAATGAATTAACTAAAGTTAAACGAGTCATGCAAAAAGTGGTAGAACATTCCCCTCACGAAGTTTTATTAGTACTTGATGGTTCCACTGGACAAAATGCTTTTGAACAAGCCAAGCAATTTACGGCAGCCACTGAAGTCACTGCTTTAGCAATTACCAAATTAGATGGGACTGCAAAGGGTGGTGTTGTCATTGGAATTAGTGATGAGTTTCAAATCCCAGTCAGGTACATAGGCGTAGGAGAAGGGATAGAGGACCTTCAAGTTTTTAATAAGTTTGAATTTGTGGATTCATTTTTTAAATAACCACCACTATTAATAGTAAATCATGAGAACTAAAACACTTAAAAAGAATAAAATTAATGTGATCACTTTAGGCTGTAGTAAAAACGTCTATGACAGTGAAGTATTAATGGGGCAACTCAAAGCGAGTGGTAAAGATGTAGTCCATGAAGAAGAAGGAAATGTAGTGGTTATTAATACTTGTGGCTTTATTAATAATGCCAAAGAAGAAAGTGTTAATACCATCTTAGATTACATGCAGAAGAAAGAAGATGGTGAAGTTGATAAAGTATTTGTGACGGGTTGTTTAAGTGAACGTTACAAACCAGATTTACAAAAAGAAATTCCTAACGTTGATCAATATTTTGGAACCACCGAACTTCCTCAGCTATTAAAGGCTTTAGGTGCAGATTATAAGCATGAACTTATAGGCGAACGTTTAACAACTACGCCAAAGAATTATGCGTACTTAAAAATTGCTGAAGGTTGCGACCGACCTTGTAGTTTTTGTGCAATCCCATTGATGCGAGGTAAACATAAATCAACTCCTATTGAGAACCTTGTTATCGAGGCTGAGAAATTAGCAGTAAATGGGGTAAAAGAATTGATTTTGATTGCCCAAGATTTAACCTACTACGGATTAGATATATACAAAAAAAGAAACTTAGCAGAGCTTTTGGAAGCGTTGGTAAAAGTAGAAGGAGTGGAATGGATTCGTATGCATTATGCATTTCCAACAGGCTTCCCATTAGATGTGTTAGATGTCATGAAGCGCGAACCTAAAATCTGTAACTATCTAGACATTCCATTGCAACATATTTCAGATAAAATTCTTAAAAGTATGCGTCGAGGAACTACTCAAGCCAAAACCACAAAATTGCTAACGCAGTTTAGAGAAGCGGTTCCTGAAATGACTATCAGAACTACTTTAATTGTAGGTTATCCTGGAGAAACTGAAGAGGACTACCAAACATTAAAAGCCTGGGTAGAAGCGATGCGTTTTGAACGTTTGGGCTGTTTTACCTATTCCCATGAAGAAAATACACATGCGTTTAATTTAGAAGATGATGTGCCAGAAGAAGTAAAGTTAGCAAGAGCTAATGAAATTATGGAAATTCAATCTCAAATTTCTTGGGAATTGAATCAAGCAAAAATTGGAGAGACTTTTAAAGTCGTTATTGATCGTAAAGAAGGTTCTTACTTTGTTGGAAGAACCGAGTTTGATTCTCCAGATGTAGATAATGAAGTTTTGATTGATGCAACAAAAACGTACCTAAAAACTGGGGAGTTTGCCAACGTTAAAGTAACTGAAGCTGCAGATTTTGATTTGTATGCAGAAGTGGTGTTGTAAGCCTTTTTGTTAGTAATTGCATCTCAAATTAAGTATTTTCACATATTATAAGTTAATGCTATGCCAATAGACTGTATTTCATTTCGAGACACTGCTTACGCTTCAAAGCTTGTTTGCGATTATGTAGAAAAACATCCAGAACTCCAGTCCCTATATAATCGCTATCCAACCTTAGAGAATTTTAAACCTCAATTAAACGCTAAAAAAGCAGAGTTTTCAATTGAAAAAAGAGCTGTTTTAGTTAGTGCATTGTCGCAACAATATGCTCCATTAATGCCTTCTGAATTAACAACGAGCAGAATTCAGTCTCTTGCCAAGAAAAATACATTTACAGTAACGACAGGGCATCAGTTAAACCTATTAGGGGGGCCGATTTACTTTTTGTACAAAATTATAACTACTATAAATTTGGCAAAGAATTTGAAGATAAAAGATCCAGAAAATAATTACATTCCTATTTTTTGGATGGCCTCTGAAGATCATGATTTTGAAGAAATTAATCACTTTAATTTTCAGAACAAACAATTTCAATGGTCTAAAAAGACCTCCGGTGCTGTTGGATTACTAGATACCTCTGAATTGTCTGAGTTGATAAATATATTTTCGATTGTATTAGGAAAAACGACTCATGCCAAAGCGCTTTTAGAATTAGTTAAAAATGCTTACATAAATAATTCAAACTTAGCCGATGCTACACGCTATTTAGTTCACGCACTTTTTGAAGGAGATAATTTACTTGTTGTGGATGGAAATGATCCAGGCTTAAAACGGTTATTTATTCCTGCGGTTGCTACAGAATTAACGTCGAGTAATGCTTTCAAGTTTATTTCTCAGACCAGTGAGGAGCTAAAAGCAATTGATGCCGATTATAAAATTCAAGTGAACCCTAGAGAAATAAATTTATTTTATTTAAAAGATAATCTGCGTGAACGCATTGTACGGAAAGAAGAACTTTACAGTGTCTTAAATACTCAACTATCTTGGGATTTAAAAGGTATTTTAGAAGAGCTCAATTTATATCCAGAGCGATTTTCCCCCAATGTAATCATGCGTCCTTTGTATCAAGAAACTATTTTGCCTAATCTTTGTTACATTGGAGGCGGCGCAGAGTTATCTTATTGGCTTCAGCTTAAAACCTATTTTGAGTCTGAACAGCTCAATTTCCCAATTTTATTACATCGTAATGCGGTGCTTTTAATGCATCAAAAACAGCAACAGAAATTAGATAAATTAAATATATCTGTTTCAGATTTGTTTCAAAATAAACAAGCTTTAATTGATTCTCAAATTAAAAAAATCTCAAAGTTTCACATTGATTTCTCTGAGCAAAAAGCGGTTATAAATCAGCAGTTTGCAGTACTTTATGATATTGCCAGTCAGACAGATAAGTCTTTTATTGGAGCCGTATCTGCACAGGAAAAAAAGCAAATTAATGGGTTAGAAGTTTTAGAGAGAAGATTACTCAAAGCAGAAAAGAATTCTCACATCAATTATATAGATCGTCTGGAGCAGATACACTTAGAACTTTTTCCAAATGGAAGTCTTCAAGAACGTTTCTTGAATTTTTCAGAATTTTACTTAGACTATGGTGATGAATTTATAGACCGATTAAGACTTGAGTTAGCGCCTCTAAATCAAAACTTTCATATTTTTTATCTATAATTTTTAAAATTAGACGTTCAATTTTATTTATAAATATTACTTTTGATTATGCAACACGATAAGGTATTAATACTCGATTTTGGATCTCAATATACTCAACTTATAGCAAGACGCGTAAGAGAGCTTAATATTTACTGTGAGATTTATCCCTACAATAAAATCCCAACCCATTTAGACGAGTTTAAAGCCGTTGTGCTTTCTGGGAGTCCACACTCTGTAAGAGGTGAGGATGCGTTGCATCCGGACTTATCAGAAATACGTGGGGTTAAGCCATTGTTAGCAGTCTGTTATGGCGCCCAATATTTAGCTCATTTTTCTGGAGGGACTGTTTCGCCATCTAATACCCGAGAGTACGGGCGTGCTAATTTGTCGTATACAAAAGAAAATGAAATCCTTTTCAAAGGCGTTAGCTCTGGGAGTCAGGTTTGGATGAGTCATAGTGATACAATTAAAGAATTACCTACTAATGGTGTTTTATTAGCAAGTACCGCTGATGTGGCCAATGCTGCATATAAGATTGAGGGAGAAACAACCTTTGCCATTCAGTTTCATCCTGAAGTATACCATTCAACAGACGGAAAAAAGTTATTACAAAACTTCTTAGTTTCTATCGCTGGTTTAAATCAAGATTGGACCCCTGATTCTTTTGTGGATGAAACAGTTGCAGATTTAAAATCGAAACTTCAAAACGATAAAGTTGTTTTAGGGTTGTCCGGCGGGGTAGATTCAACAGTTGCAGCTATTCTTTTACATAAAGCTATTGGGGAAAACCTTTACTGTATTTTTGTGAATAATGGATTGCTAAGGAAAGATGAATTTTCAAGTGTTCTAACACAATATGAAGGAATGGGGCTTAATGTCAAAGGAGTTGATGCTTCTGAACGTTTTTTAGAGTCTTTGGCTGGACTCGAAGATCCAGAGCTTAAACGGAAAGCGATTGGCCGCGTATTCATTGAAGTATTTGATGATGAAGCACAGATGATACAGGATGTTAAATGGCTCGCTCAAGGTACTATATATCCAGATGTGATTGAAAGTGTTTCTGCTACTGGAGGGCCAAGTGCTACCATTAAAAGTCACCATAATGTTGGTGGCTTGCCAGATTTCATGAAATTAAAAGTGGTAGAACCACTTAAAGCTTTATTTAAAGACGAAGTTAGGCGCGTAGGTGCTTCTATGGGTATTGATGCTAAGTTACTCGGTCGACACCCGTTCCCAGGACCAGGGCTCGCTATTCGAATTTTAGGTGATATTACCCATGAAAAAGTTCGCATTTTACAGGAAGTAGATGCGGTGTTTATAAATGGTTTAAGAGAATGGGATCTTTACGATAAAGTTTGGCAAGCAGGAGCTATTTTGTTACCCGTTAATAGCGTAGGAGTTATGGGTGATGAACGTACCTATGAAAAATGTGTTGCTCTAAGAGCTGTCGAAAGTACAGATGGAATGACCGCTGATTGGGTAAATTTACCTTATGAATTCCTTCAGAAAACATCTAATGATATAATTAATAAAGTAAAAGGGGTTAATAGAGTTGTCTATGATATTAGCTCAAAGCCTCCGGCAACTATAGAGTGGGAGTAAGTCTAAAGTTAGAGCAGTAATGAGTTTTTAAAATAAGCGTATGAAGAAGTTATTAATCTTTTTAGGAATCCTTGTTTTTAGCTTAACAGTTCACGCTCAAAATTTAAGGAAACATATTGTAAAAGCAGGCGAATCTATTGAAAGTATTGCGAAGCGCTATAAAATATCTACAGCTGATATTTATGTCTTAAATCCAGATGCATCTTCTATTGCGGTTGTTAACTCGGTTTTGATTATTCCGGAGTCATTTTCAGACAGATTAAGCGCTCCATTGGCTGATAAGGTATTAGAGTCTTATAAAGTTCATAAGGTCCGACGAAAAGAAACCCTTTTTAGTATTGCTCAAAAATATGACATCTCAGTTGAAGATCTAAAGGCTCACAATGAATTCTTACAATTTAAGAAGTTAAGATCCGGCAAAAAAATATACATTCCAATCTTTAAGGAAAATAAAGCGCCAGCTTATAATAGCTCATTACAGCTTTATACTGTTTTAGCAAAAGAAGGGAAGTGGCGGATAGCCTATAAGTTTGGAATTTCTGTGCCGCAACTAGAAGCGCTTAACCCTGGAATGGGGTCTTACCTTAACGAAGGACAGCAACTAAATGTTCCAAATATTGTTGTTTCAGACAAAAATGAAATCAAAGAAGATCAGTTCGGTTATTACATCGTAAAAGCACGTGAGGGCTTTTATAGGCTTAAGAAAAAGTTAGGATTATCTAAAGAGGTATTAGAGTCTCTTAATCCAGAACTCGCCATACAAGGATTAAAGTTGGGCATGGTCTTAAGAGTTCCGAAGTTAAGTGTCAAAAACATTGAAAAAGCGCTCGTTTTTACGACCTCTCTTTCAGATAGCCTGGTTGATTTATCCCCAAAAAATATAGCACTTTTGTTGCCATTCAAGACCAAGAGTATCGATTCAGATTCTTTAAATCTTGCCAGAGAGCAATTAAAGCGTGACGGCTATATTAATATTGCCACGGATTTTTATTCTGGTGTCCTTGTGGCTATTGACTCTGCCAAACAGTTAGGAATTTCAATAAATTTAGATGTGTTTGACACCAACGCTAAGGCCTTGGATATAAAAATAATTTTGAATCAGTCTAATTTTTCTAAATATGATGCGATTCTTGGTCCAATAACCTCACAGAACCTAGAGTTAACAGCTCAGCATGTTTTATTGGATAGCATCCCTGTTGTTTCCCCTTTTGTGAAATCAAAAAAGAATTATTTAAACTTATTTCAAACTATTCCAGAGGCTGATTGGTTGCGAACCAAAATGGTGTCTTATGTCAAAACTGATACGATTCCACACCATACTTTAATTATACACGATTCAAAAAGCAAGACGACTGCCAATTATTTGAAAACAGCATTCCCAACGGCTTCTTTGATGACGTCTAAAATTGATAACGAGGGCGTAGAGCAGTTTTATTTATTGTTAGAAGATATTCAGGAAGTGCTTTTATCTGGAAGAACAATTGTTTTTCTGGAGTCTAACAATGAAGGCTTTGTTTCCAACGTGACTAGCATGTTAAACGCGATGAACGGCATTACAATTCTTGTGGATGAGGATGACAATGAAACGGAGGTTGAACGCAATATATTATTAATGACCACGACTAAAAACAAAGCATTTGAAGGCTTAAATGTATCTAATTATGATTTATCTAATTTACATTTTCAGTATCCATCTATTAATTATAATATGCAGCTTTCTGAAGGATTCCAGCAGAAATATTTAATTAAATTTGGAACGTTCCCTAATAAATATGCGATTAGAGGGTTTGATTTAACAATAGATGTTTTATTACGCCTTAGTAAATTTGGAACTCTTTTTGAAAGTCCATCGAATATTCAGACTAGTTATATTGGAAATAAATTTAATTATACACAGCAGCCAAATGGCGGTTATAAAAATGAAGCGGGTTTTATCCTCAAATACCAAGATTTAGAAATTATTAAAGTCCAAGACTAATAATCTCTTTTATTAAGAAAACTAGGTATGTTTGTTAGTTGAGTTTCCACTTTATATTACACCCTATACTCGGTTTTTGAGTCCGTTTGTTCTCTTTGTTTTTTATCAAACAACTTACAGCATGTCTTAGGTCACTTCCATCTACTGGTAGTCCATTTCCTGGTCGAGAATCATCAAGTTGACCTCTGTATGTTAGCTTTAAATCGGAGTTAAATAAATAGAAGTCAGGAGTGCAAGCAGCATTATATGCTTTGGCAATTTCTTGTGTTCTATCATATAGATACGGAAATGAATACCTCATTTTTCGAGCATTTAGTTCCATAGCTCTAGGCCCATCTTGTGGGTACTTTTCAGCGTCATTACTAGAAATTGCTACCACTCTAATTCCTTTTGTTTTCAGCTCGTCTGCTAGCGCCACTAAAGCTTCATTAATGTGAATTACGTAAGGGCAATGATTGCATATAAACATTACCATAGTGCCATTTGGGCCTTTTAGTTTATTTAATGATTTTATAGAATCTGAAACAGTATCCCATAATTTAAAATTTGGTGCTTCCGTTCCTAATGGTAGCATGTTTGAAGTTGTTTGAGCCATTTTGAGTTTAATGTTCTCAAAGATATACAAAGATTTGTGTTTATTCATTTAAGAAGTAATCAAAAATTCATATCTTGATTACTTTAATTCACTTAATAGATATGAGTACTACAATTACGTTTGATGACTTCTCCAAGATTGATTTGAGAATAGGTACTATAATAGAAGTTTCTGACTTTGAGGAGGCCCACAAACCGGCCTATAAAATAACTATTGATTTTGGAAGCTTAGGCTTAAAACAGTCTTCGGCCCAAATTACATCTGTTTACTCTAAAGAAGATTTATTGAGGAAGCAAATTATAGCTAATGTTAATTTCTCAAATAAAATGATAGCTAATTATGTAAGCGAATGCTTAGTTTTAGGAGCTTTAGAAGCTTCTAAAGTTGTTTTATTGTCCCCGGAAGAAACTGTTCCTAATGGCACCCCTGTGCGTTAAAAACATATTACTCTTAAAAGAGCCCTTTTGTTTTTGTGTGTCCTTACTATTAAATATCATCAAAATTAACATCCGTAAAATTACCTGTTGATGGTTTTTCATTAGATTCTTCAGATGTAAATTCTTCTTTTATGTAGTCCTTTTGATGTCGATCGCTTATAACTTCTTGACCTTTTTCATTTATTATGTAATCAGTCATTTCGCTTAATATACTATTGAATTCAGTGAAGTCTTCTTTATAAAGGTATATTTTATGTTTTTTATAGTGGAAAGATCCATCGTCGTTAGTAAATTTTTTACTCTCTGTGACCGTTAAATAATAGTCACCAGCTTTTGTGGCCCTTACATCAAAAAAATAGGTACGCCTTCCAGCTCTTAAAACTTTTGAATAGATTTCTTCTAGTTCCATAGTTGTAGTGTTGAAAATAGAAAGTGTTTGAATTAATAGCTTTCTATAACATTCAAAAGTCTAAAAAATAAATTAAGACACCAACTTATTAACGAATTTATTTTCTAGAAATCAACGATTTATTGTTTTATTAAATTAACTTGAAATTTTTCTTAGCTGGTTTTGATAAAGCTCCTTGTAATAACCTTCTACATTAATTAGCTGAACATGAGACCCTTGTTGGGTAATGATTCCGTTGTTTAGAACTACAATAATATCTGCATTCTTAGCGGATGATATCCGGTGACTGACGATGATAGTCGTTTTCCCCTTAGTTACTAGCTCTATGTTATTAAGGATTTGTTCTTCAGTTTCCGTGTCAACTGCTGAAAGGCAGTCATCTAAAAGTAGGATCTGAGGGTTTTTTATAAAAGCTCTGGCAATGGATATCCGTTGTTTTTGTCCTCCAGAAAGTGTGATTCCGCGCTCCCCTAAAACAGTGTCATATCCATTTTTAAAATTAGTAATATTATCATGAACTACCGCCATCTTTGAGGCCTCTACGACTTCGTCATCTGATGCCTTATTTTTACCAAATTTGATATTATTCCTTAAGCTGTCAGAAAACAAAAATGGATCTTGAGTCACAAAGCCAACACTAGACCTAAGACTATTTAAATTTAGGTTTTGAATGGTTTGACCATCGACTTCTATCTGCCCTTTTTGAACATCATATAAACGTCCAATGAGCTCAAGAATAGTTGATTTTCCAGACCCTGTGTTTCCAATAATAGCAAGTGTTTGTCCTTTTTGGACCTCAAAACTAATGCCCTTTAAAGCTTCTATATTAGTATCTTCATATGTGAAATGCACATTTTTAAAAGTGATAGTGCCTTCAATATTTGACTCTAATTCAGTTGTGTTGATTATGTCAGGCGTTTGTTTTAGGAATTCATTAATTCTTTTTTGAGACGCTTCAGCCTCTTGTATTAAGGACGTAACCCATCCAATTGAGGCAACAGGCCACGTGAGCATATTAACATAAATTATAAACTCTGCTATGGTGCCTAAGTTCTCAATCTGCCCATCCATATATTGTTTGCCTCCTATATAAATAACGATTAGGTTGCTTATTCCTATGAGTAATAACATTAAAGGATGAAAGAAAGCTTGTATTTTAGATAAGCCCAAGCGTTTTTCTCGCTGTGAGTTCGCTGAATCTGAAAATTTTTGTTCTGTTTGTTCTTCTAGCGCATAGGCTTTTGTAATCCATATACCACTAAAAAATTCTTGAGTTGAAGATGATAAGGTCGATAAGTGTGTTTGTACAATTGTACTTTGCTTGTGAATTAGTTTACTTAGAAAATAAATGGATATTGATAAAAAAGGAAGTGGTAATATGGTGTAGAGTGTAAGGGATGGTGATTGGTTGTACATATATGCTAAAGCTACAATAAACAGGGTTAAGGTATTTATGGTATACATTACAGCAGGTCCGATATACATTCGTACTTTACTAACGTCTTCACTTATTCGACTCATAAGATCTCCTGTGCGGTTTCGTTTATAAAAAGCAATGGAAAGTTGTTGGTAGTGGTTGTAAACTTCATTTTTCAAATCAAACTCCACATGCCGGGATACGTTAATTATAGTTTGACGCATTAAAAAGGTGAATAGCCCAGTAGCAATTGCTGCCCCTACGATATAAAGTATGTATAGACTTATTTGATTTCTAAAGACATTTGTAGTTGTAGGGTCTGTCACTTGATTAGAAATTAAAGTAATAGACTTTCCAATAAGTTGTGGCGTGAATAATGCGAAGATTTTTGAACCAATCGTAATAAGAATACCCAAGATAATTTTAAAGCGATACTTTAAGAAATATTTATTAAGATATTGAAGCTCTTTCATTGGTTAAACGGTAAGATTATAAGAGGACTTATGGGCCCCTCACAAAGATAGTAGTTTTAGGTAAAGATGACATTATGTAAAAAAACTAATTTTTGAATTTTTAGAAGTAAAATAATACTATTTTTGTCGAGCTATTTATTTAAATTGCAACAAACAAGATAAATAAAGATCAAAAATTGATCTTAAACAAATAAGTTCTTTATACCATGCTGAATAGAAGACATATTCGAACTAAAGTAATGCAAGTTATTTATGCCCTTAAAAGATCGGAGGATCTTAACTTGGCTTCTGAAGAAAGATTTCTTATATCTAGTATGGATAGTATGTATTCACTCTATTTACTGATGCTTTCGTTACTTATTAAAGTGCATGATAAGGCAAAAGATCAACAAGAAAAATCGCAACAAAAACATCTATTATCTTCTGAGGATTTAAACCCGAATATGAAGTTTATTCAGAACATACTTTTAGTTCAGATGTCAGAAAGTCAATCTTTGAAAAATGCATTTGAGCGTTATAAAATTCAAAATTGGGAATTAGATAATGAGTACGTAGAAGTCATCTTCAGGTCTATCCTCGAAAGTGATATTTACACAGCTTATATGGACTCTAACTCGTCCTTTAATAATGATAAACAATGTATCGTCGCTCTTTTTAAAGAAGTGATTGCGCCCAATGAGAAATTATACGATTATTTAGAAGACCGAAATTTAACATGGTTAGATGATTTACCAGTTGTTAATACAGCGTTGGTTAAGCTTCTAAACAAAGCAAAAGAAAACAGTTCAGACAATTACTTTACTCCTAAGTTATTTAAGGATGATGAAGATAAAGAGTTTGGTATTGAATTATTAAGGTATACAGTCCAAAACCTAGAGGCCTACACTGAAGAGATTAGCTTGAAAACTCAAAACTGGGATAAGGATCGGATTGCTGATATTGATTTCGTATTGCTTCAAATGGCAATTTGTGAATTTCATGAATTCCCCTCAATTCCTACCAAAGTATCGATTAACGAATATATTGAAATAGCAAAAGAGTATTCAACTCCAAAAAGTAATGTGTTTATCAATGGAGTTTTAGACAAAATTGTAAAAGAGCAAAACGAAAACAACACCTTAAACAAAATAGGACGTGGATTAATGTAAATTTTTAGTTACTTTTATCCTCTCATTTTTTAAAATCAAATTAATTAAAATTCTAACTTATGAAAAAATTATTTTTAACTCTCACAATAGCAACTCTTGCTGTTTTTAGTTCTTGTAAAGAAAACGCTACTGAAAAAATAAATCAAGAAAATGTAACGAAAGCTGCTGAGAGAGATTCTCAAGCAATAGTTTTTCCAAGCATTTCTTTTGACAAAACAGAGCATGACTTTGGACAAATAATGAATGGTACGCCTGTAGAAACAACCTTCGCTTACACTAATACAGGAAAATCTCCACTAGTTGTCACTGATATAAAAAGTACATGTGGATGTACAGTTCCTCAAGGCTGGAGTAAAGAACCTCTAATGCCTGGAGCTTCATCACAGTTTAGCGTTAAGTTTAATGGTAAAGGAGCTAACAAAACTTCTAAGACGATTACATTAACAACAAATACGCAAACTGGGAGAGAACAAGTGAGAATTTCAGCATTTATTACTCCAGATCCTAATGCACCGTCAGCTGCTGCTGCACCTGCTGCTAAAAAACAATAATTAATTAATATTCCAATCCCAAGTATATGGAAAACATAGGTCAATATACCCCCTTAGTTTTAATGTTATTAGTGCTTTATTTCTTTATGATAGCCCCTCAAATGAAACGCGCAAAAAAAGAAAAGAAATTTGCCGCGGAACTTAAAAAAGGAAACAAGGTAATTACCAAAAGTGGAATGCACGGCAAAATTGCTGAGTTAAATGACAAAGACAACTCTTGCGTCATAGAAACACAAGCAGGAAAAATTAAATTTGACCGTTCAGCCATTTCAATGGACATGAGTCAGAAATTAAATCTGACTTCGGTCGTTAAGTAATTCACAAAAAAAGCCGCTAGTTTTAGCGGCCTTTTTTTATATATAACGCTTTTGTGTTAGTTCCGCAATTTTACAAATTACTTTTGTAGCACTCATAATACTTTCTAGTGGCACATACTCATAACGCCCATGGAAGTTATGTCCTCCCGCAAATATGTTTGGACAAGGTAAACCCATAAAACTTAATTGGGATCCATCTGTACCCCCTCTTATCGGTTTAATTAGTGGTTTAATATTTAATTCCTTCATTGCAGCTTCTGCAATGTCAACAATGTGCATAACAGGCACCACCATTTCTTTCATATTATAGTATTGGTCCTTGATCTCAATTTCATAAACCGTATGACCATTTTCTTTATTTAACGAATCGACCAAATCAAGAAGGTATTGCTTTCGAGCTTCAAATTTATTTCGATCATGGTCTCTTACTATATAACTCAATTCAGTATCCTCGACTTTACCTTCCATACTATGTAAGTGATAAAAGCCTTCATAGCCTTCTGTTTGCTCTGGAGTTTCATTTTTTGGGAGCGCTTCAACGAATTTAGACGCATAATAAATGGAGTTAATCATTTTTCCTTTGGCATAGCCGGGGTGCACAATTTTACCATTTACTTTAATTAGTGCAGCAGCAGCATTAAAGTTTTCATATTCTAATTCTCCTATTTGACTTCCGTCCATAGTATAGGCCCAGTCTGCTGCAAATTTTTTAACATCAAACTTATGTGCGCCACGACCAATTTCTTCATCTGGAGTAAATCCAACTTTTATAGGGCCATGTTTTATTTCTGGATGCTGAATAAGGTATTCCATAGCGCTCACAATTTCACAGATCCCTGCTTTATCGTCAGCACCCAAAAGAGTAGTACCATCTGTAGTAATTAAAGTTTGCCCTTTGTATAATAGTAAATCTTCAAAATAATCAGGCGACAAAACAATATTTCCCTTTATGTTGAGAACGATATCAGAGCCATCATAATTTTCAATAATTTGAGGTTTTACATTAGCAGCTGTAAAATCAGGAGAGGTGTCAAAGTGTGATACAAATCCAATAGTAGGTACTTTGTGTGCTACGTTTGAGGGTAAGCTGGCCATGATGTATGCATTTGCATCAATGCTAACATCTTGCATGCCAATTGATTTTAATTCTTCGGCAAGTTTATTGGCTAGGTCCCATTGCTTCAGTGTACTTGGTGTTGATGTAGATTTTGGATCGCTTTCGGTATCAATTTTTACATAGCTAATAAAACGATTCAGAATATGTTTTTTATCTAACATTTAATTTTGTCTTTGCTCAAAAATAATTAACCCCTTTTAAAGTGCCAAGACTTCTTTAGAGTTTCTTTTTTTTGTTTCGCTATTTAGCGTATTTTTGTATTCAAAATATACTTCATGTATAAGTCGATTATTCGTAAAATACTTTTTAAATTTGATCCCGAAGCTGTTCATTATTTCACTTTTGACGCAATCAAACTGCTGTCCAAAATCCCATTAGTTCCTAACTTAATCAGGTTTCTTTTTCAGGTAAATCACCCTAAGCTAGAACGTGAGTTGTTTGGATTGCGTTTTAAAAACCCTGTAGGCTTAGCCGCTGGGTTTGATAAGAATGCAGTTCTTTATAATGAACTTGCAAATTTTGGTTTTGGTTTTATTGAAATAGGGACTGTTACTCCAATTTCACAAGAAGGCAATCCGAAAAAACGTTTATTTAGACTGCAAGATGATAAAGGTATAATTAATAGAATGGGGTTTAATAACGCAGGCCTGGAGGCGGCAATAACTCAATTAAAAAAGAATAAAAAACAAATTATAATAGGAGGGAATATTGGTAAAAACACCCAGACACCTCCAGAGAGATATACGGATGATTATTTAGAGTGTTTTAATGCCTTACACCCTTATGTTGATTACTTTGTTTTAAATGTAAGTTGTCCTAATGTTGGGAGTCATGCCAAATTAAATGATAAAGATTATTTAGAAGAGTTGATAAATGCAGTTCAATCATTAAACACCAACTTTAAAGAAACTAAGCCTATTTTACTTAAAATTGCTCCAGATTTAAATAACACCCAGTTAGATGAGATCATAGAGCTTGTTAAAGCTACCAAAATTGAAGGGGTTATTGCCTCTAATACGTCGGTTTCTAGAGAAAATCTTAATGCAGATGCCTCTACTTTAGAATCAATCGGGAATGGGGGGGTTAGCGGTCAGCCAATCACTATTAAAAGTACTCAAGTAATTAAGTATTTGTCTGACAATAGTCAAAAAGCGTT
The DNA here is from genome assembly GCA_018608625.1 of Flavobacteriaceae bacterium. Taxonomy (GTDB): domain Bacteria; phylum Bacteroidota; class Bacteroidia; order Flavobacteriales; family Flavobacteriaceae; genus Hel1-33-131. The sequence goes on along the minus strand of JABAZC010000059.1, from coordinate 765 downwards.
TCCAATTATTGGAGTAGGAGGGATTCATTCTGAAAATGATGCTTTAGATAAACTAAATGCTGGTGCTGATTTAGTACAGATTTACACAGGATTTATATATGAAGGTCCCGGCCTTGTAAAGCGAATTAATAAAGCGGTATTGAAGGCCTCTTTAAATTCCTAATTGATTTTGCAAATAGAAATTTTAGTTTCATTCATTCTTGCTACATCAACGCTAGCAATTTCACCTGGCCCAGATAATGTGTTTGTACTCGTTCAAACTATTTCTTATGGCAAACGTAAAGGGATGGCTATTGTTTGTGGGTTGATTTCGGGCTGTTTTATACACACTTCTGTTGTAGCTTTTGGCTTGTCATCAGTTATTCAGTCGAGCATTGGATTGCTTTTTGGTTTGAAGCTAATAGGGGCTTTTTACTTGTTGTATTTGGCCTATTACACTTACTCTTCTAAAAAAGAGTTGAGTATTGAAAAACAATCGATCAACGGAAAGTCTTTAGCTCGTTTGTTTAGAAGAGGTTTTATTATGAATGTAATCAACCCAAAAGTCTCTTTGTTTTTCATGGCTTTTTTCCCTGTTTTTATATTCAGTAAAACCATCTCATTAACGGTTCAGTTCTTTTCACTCGGACTTTTGTTTATGGCAACCTCTTTTTTTATTTTTACAATAATTGTTTTTTTCTCAGGTTATTTGTCTTCTATTTTAAGGGGAAATAAACGTTTTGAATCTATAATTAAATGGTGTCAGATTATAGTTTTTTTGATCAT
>JABAZC010000033.1 GCA_018608625.1 Flavobacteriaceae bacterium | reverse complement strand
AGCTTATTAATTTTATAACACCTTTTAATTTTGATTATATTTGCAGCATAAATTTTAAAGTTATGAATCTTAACGATATTCCAAAACTAAAATATTGCGATTCGGGTAATTTTTTTTTACTCGCAGGTCCTTGTGCTATAGAAAGTGAAACAATGGCTATGCAAATTGCTGAAAAAGTGTGCAAAATCACAGAGAATTTAAAAATCCCTTATGTATTCAAAGGAAGTTTTAAAAAAGCTAATCGCAGTAGAATTGATAGTTTCACAGGAATTGGAGATGAAAAAGCACTTAAGATCCTTAGAAAAGTTTCTGAATCCTTTGACATACCAACGGTTACTGATATTCATGAAGTGTCCGATACTAATCTAGCAGCAGAGTACGTAGATGTGCTTCAAATCCCTGCTTTTTTGGTGCGACAAACTGATTTGGTCGTTGCGGCAGCTAAGACCGGAAAAGTGGTAAACCTGAAAAAAGGGCAATTCATGAGTCCTGAAGCAATGAAACATGCGGTTCAAAAGGTGAAAGATGCTGGTAATGAAAATGCTTGGATTACAGACCGTGGAACGATGTTTGGTTATCAAGATATGATTGTTGATTTTCGTGGAATTCCAACTATGAGACAATTTGCACCAACTATTTTAGATGTAACTCACTCACTTCAACAACCCAATCAGACCAGTGGAGTGACTGGCGGACGCCCAGAAATGATTGAAACTATTGCTAGAGCAGGTATTGTAAACAATGTAGATGGATTATTCATTGAAACTCATTTTGATCCTTCCAATGCAAAAAGTGATGGTGCTAATATGCTACATTTAGATCATTTAGAAAAACTACTAACTAACCTTACTACTATTAGACGTACTGTTAATTCCCTTTAAATTCATGTACAAAGCATTATTTGTTTGCATATTATTATCTATTAGTGGCAGTAGTTATTCGCAGAAAAAGCAAATTGAGACGACCCCACTTAAATTTAACTTTAAAACTCAGAATAAGGGTAAGTTTTATTTTTACTGGGGATGGAACAAAGCACAATACAGTTATTCAGATATACAATTTAAAGGGAATGACTACAACTTCACGTTGTATGATGTGGCGGCAGAAGATCGTCAAACGCCATGGGACCCAGGTGTATATTTAAATCCTGGTAGTATTACGATCCCTCAAACAGTAGCACGAATTGGTTATTATTTTCATGATAACTGGAACCTCTCTGTTGGAGTTGATCATATGAAGTATGTAATGGTTGACGTCCAAGGAGTCACCATAGATGGTTATATCGATATTCAAGATCCATCAACACAATTTAACGGAGTATATAATAATGCACCCCTAATAATTGATGAAGATTTTTTACAATTTGAACATACCGACGGACTTAACTATGTAAATCTTGAAATTTCTAGAGTCGATAATATTGGAGATTATTTTAAGTGGGACTCCAAAAAAATACAAGTAAATATTTTGGAAGCTTTCGGAGCAGGATTCTTATATCCAAAAACAAATTCAACTTTGTTATCTAAAGAACGTTATGATGACTTTCATCTATCCGGATTTGGGGTGTCTTTTAAAGGTGGAATTAACCTAACTTTCTTAGAGCATTTCTTTGTGCAAGGTGAAATAAAAACAGGCTACATTAATATGTCTGATATACGAACAACAACATCAGATGTAGACTCAGCATCTCAAGAATTCTTCTTTTTTCAAAGAAATATATCTTTTGGATATATCTTTCAACTTGTTAAATAACTCTATTAATCTTTTAATTTTGTAGATGGTACAATGGACTTAAAGCCATACTTATCAATCAAATAAACTAGAGAAGTCATTGTAGCTGCACCAAGCTCTAACTCACGTTTGTTAACGGCATCAAAAGTATCATTTGCCGCATGGTGGTGATCAAAATAACGCTGTGAATCTGGACGCAATCCAGCCAGCACATTTGTACTTTTCTTTAAAGGACCTATATCAGCTCCACTTCCTCCTTTTTTAAAATAATGAATTAGATAAGGCTCAAATAAGGGTTTCCACTCAAAGATTTGATCAACTTTATAATCTGGACCATCAAAAGTAAAACCACGTGGAGTAAACCCTCCAGAGTCGCTTTCTAATGCGAAAATATGGTTTTCCTCTTTTAGACTAGCCTCTTTGGCATAGGCCTTCCCTCCTCTTAAGCCGTTTTCTTCATTCATGAATAAAACAACTCTAATGGTTCGCTTTGGTTTAATTCCAGAGTTTTGAAGTAATCTCAAAACATCCATTGATTGCACACAGCCTGCACCATCATCATGTGAGCCATCTCCTAAGTCCCAGGAATCTAAATGGCCACCTACAGTGATAATTTCATTTGGAAATTCAGATCCTTTAATCTCTCCAATTACATTATACGACAAAACATCTTTCAGTTGACGACAGTTTTGTTTTATAAACAACTTAATGCTAGGGTCTATCTTTAACATTCCACTTAACTTTTCTGCATCATTGGTGCTGATAGCAGAAGATGAGATTCGTTTTGATACAGGCGTTTTTCCATAGGACATGGCCCCTGTGTGAGGTAAATCATCTAACCTTAAATTCATTGAGCGAACTATTGTAGCAACAGCTCCTAGCTTACCAGCCTCTTCTGCGCCGTTATAACGTTGATCTACACAACCTCCGTAAGCTTCAAAAGTATGTATTAAATCAGCTTGCATAGGGCGGTTAAAAAATACAATTTTACCTTTAACCAAGTTGGAGTCTAAGGCTTTTAACTCTTGAATACCATTAACTTCAATAACCTCAGCTTTTACACCTTGAGCAGGAGTAGAAACAGAACCACCCAAAGCACATATATTGACCGAAATAGTTTTTCCAGGAGCCGTTTCTATATATCCAAATTCAGGATTTCCACGAACCCATTTAGGAACCATTACTGGCTGAAGCCAAACACGGTCAAGTCCTAATTTTTCTAATTCGAATTTGGTATACTCTACTGCATATTCCGCGTTTAGGGACCCCGACAAACGTCCACCAATTTCATTAGATAAATAATCTAGCCACTCATAACTATGCCCATCTGTTAAAGCATTTTTATAAATTTTTTTTATGTAGTCGGCATCAGATTGCGCAGAAGACACTAACACAAGAAAAAATAGAGGGATGAAAAGGTGATATTTCATAAGGCTAATTTTATTAAGTAAATCTAAAGGATGAAAGTTAAACGATCGTTAAGATTATTATAAAACTTAATTATTTACTGACAAAAGATTTTACATCAGAAACCGTAACTTCAGATTCTCCAAGGATAATAAGACGTTCAACTACATTTCTTAATTCTCTTACATTTCCTGTCCAATCGTAAGACTCAAGTAATTTGAGTGCTTCTTTTGAAAAACTTTTTTTTGAATTTCCTTGCTCAGTAGCAATTTTATCAGTGAAATGGTCTATCAGTAGAGGAATGTCAGATCTACGATCGTTTAGACAAGGTACTTTAATCAAAATTACTGCCAATCGATGGTATAAATCTTCACGAAAGCGACCTTCTAAAATTTCTTTTTTAAGATTTTTATTAGTTGCAGCAATAACACGAACATTAACTTTAATATCTTTATCACTTCCAACTCGCTGAATCCGGCTCTCTTGAAGGGCTCTCAACACTTTGGCTTGTGCAGATAAGCTCATATCTCCAATTTCATCTAAAAAAATTGTTCCCCTGTTTGCAGCTTCAAACTTACCAGCACGGTCTTTGTGGGCACTGGTAAAGGCGCCTTTGATATGGCCAAATAATTCACTTTCTATCAGCTCACCAGGTATTGCTGCACAGTTGACTTCAATCATAGGGCCGTCTGCACGATTACTTTTTTGATGTAACCAATGAGCAACCAATTCTTTCCCGGTTCCATTAGGTCCTGTGATAAGAACACGAGCTTCCGTTGGAGCTACCTTATCAATGATGGATTTAATATTCTCTATTGCAGGACTATCTCCAATCATTTCAAACTGCTTACTAACTTTTCTTTTGAGAAGTTTATTTTCTACCACTAGCTGTTTTTTGTCTAATGCATTTCTGATGGTATTTAATAGCCGATTTAAGTCAGGAGGCTTGGAGATATAATCAAAGGCTCCCATACGCATGGTATTGACTGCCGTATCCAAATCTCCATGTCCCGAAATCATTACCATTGGGATTTCTGGTTTAATTTTCTTCACTGCTTGAAGCACCTCAATACCATCCATTTTTGGCATTTTAATATCACATAAAACTAGATCAAAATCTGTATTTTTAATCATTTCTGTCCCTATTAAACCATCTTCAGCTTCAAAAACCTCATAATGTGTGTTTTCTTCCGTTAGTATTTTCACTAATACTCGACGGATCGATGCTTCATCTTCAATTATTAATATTTTGGACATTTAACTATAGTTTTTCTATCAGTAAGGTAACAATAAAATTAATATTTTAACCACTTATAGAGGTCTTTGTAAGTCGGCTTTTTGCCATACATTAAAATTCCAATGCGGTATATTTTAGCTGCAAACCATACGGTAAAGATAAACGTTACAACAAGGATTGCAAGTGAAAGCAACTGTTGCCAAATGGGAACGCCAAAAGGAATCCGCATTAACATCACCACAGGCGATGTGAACGGGATGTAAGAAAGAACTGTACAAACAGTTCCGTGTGGGTCATCAACGACCGTAGGACCTCCAACATATATTGCTAAAATCAATGGAATCATTATTGGCAACATAAACTGCTGTGAATCTGTTTCATTATCAACTGCTGCCCCAATAGCAGCAAACAAAGAGGTATATAACAAATAGCCTCCTATAAAGTATAAAAGAAAAGCTATAAATAGGTTGGCTATAGGTAAGTTGCTAAATTCATTGAAAATAATTTTGATTTCATCTCCTATCCCGGGACTGGACAACGCCTCTGTGACCAGAGCTTGCTGTGAAGACTGAGAATCTGTAAGATCAATCCCAAAAACAGCTGTTAGTATTATAAAAAAAATAAAACCCAAAATAGCCCAAATAACGACCTGTGTGACTGCTACCAAAGAAGTTCCAACAATTTTACCCATCATTAACTGAACGGGCTTTACCGAAGAAATAATCACTTCAATAACACGACTAGTTTTCTCTTCAATAACGCTACGCATTACCATACCTCCGTAGATCATTATAAACATAAACAAAAGAAGTCCTGACAATGTTCCAAACGCTAGCTTCATAAGACTACCCGTTTTGGAAGTCTTAACTCCTTCAAATGATTCTTGATTTATAGAAACATAGATTTTAGAAGCATCTATCAAAGATAAATCAATTCCTTCATTTTGTAATTTTAGTTCAGATAACTTATTTTCTATTTTATATTCTAAAGATGATATGAATGTCAGTGAGGGTGATTCTTCTGAATAAAATTTAATAAGCTCTGCAACGGATTCTAAAGAACTGTTAGGAATATAAAGTAAGCCAGAAGCTTGATCTTGATTTGAAAGTGCTTTTGCTGTTTCTAAATCAATCTCAGTCAGCTTAGTATAAATAGTTTGATCATTTGACTGAAAAGAATCAGACAAAAATTCTGATTCGTCTAAAACATAAATAGATTTAACTGTATCTTCATTAAGGCTCGTCAAATAACCAATTAGTAAAGGTATGGCTGCAATGATAAACGGAGATAAAATAGTCATTATTATAAATGACTTTTTTCTAACTTTTGATAAATACTCGCGTTTTATAATTAATGGAATGTGATTCATAATTAATTATTTTTAATAGTTTGAATAAATATATCACTAGCATTTGGAATTAACTCCTTGAAATGAAGCACCTGGGATTGGGCTGTCAAAAACGCTAATAAATCGTTTGGAGTTTGATTAGCACCCAGAGATATGTTAAGTTTTAAATCGTTGTTCAACGATTTAAAATTAGCATTTGAAACTTTAAATTTCGCATCTATAGTTTGTTTGAGAGCCGCAGAACGCTCAGTCATTAACCCTACCTCAAAAGTATTTGTTTTATAATCACGTTTGATATCATCAAGCTTACCTTCCAGTATTTTTTTGGATTCATGAATTAATGCTATGTCATCACACAACTCTTCAACGGACTCCATGCGGTGGGTTGAAAATATAATAGTTGAACCTTCATCCCTAAGTTGTAATATTTCATCTTTGATTAGATTGGCATTAATTGGATCAAATCCCGAAAATGGCTCGTCAAAAATTAATAATTTAGGCTGGTGTAATACGGTTACTACAAATTGAATTTTTTGAGCCATTCCTTTAGAGAGTTCGTCGATCTTTTTATCCCACCAATGCCCAATCTCAAATTTATCAAACCAATAGTGTAATCGTTTTTTAGCCTCTGAATAAGACATACCCTTAAGTTGTGCCAAGTAAAGGGCTTGTTCTCCAACTTTCATTGACTTGTATAAGCCTCTTTCTTCTGGCAAGTATCCAATATACTGAACATGGTGCGGCTGTAGAGGTTCTCCATCTAAAAGAACTGACCCTGTATCCGGCATGGTTATTTGATTGATAATTCTAATGAGGGTGGTTTTTCCCGCTCCATTAGGACCTAAAAGGCCAAAAATACTATGTTTTGGAACCTGAATTGAGACCGCATCTAGGGCCTGAAATTCTCCGAAATATTTTGAAACTTCTTTCGTTTCTAAAAGTGTGCTCATGTAATATATTTATATAATAAGACTAAACAATATAAGAAAAGTTACAATAAAATCACCTAAACTTTCAATACTTAAAACAGGAAGGGAAAACTTAACCAATTAAAAAAAACACGGAATTAATAAAAGAAATAAAGTACAAACTGGATGAATTATAATTAGTAATTTCAATTCTAGTATATTGCACATATAAATTATTATTATGAAACTAAACTTACTGTCATGTGATGCACAGCGACCAGACAAAAGAGCAATTACAAAATGTATACTAGAGATTTCATCTAGTAAAAACTCATCCTTAGCAAATGAACTGACTGAAATCCTTCTAGAAGGAGATCCCGTTGATATTAATGTTGAAGATAAAAACTCCGGCTCGGCTTTGAGAGCCTTGAGAAAACTAAGTATCGATTATGAAATCATAGAATGAGCTCTATAAGTAATAGAAAACTGTAAAAAAATGACATAAACTTCCCATGACTACAAACACATGAAAGATAGCATGGTTATACTTAATTTTTTTTATAGAATAAAAAACAGCTCCAACAGAATAAAAAATACCTCCAGAAATAAGTAGATCTAGACCTTCTGGAGCAATATTTTCCATTAATGTCTTAAAAACAAATACAATTTGCCATCCCATTAAAAGATACATCGCAGTGGATAGCTTATCAAAACGTCCAGTGAAAAATAGTTTTAAGATAATTCCTAGCATGGCAAAGATCCAAGTTGTTGCAAAAATAATCCAACCTAAAACTCCGTCTAAAGTAATAATTGTAAACGGTGTGTAGGTCCCTGCTATTAAAACATATATCGCAGCATGGTCTAAAATATTTAACTTTCGCCTTTTTGAATCCTCTTTAGCTGAATGATAAAATGTAGAAGCTGCATATAGCAGTATCAAGCTCAAAGCGTAAATAACTAAACTAGCAGGTTTCCAAAAACCTTCGTAGTGAAAGGATTTTATAATCAGAAGCGGCAATGCAACCACACTTAACAAAAGTCCAAAAGCATGGGTGATGATATTTAATCGCTCTTCTTTAATTGAATAATAGTGATTTAATTCTTTGCTCATGAAGTTTTAAAAAGAGTAATTTAAAAAAAACAAAAGTAATAAATAAGTAATCAGAACTAGGATTTATTATGAGAGTTGTTTAACAAAAAACAGAATTATATATTCATTTAAAGTTAATGAGAATAAATAATTAAAAGAAAACTGAAGTTGTATTCAAAAGGGGATTAATAACTAAATATTCTAATTATGTTGTGACTAATTTTTAATTAAGTGAAATATTAATCATAATAAAGTATATTTATTTCAAATTTTAACCAAAGTACATAAATGAAATTTTACAGATTATCCATAATACTAGTTCTATCCATTTATAATAATTATAATACTCAAGCTCAAGAAACTCCTATTCCGAAGTATTCTAATACATCACTAGATTTTGAAGCAAGAGCGGCAGATTTAGTTTCACAAATGACTTTAGAAGAGAAGATCTCTCAATTAGGAGACGGAGCGCCTGCCATACCACGGCTAAATATCCAGGAGTATCATTGGTGGAATGAATGCTTGCACGGCGTAGCTAGAGCAGGAACTGCAACTGTTTTTCCCCAAGCAATAGGGATGGCAGCTTCTTTTGATACGAATACTATGAGGCAAGTGGCTAATATTATCAGTGACGAAGCCAGAGCAAAACATCATGAAGCTCTGAGAAATAAAAATTATAATATATATACAGGACTTACATTTTGGTCTCCCAATATAAATATTTTTAGAGATCCTCGATGGGGAAGAGGACATGAGACCTATGGTGAAGACCCCTATCTTACCGGACAAATGGGCATGGAATTTGTAAAAGGACTGCAGGGAAATGACCCAAAGTACTTTAAGGTTGTAGCAACTGCAAAACATTTTGCAGTACATAACGGACCTGAACCAATCAGACATAGTTTTAATGTACTACCCTCAAAACGTGACTTATGGGAAACTTATCTACCTGCATTTAAAGATTTAATTGTAGATGCTAAAGTCTACTCTGTAATGGGTGCTTATAATCGTGTAGATGGCGAGTCAGCAAGTGCAAGTTGGATGCTTCTGAGTGACATCCTTCGAAAACAATGGGGCTTTAATGGTTACGTTGTTTCTGACTGTGGCGCCATAAATGATATTTTCGATTCTCACAAAATTGTTAATACACAAGAAGAGGCAGCAGCATTAGGAATCCGTAGAGGATGTGATCTTAATTGCGGTAGTGTGTATCAAAGAGCCTTAAAAAAAGCGGTCTCTCAAGGGTTGATTGGGGTTAAAGAAATAGATCTTTCTGTATATCGATTGATGTTAGCACGTATGAAATTAGGTATGTTTGACCCATCAGAACTGGTTCCATATGCTCAGATTCCATTTGAGGTAAACAACAGTAAAGCGCATGATGATTTGGCCCTAAAGATGGCTCAAAAATCCATGACGTTATTGAAAAATGATGGAATACTTCCATTAAATAAAAAGACTATTAATAAGATTGCTGTGATCGGGCCTAATGCAGATAACATAGACGCATTAAGAGGCAATTACTATGGAAGCGCCTCTAATCCGGTAACCGTGATCAACGGAATAAAAGAAAAAGCTGGGAAAGAAATAGAAGTAGTATATCATAAAGGAGTTTCTTTGGTTACTAGCCAAAATAAGGATTCTTTAGTCCTTTCTAAAGAGGTTTTGAAAGATATTGAAACAGCTGATATCGTCATATTTGTGGGTGGGTTAGATGCGACTTGGGAAGGAGAAGAAAGCAATAAAATGAGATCGCGCAATGGAGTAGATGGATTCCTTGGAGGCGATCGTACAAAAATTGAACTTCCTGAAGTTCAACTAAATGCATTAAAAGCTATAAATAAAACAGGGACACCAGTAGTGTTTGTTTTGCTTGCAGGTAGTGCCATTTCTTTTAATGGTTTAGAACAAGAGCTTGAAGGTATTCTTGCAGCATGGTACCCCGGTCAACGCGGAGGCGATGCGGTAGCTGATGTATTATTTGGAAATTACAATCCCGCTGGAAGACTTCCCGTGACTTTTTATTCTTCTACGAAAGAATTAGCTCATTTTGAGGATTATAATATGCGTGCTGGCAAAGGGTTCACTTACAGGTATTACAAGGGTGAAGCTCTCTATCCATTTGGTCACGGAATAAGTTATACTAAGTTTAAGTATACAGACCTAATAATTGACAGAACAACTTTCAGTAAATCGGATGAAATTCTGGTTTCAGTTAACGTTAAAAATAGTGGTGAATTGGAGGGTGAGGAAGTCGTGCAGTTATATATCAAAGATGTAAAATCAACCACTTGGATGCCTCTCAAACAACTTAGAGAGTTTAAACGTATTTCATTAAAAAAAGGGGAAGAAAAAACTGTTGAGTTTAAGCTGAAAATCATTGAAGATTTACGTCATTACGATGCTACAAAACAAAGCTATGTTGTTGAATTAGGAAAGTTTGAAATACAAATAGGAAGCTCCAGTAAAGACATCCGATTAAAAAAAATAATTTCTGTAGAAAACTAATATTCAACCGGATAATATTACACGAAGTTTCAAAAATTAAGGTTTTCCTTAAAAGCTTTAAGAAAACATATCTTTAACTTTTTCAAAAAAGGACTTATCTGAACTTTCTGGCTTAGGAGAAAAATGTTCATCAGTTTTCATTTTTTCAAAAAAGCTTTTTTGCTCTTTGCTTAATGTTTTTGGAGTCCAAACATTAATATGTACTAATAAATCACCACGGCTGTAGCCATTTATATTTGGGATTCCTTTGCCTCTAAGACGAAGTATTTTTCCAGACTGTACACCTGCTTCAATTTTTAAACGCACTTTTCCTGTTACTGTATCAATTTCAATAGAAGAGCCTAGTATTGCTTCTGGTAAACTAACGTATAAGTCGTAATGTAAATTATCGCCCTCACGCTGTAACGAAGGGTGTGTTTCTTCCGTGATTGCCACAAGTAAATCTCCCGACACACCATTTCCTGGAGCGGCATTTCCTTTACCGGTAACCTTTAGTTGCATGCCATCAACAACGCCCGCAGGGATTTTGATTGAAACCGTCTCTTCCTCCACAACAAACCCTTGTGAATCAGAGTTCGAAGGACGTTTATCTATACTTTGACCTGCTCCTCCACAGGTTGTACAAGGAGAAGCCGTTTGCATACGGCCTAGAATCGTATTAGTAATTCGAGTTACCTGACCAGAACCATTACATGTAGAACATGTTTTATAAGTTACTCCATCGGCCTGTCTTTTGCGTTTTACTTTAACTTTTTTCTCAACACCGTTCGCAATCTCTTCTAATGTAAGCTTGACTCGTATACGTAGATTACTTCCTTTAACCACACGTTGACGTTGTCCGCCAAAACCACCAAAACCGCCGCCGCCGCCGCCGAAAATATCTCCAAACTGGCTAAATATGTCATCCATATTCATGTTGCCGCCGCCGCCAAAACCGCCGCCACCTTCAAAAGCTTGATGACCATATTGGTCATAGCGTGCCTTTTTGTCGCCATCACTCAGAATCTCATAGGCTTCTGCTGCTTCTTTAAATTTATCTTCAGCAGACTTATCATCTGGGTTTTTATCCGGATGAAATTTGATTGCCATTTTCCTATAAGCTTTCTTTATTTCTGATGCAGAGGCCCCTTTATTTATGCCTAATGTGTCGTAATAATCGCGTTTTGCCATCTCAGTATTGAAATTTTATATCTTAATATTTGTTAGTTCCCAATCACAACTTTTGGAAAACGAATTACTTTATCTCCAAGCTTATACCCTTTTTCAATAACGTCTATGATTTTACCTTTCATATCATCGGAAGGCGCAGGTATTTGTGTAATTGCCTCGTGATCGTCAGCGTTAAACACATCACCACTAGCTACTTCAACTAGAGTAAGTCCCTTTTGTTCTAGTGTTAAGCTTAATTTATTTTTAATTAACTCTACTCCCTTTGATAGTTCCGTAGCTTTACTTTTAGACATTTCTAATAAAGCGCGATCGAAATCATCAACTACAGGAAGTAATGCTTTTATAACATCTTGACTGGCTGTAGAAAACAACTCAATCCGTTCTTTGGTTGTACGGCGCTTGTAGTTTTCAAATTCGGCAAATAACCTTAGAAATTTATCTTTTTCTTGTTCTAAATCAGCTGTAAGTTGTTCTTCTACTGTAAGCTCAACTGTAACCTCATTAGCTGTTTCGTTTGTCGTAGTATCATCGGAAATTTCAACTTCCTTATTGCTTTCTTTTTTACTCATTGTATTTATAATAGCTTGGGTAGTAAATTTATTTTTTTAACTAATGGCAAAAGTACTGCCAATATTAATAAAATGTCAAAATGTCACGAAGTATTTTTATGAAGAGCTCCCCTCGGGGTGAAAAAGAGTGAAAAAAGAGAGCCTAGGACTAAAGATTTAAAAAAACACTACAGCAAATCTCTGAGAGCAGCATCCAGTTCGTGGAAATCATACTCAAAACCAAGATCTTGAATTTTCTGAGCAGAAACCCGCTGACTTTCAAGAGCTATAGCACTCATTTCACCTAAAGCAAAATTAAGTATAAACTCAGGTACTTTTGGAAAAAAAATAGGACGCTTGAGAACGTTAGCTACTGACTTAACGAAATCCTTTTGCTGGACAGGATTTGGAGCTACTGCATTAAAAATACCCTCTAAGCTTGAATCTAAAACAAACATAAACATCCGCACTAGGTCGTCAATGTGTATCCAAGACTGCCATTGGTCTCCGGATCCCAAGGCAGAACCAATATATCCTTTGATAGGGCCAGAAATTTTTGGCAAGGCGCCTTCATGTTTGTCCAATACAATTCCAATTCTCAAAGCTGTAGTTTTTACCCCTAAGGCATTAAAAGCTTTCAAAGCGCCTTCCCAGGATCTAACAACAGTTCTAAGAAAAGAAATATCAGTCCCTTGAAAGTCTTCTTCGTAATAACGTGTTTTTGAATCGGGATAAATTCCAATGGCGCTGGCCGAAATGATATGCTTAACGGGAAAATCATGAGTTTCTATACTTAAATGTAATAACTCTAAGGCCTTTTTTCGGCTAGAAAGTATTAATGATTTATACGCTTTAGTCCAGCGCTGCGCAATAGACGATCCTGCTAAATTGATTATAATATTAACTCCTTCAAAACAGGAGATATCTATGATTTCAAGCTGAGGGTTCCAATAAAATCCTTTGTAATTTTCTTGAAGTTTGATCTTACTTTTTCGAGTGGTCAAATAATGTACATTAAAACCATTTTGTAAGCACTTCTTCGCTAGTGCCTTACCTACTAATCCCGTAGCGCCTGTAATTAAAACTGTATTTGACATAATTCAAAATTAAGAATAACAAGCCCGTAAATAAATTAAAAGTAAAAGCTTTAACAATACTTTAAGCAAAACAAGGTGCTTATTAGGATAAAACTAACATACTACGCGGGCTTTGTTGCCCTCAACATCTCTCGTTTCCCTGGTGGTCCTTCCAAACGCTCTACTATAAAACCAACAGCTTGCATGGCACGTCGCACACTCCCTTTGGCTGCATAAGTCACCAAAACACCCTGAGGTTTAAGCGCTATGAACATTCGTTTAAAAATGGTTTCTGTCCATAAATCAGGTTGAACGCGAGCCCCAAATGCATCGAAGTAAACAAGGTCAAAAGAGGACACATCCTCTAATTTAGAAAAATCCTGTTGACGCTTTTTCAAAGTAAAAAGAGTGTTAATAGAATGCGGCGTTTCCCAAGAAACACTATGCATAGTATCAAAAACCGATTGTTGGTCTGGAGCAAGTAATTTTGAGTAGTTTAATTGCGATAATTCCTCTTGTAAAACCGGATAGGCTTCAATCCCCTCATATTGAATCTGAAGGTTAAGTGCTTCCGATTCCAGTGTCGTAATAAAGGCATTAAGCCCTGTGCCAAAACCTATTTCTATAATTCGCAATGAATTAACTTTATGAAGCTCCACAAAGTGGTGTAGCCCCATTTTAATAAACACATGCTTTGCCTCTTGAATAGCTCCATGAATGGAGTGATATTGTTCGTTCCAATCTTCAATTTGAATAGTCTTGGAACCATCAGAGGTTGTTATAACAGAGCGTTTCATTTTGTGAGAATTAAATAGCTAAGAGTACTCCAACCGCTTCAAAAGTATAAATTTTCTTTGGGCTTACAATCGCTTCAATAGCAGCTTGTGTAGCGCCTGCATCTTCAGCATAATGCTTTAAATCATCAACTGAAGTTTCAGAAACAAAAGCTTTTCCACTAACAATAACAGCACCTTCAGCATCTAAAGGCATGAAAAAACTATAATCTTTAAAACGAACCATTATATCATTTCCAGATCCCATATCTAATGTCATCCAACATCCTTTTTTTGAGCACACCTCTTTAATTTTTCCTTCAACCTTAGTGTAAACTGTGTCGGATAGAGTCATCGATTCATATGCAGCGGCTAAATTAACCATAGACATCACAGATTGTGCATCTAAAGTAGCTCCATAACCCTGATATTCAATAGTCCCTATTGTCACGGGAGATTGGACCTGCCTAGTTATTTGTTTACAACAAGTAAAACTTAGGATCATCAGAATTATTATAGCATTATTTTTCATAGATAATTTGTTGACAATTAATTATGTAAAAATATAAGAAGTTTTAAGATATTGATGTGGCCAAAACATTTATTTCTGTAAATTTGTAAACATATTAAGTTTAAAGCCAGTAAATGAATTCTATACATGTAACTCCGACAGCTGATTCTAAGATAAATGATGTGGACTTTAATAATCTAGGTTTTGGAACTGTGTTTTCTGACCATATGTTAGTCTGTGACTATAAAGACGGTCACTGGAGTGCTCCAGAAGTCATTCCTTACCAAGCTATTAGCTTAATGCCTTCATCAAAAATATTTCATTATGGTCAATCCATATTTGAAGGGATGAAAGCCTACAAAGATATTGAGAATCAAACTTGGCTGTTTCGCCCTGAAGAAAACTTCAACCGTTTTAACCTGTCTGCCAAAAGATTGGCGATTCCTGAACTTCCTAAAGAGGTATTTATCGAAGGACTAAAAGCATTATTAAAAGTAGATGAACAATGGATCCCTACCCAGCAGGGCAGTTCATTGTACATAAGACCAATTATATTTGCTACAGGTGAAGGCTTTCACGCCTCTCCTGCTGATGCTTATAAATTTATTATATGTACAGCTCCTTCAGGTGCTTATTTTGCAGGAAAAGTAAAAGTTCTTATTGAACAAAAATATTCACGATCCGCCAATGGAGGTGTTGGGTATGCCAAAGCAGGTGGTAACTATGCCGGTCAGTTTTACCCTACACAATTAGCAATTGAAAAAGGCTACAATCAAGTTATCTGGACAGATGACAACACCCACGAACATATTGAAGAAGCAGGCTCAATGAACATCTTTGTTAGAATAAATAACACGCTCATTACAGGTCCTACAAGCGATCGAATTTTAGATGGAATTACCCGAAAAAGTATCCTTGAAATTGCTGAAGATGAAGGAATAAACGTTGAAGTCCGAAAATTCACCGTGACTGAAGTGGTCGAAGCTTCAAAAAATGGCAGCTTAAAAGAAATGTTTGGCGCAGGTACTGCCGCTGTAATTTCTCCGATTGCAGGCTATGGATTCAAGGGAGTTGATTATGAGTTACCTGAATTAGAAAACCCAATGGCTTTAAAATTAAAAAAACGAATTACAGATATCCAAACTAATAAAACAGAGGATCCTTTTGGTTGGACTGTAAGAGTATAAATCTTAGGACTCTAAAATCTGTTTGATATTGGGCTTAAAATAATTTGGACCTTTTAACACTTTTCCGTCTTCACGATATATAGGTTGCCCATCTTCGCCTAGCTTACTCATATTGCTTCGTTGGATTTCTTCAAAGACAGTTTCTATCTTATGCTGCATACCGTGCTCTATTATAGTCCCACAAAGGATATAAAGCATATCACCCAAGGCATCAGCAACTTCAACCATATCATTGTTGTTAGCCGCTTCTAAATACTCTTCATTTTCTTCTTTCATCAAATCAAAACGAAGGGTATTTTTTGCCAACCCTAGATCTGCTTTTAAGGAGTCTCTGTAGCCTATTTTAAAGGCTTTGTGAAATTCTTGAACTGACTTTATTTTATCTTTCATAACTGATTTCTTTAGATGCAGTTTAACCATTACAATAAGAGATGTTAAACTTGCTGTATTTTGTCTAATTTTATTTAAATTTGAACGATTTATAAGTCTAAAAATACATAATTATGTTCAGTCAAGGACAACTAATTTTCGGAATCCTATTTGCTATTACTTTTATTGGCGTTCTCATCTATGCCTACCGCAAAGATTTTAATCTTCATCAAAAATACTATAAAGGTAGTTTATGGATTTTATTAGCTTTTGTAGGCTTTATTTCAGGCATCGCAGCTATAAAATTCATTTTAGGATATTAAAAAAGCCACTTAACAATAAGTGACTTTTTATATTATTTAAACTTTGACGGCTTAATTCACTTCTGGTAAAAAGCCATAGTTGTTAGAATAGTTAAGCATTTGATCCACAAAACTTTTCACATACTTAACTTCGATTGAAGTAATTACGCCATCAGCATCTGTTTGAGGTACTAGTACTGGGTTTACAAAACCACCATATGGAGCAGATGTAAATTGCTTATTACGGTCCAAAACATCAGCATGTACCGCTTGATCAACTTTTACCCCGTAGTCTTCAACCAATGTTTGTACCGCTGCAAAATCACCTTCAGACTTTATACGCTGAGTTTCACGAAGCAACTGTCCGAACAAGTCATGTAACTTTTCATAATCTGTAATATTGAAATAGGTTTTTCCGTCACGAGTTACTTTTTCAATTACATTATCCTTAAGTCCTTTTTCATAAGCCCAAGCACTTACCCATTGACGGTTTCTCATGTGCGCCTCTTCTACATCATCTCCAAGGTTTAACCGAATTAATTGGGTCATTAATCCATTTCGGATATAACCATCAAATGCAGCCATTCCTACTCCTTTCCAATCGCTTACTAAGCCTAACTCTTGTAATTTAGGGTTGTATAAATAGTAAAGACCTACTAAGTCAGCTCGTCCTTCTTCTAAAGTAGAAGCATAATTTTTTAACGTTTCCTTAGTTTCACCAACACCAGGATTTAACTGTCCAGAGGCATGTCCAACAACTTCATGAAGAGCTGTGTGTAGTTTATCCCCAATTTTACCGTACATTTTTTCTAATTCATACTCCCTACCATCATGAACAAATTCTTTTAGTCTTCCAGAACTTCCTGAGTTATTATAGGCATTAGTGATATTCCCTAAAGAAACTGATTTACTTCCTACAGAAGCACGAATCCAATTTGCATTTGGAAGATTAACCCCAATCGGAGTTGTAGGAGATGCATCCCCAGCTTCACCAGCAACGTTCACTGTTTTATAACTCACGCCAACTACATTTTTCTTTTTGTGCTCGGGAAATAATGGAGAGTTATCTTCAAACCATTGTGCGTTTTCAGACAATACTGCCATTTTTTTAGACATATCAAAGTCTTTTATTTGGACTATTGTTTCATATGAACCTCTGTAACCTAAAGGATCGTTGTAAACTTCTATAAAACTATTGATATAATCAATATTGCCTTCAGTTGCAGCGGTCCAAGCCACATTATAGTCATCCCAAGTTTGTAAATCTCCTGTATTGTAATATTTAATAAGTAATGCTAATGCATCGCCTTGAGCTTTGTTCTCAGCAACTTCTTGAGCCAACACTAACCATTTAACAATTTCATCAATCGCTGCGCCATAAAGACCTCCAGATTTATAGACGCGCTCTTGAAGCTGTCCGTTCTCCTTAACCAATTGAGAATTTAAACCATGTGATAATGGCTTATCTGGGTTTGGAGAACTTATGTTTGCATAAAAAGCTTCCACGTCAGCATTAGTAACGCCTACACCATAAAAGTTAACCGCTGACTCTGCCACATTATCAGTGTCTTTGGCTTGATTTACTTTTTTTAAATCTTTATCGTTAAAAAGAACATCAAAAGCATGACCTTGTAGAGTCGTGGATGTTGCATCTAAAATAGATACTAAGTAATCGGATGAAAATTCAGGAACCATTTTCGCATTACTATAATGGTGGTGTATTCCATTACTAAACCAAATACGCTTTAAAAAAACTTCAAAAGCTGTCCAGTCAGTAGTTGACTTGTCCCCTTCAAAAGTCGTATAAACACGCTCTAATGCTGTTCGAATCGATAAATTATGTCGGTAGTTTTGATCCCACATGATGTCACGTCCTGACAAACCTGCTTGAGTAAGGAAATAAACTAACTTTTGTTCTTTAAGTGTAAGATTTTCCCATCCAGGGATTTGATAACGTAATACTTTCAGGTCAGAGAATTGCTCAACCATGATTGGAAAACTTTCTTCAGAACTGATAGTTATGAAGTCTGGGTAAGTATCAACAGTATTAATATCTGTCTTACAAGACCAAAAAAATTGTGCTAAGACAATAGAGCCTAATGCTATTTTTGAAAATAATTTCATGTGTATATAATTTAAGTTTATTGATTTTCTTCTAGAAATCGTCAAAGTGTTCACGAATATAATGCATTTTGACTAACTAAGAAAAATCATTTTTGATTCGTTTCTTTGAGAATGTATTTTTAATTTAGCCAAAACAACCAAAAATGAAACAGGTTTTATTAGTTTTTCTGGGCGGCGGCATTGGAAGTGCACTTAGATATGCTATTGGAAGAATTTTCAATACTTCCTCAGCGGGTTATCCCTGGGGCACCTTCTCAGTAAATATCATTGGTAGTTTGTTGATAGGAGTTTTTATGGGAATTGCTTTAAAAAACAACAACCTTTCAGAAAATCAAACATTACTATTAGTAACTGGACTTTGTGGGGGATTCACCACCTTTTCAGCGTTTGCTTACGAAAACCAACAATTTCTAAAAGAAGGAGATTTAACTTCCTTTGCTATCTACACTTTAGGCTCCTTAAGTCTTGGGATTCTAGCTGTATTTTTGGGGCTCGTTATTTCTAAAATTTTTTAGTAATCTTCAAACCTTTTAACACCAGCCATCACTTTTAAGGGTAGGTAATTCTCTCTAGGCACAATTGGACAGGAATACTTGTCATTATAGGCACAATAAGGATTGTATGCTTTATTAAAGTCGACAACTAATGTGTCACCATTTGGAATATACAAATCTATATAACGACCGCCTCCATAAGTGGTCTCGCCATTTGAGTCATCCAAAAAAGGAAGAAATAAATAGTCCGCATCCGCATCTGAATCACTAGCGAATTCACTTTGATAGACATTTAACACAAAAGGCTGGTTATTAATGATGAATGATAAAACTCCAAAAACTCGCTCTTTTGCCACGCGTTCTGTTGTTGTCTTCATTTCAAAATAAGTCGTATTGGGGGTACGAGATAATTGAGCCATCAGTACAAAAGAAGAATCAATTGGGAAAAAATCAAGTCCATTAAAAACCTTTAAATCTTTAGATTTCAAAGGGGACCTAGAAGCGTCTTTAAAAAATTTATTTTGAGCTTTTTGAAATTCTGAATTTAATTGAATCGATTTATTGTGTGATTGGCAACCCATAAATATAAGTAAGCACCCGACCATATATCCAATAAGTAATATTTTCATAGTATTAAAAATACAATTACTTTTTTAATATGGGATTATTTAAAACTACATTTGAAAGGATAATTTGAGTTTTAGTTTCGCCGTAGGTTATCAATTGGTCAATAAACTTCTCAAGGTGGTGTTGATTATTTAAGACGACTTCCATAACTATGTTTTCATTGCCCGTAATTCGATAACAATTTACCACCTCTTCAAAGGATTGAACATTATGTAAAAAAGGCTTTAAACGTCCCATAAAGGCACGAACAGTAATTAAAGCCCTAAAATGATAACCCAACTCTAAATGAGAAACTTTTGCATAATATCCTTCAATAACTCCTGAATCTTCTAGTTTTTTTATCCGTTCTGTTACAGCTGGAGATGAAATCCCGACTTGCTTTGCAATCGCTGTATTAGAGATTCGAGCATTTATTTGCAATTGTTCTAATATTTTGGAATGTATTGTATCTAGCTTCATTATTAAGGTATTTTATTTAAAAGTATTAAAATTCAAATAAATATAGACACATAACTTTAATTTTTAAGTTAAAATACGGTAATTAATCATTAATTTTAAACTAAATAGTAATCCGTATATGTCGCTACAAAATCAATCAGAATTACACATTGCTTTTTACAATAAAGCAATTAAAATAGGATCACTTTCGAAAATGATTTCAGACTACTTAAATACAGATCTTTCAACACTAAAGCTAGATGGCACAGAAGATATAAACATCTATTTTTTGGGAGATATTATTAGACAATCAAGTTTTTTAGCGCCCTATATTAAAAAGATCAATCAGGAAGTCTTTTCAGAACAAAGATATCACTATGCAAACAACATTAAATTACTAACGAAGAAACTGCTTATAAACTGTAAGCGTTTGGAAAATTGTAATAGTGATGGAAGTGAGTTTTTATCAATTCTAAAAACAGAGTTAAGAAGATTCAATATAATCCAAAAAAAATGGTTACTCACCATTTAATGATCTTCTAAAAATAATCTGCCAATATTTTGGCCATTTCAGACTGTAAGGCTTTTGCTTTTTGGGCGGCTTGGCTAGCAAAGTCAAAGTCCGAAGATGCATAAATAATCCCTCTAGAAGAATTCACTAGAAGACCTACTTGGTTATTCATTCCATAGTTACAAACCTCAGCTAAACTTCCGCCTTGAGTGCCAATTCCTGGCACCAATAAAAAGCTGTCAGGAAGTATCTTTCTAATCTCAGCAAAATACGATGCTTTAGTGGCTCCAACGACATACATTAACTGGTCTGAGTTCTTCCAGCGTTTCGATGTTTCAAGAACTGTTTGATAAAGCGGTTGACCATCTGTTGTGAGTGTCTGAAAATCAAAAGCACCTTGGTTTGATGTCAAAGCTAGCATAATCGCATGTTTGCCTGGAAACTCCAAAAAAGGCTCTATAGAATCTTTTCCCATGTAGGGAGCAACTGTTACACTGTCAAAATCCAAATCTTCGAAAAAGGCTTTGGCGTACATGCTACTAGTATTCCCAATATCTCCTCGTTTAGCATCTGCAATGGTAAATATTTCTGGATGATTTTTGTTTATATAATTAATCGTTTTCTCCAGAGACTTCCACCCTTTCAAGCCATAAGCTTCGTAAAATGCTATATTTGGCTTGTAAGCAACACATAAGTGATGGGTCGCTTTAATAATTGCTTTGTTGAATTCGAAAATCGGATCATCTACTTCTAATAAATGAGATGGGATTTTAGTTAAATCTACATCAAGGCCAATACAAAGAAAGGATTGCTTTTTTTTAATTTCAGAAACAAGTGCTTGAGTCGTCATATGCTATAGTGCTCCGTTATCCGCCTTTAGTTTTTCAGTGTTTTCAGCTAACATTAGTTCCGAAATTATTTTCTGAATATCGCCGTTAATTATGTTTGACAAGTCATAAAGTGTTAGACCTATTCTATGCTCTGTAACTCGCCCTTGCGAGTAGTTATAAGTTCTGATTTTGGCACTACGATCTCCTGAAGATACCATACTTTTTCTTTTTTCAGAATCAGCTGCTTGTTTTTTGGCCAATTCCATTTCATACAAACGAGACCTTAACACTTTAAGAGCTTTTTCTAAATTTTTATGAGATGATTTTTGATCTTGACAACTAACAATCATCCCAGTAGGCTCATGGTGTAACTTGATTGCTGAATAAGTTGTGTTTACCGACTGTCCTCCAGGACCAGTTGATGTCGTGCGCTCAATTCTAACTTCAGTCATATCTAATTGTACATCAAATTCTTCAGCTTCTGGCAGTACGATTACGGAAGCGGCGCTGGTATGAACTCGTCCTTGTGTTTCGGTTTGAGGAACTCTTTGTACTCTGTGTACTCCAGCTTCAAACTTCATCGATCCGTAAACATCCTCTCCACTTACCTCAAAGATAACTTCTTTAAACCCTCCAGATGTGCCATCATTAAAATCCACAACATCAACCTTCCAGCCTTTAGATTCGCAATACTTTGTATACATCCGATAGAGATCTCCAGCAAAAATACTGGCTTCATCACCACCAGCACCTGCTCTAATTTCCATAACAATGTTTTTTGCATCATCGGGATCTTTAGGGATTAATAGAAACTTAATTTCTTCTTCTAAATCAGGAATTTGTGCTTTAGCATCATCCATTTGCATTTTGGCCATTTCTACCATTTCGGCATCACTACCGTCTGCAATAATTTCTTTAGCTTCTTCAATATTAGAAATTAAAGACTCGTATATGAGCCCAATATCTACCATTTTTTTTAGGTCTTTATATTCTTTATTTAGTTGTATATATCGCTTTTGATCAGAAATAATATCTGGTTGTATGATTAAGTCATTAACTTCATCAAAACGTTGCTTAACTATCTGTATTTTTTCTAACATCTACTTTGGAGAATTATGTTGCAAAAGTACTGTTTTTTATGGATTCAAACGGACTCAATAATAAAGCTAATATTCAAAAACTCCAAACTCACTTTTTATAGTCAGTTTTTTGGAGTCAGCTGCTTCCACTCGCCCTATAATTTGAGCATCTACATTGAATGATTTTGATATCTTGATGATCGCATCTGCAATCTTCGGCTTTACATACAGCTCCATTCGGTGTCCACAGTTAAATACTTGATACATTTCTTTCCAATCTGTATCTGATTGAGACTGTATAAGTTTAAATAAGGGGGGAACAGTAAACATATTATCTTTGATAATGTGTAAGTCGTCAATAAAGTGGAGGATCTTAGTTTGGGCACCCCCACTACAATGAACCATTCCATGAATAGAACTTGAATCATAAGATTCTAGGACCGACTTAATAATTGGTGCATAGGTACGTGTTGGAGATAATACTAACTGCCCAGCATCTATGGGAGAGCCATCAACTGCATCGGTTAATTTCATTTGGCCTGAGTACACTAATTCTTTAGGAACAGCGGCATCAAAACTCTCTGGATATTTAGTTGCTAAATAACGTCCAAACACATCATGTCTGGCAGAGGTTAGGCCATTACTACCCATGCCTCCGTTATAAGACTTCTCGTAGGAAGATTGGCCAAAAGAAGCCAATCCTACGATTACATCGCCAGGTTCAATATTTGCATTATCAATCACTTTGTCTCGTGGCATACGTGCAGTTACTGTAGAATCGACGATAATGGTTCTTACCAAATCGCCTACGTCTGCGGTTTCTCCCCCTGTGGAATGTATCGTTACTCCAAATCCTTTTAAATCTTCAATAAGTTCTTCTGTACCGTTTATAATCGCCGAAATAACAGAGCCAGGTATCACATTTTTATTACGACCTATAGTAGAAGATAACAAAATGTGATCTGTTGCGCCGACACATATTAAATCATCAATATTCATAATCAAAGCGTCTTGTGCAATCCCTTTCCAAACAGAGACATCTCCCGTTTCCTTCCAATACATATAAGCTAAGGAACTTTTAGTACCTGCGCCATCGGCATGCATTATTAGACAGTAATCTTTATTATTTGTAAGATAATCTGGCACAATCTTACAAAAGGCTTTTGGAAATAGTCCTTTATCTATATTTTTGATTGCTTGATGAACATCCTCTTTGGATGCAGAAACACCTCTTTGTGCATAGCGTTTACTAATCTCGTTCCCCATAAAAATTATTTGTAATGCAAAAGTAATAAAGTATTTAAATTATTTGAATTAAAAAAAGCCCAATATATATAATTGGGCTTTTTTTAATTTTATTTAGTGAATAGCAATTCACGATACTTAGCCAATGGCCATAACTCATCGTCAATTAATAATTCTAGCTTATCACAATGATATCTAATGTCATCAAAAAGTGGCTTTACTTTTGAACAGTAGATTTTAGCTTTCTTGGTAGTATCATCAACAGAATTAGCTTTTTTACGTTCGTTGGTCATTTTAGTGACTCCTGAATTAATAGCCTCAATTCGCTTAGATATCTCTGCAATTAGAAGCAGCTGTTCACTTGCATATTGTTTAAAGTCTTTTCCATAAATATCTTTTAGCCCTTTGACATTATCAATCAAAATATTTTGATATTTAACTGCCGTAGGAATGACATGGTTTCGAGCGATATCTCCTAAGCTTCTTCCTTCAATTTGTATAATGTGTACGTATTCTTCAATTTCAATGTCATAACGTGCTTCAATTTCCACCTTGTTCATCACGTTTAAACTTTCATAAAGGGCGATGGTTTTAGGATCAATCTTAACCTTTAAAGCGTCGGGCGTATTTTTATTGTTACTCAACCCTCTTTTTACCGCTTCTTTTTCCCAATCACCTCCATAGCCATTGCCTTCAAAAAGTATGTTTCGTGAGGTTTTAATATATTCTCTTAAAACGTTAAAAATAGCTTCATCTTTTTTCAAATCTTTCTTGGAGATCAAACTATCAACTTCAGATTTAAAGTCAATTAATTGACGTGCAACAATAGAGTTTAAAACTGTCATTGGATTGGCGCAATTTGCCGTTGAACCAACCGCACGAAACTCAAATTTATTGCCAGTAAAAGCGAATGGAGACGTTCGGTTTCGATCGGTGTTATCCAATAATATTTCTGGGATTTTCCCAACAACATTTAACTTTAAATCTGTTTTCTCCTCTGGAGATAATTTACCTTTAGTCACCCCTTCTAACTCGTGAAGTACTTTGGTTAATTGGGCGCCAATAAATACAGACATAATTGCTGGCGGCGCTTCATTTGCACCTAAACGATGGTCGTTGGTTGCAGAAGCGATACAGGCACGTAATAACTCTTCATTATCATGTACAGCTTTTATGGTATTTATAAAAAAGGTTAGGAATTGTAAATTACTCATTGGTGTTTTTCCAGGCGCTAATAAATTAATCCCATTGTCCGTACTTAAACTCCAGTTGTTGTGCTTGCCAGATCCATTAACTCCTGCAAAGGGTTTTTCGTGAAATAAAACTTTAAAATTATGGCGATCTGCTACTTTTTGCATCACGTCCATAACAAGTGAGTTATGATCTACTGCCAAGTTAGCCTCCTCATATATTGGGGCTAATTCAAACTGATTAGGAGCTACTTCATTGTGACGTGTTTTTACTGGAATTCCCAATAACATAGACTCCGTCTCAAGTTCACGCATGAAATTTAAAGCACGTGCCGGAATCGTACCAAAATAGTGGTCGTCAAGTTGCTGATCTTTGGCTGAGCTATGCCCTAACAAAGTACGCCCTGACATTTCAATATCAGGTCTTGAAGCGACTAAGGCTTTATCAATTAAAAAATATTCCTGTTCCCATCCAAGAGAAGCTGTTACTTTTTTGACCGTTTTATCAAAATAGCGAGACACGTCTGTTGCCGCCTGGTCTACAGCATTCAGGGCTCTTAAAAGTGGAGTTTTATAATCCAAGGCTTCTCCTGTATAAGCCACAAAAACTGTAGGAATACAAAGGGTTGTACCATATATAAAGGCGGGAGAGGTTGGATCCCAAGCCGTATAGCCTCTTGCCTCAAACGTATTTCGAATGCCTCCGTTTGGAAAAGAAGAAGCATCAGGCTCTTGCTGTACCAATTGATTACCCTCAAAACGCTCTAACGCTTCGCCATTGCCTACCGTTTCAAAAAAGGCATCATGTTTTTCGGCTGTTGCGCCAGTCAACGGTTGAAACCAATGCGTATAATGAGTCACCCCTTTTGCCATCGCCCAATCCTTCATTGATGATGCAATTTGATCCGCTATAGAACGATTGATTTTATCCCCCTTATCTATGGCCCGCATCAGGCTATTAAAAGCTTCTTTAGTCAAAAATTGTCGCATAGTTTTGAATCCAAAAACATTAGCGCCAAATATATCGGATTGCTTTACTTCACCAGTAATTGGTATTGGTAGACGATCTAAGGATTGCTTGAGCGCATGAAATCTAAGTGTAGACATAGCTTGGTGGTTTTAGTTAAACTATTATTACAAAAGTAAAATAATCACACTAAAAATAAGCTTTTGATTAAATATTTATTAACAAATTTAAAATTAATACCTGCTTTAAATATGAAAAAATCAAATAAACCCCTAAAAAGATAGGGTATTCAACAAAAATCTATCTATGTTAATAATTTTACCCCTAAAAAAATAGAGTCACTATCATAATAATTATATTTGTAATCATTAATTCAATTATTTAAAAATTATTATGGCAAAAATTAAATTAGAATATATCTGGCTAGATGGATACCATCCAACTCAGAACATGAGAAGCAAAACTAAAGTTGAAGAGCACGAGGATTTTCAAGGAACAATTGAAGAATTAGATAACTGGTCTTTTGATGGTTCATCAACAAGGCAAGCTTCTGGAGGTTCTTCTGACTGTTTATTAAAACCAGTTGCCATATATCCAGATCCTGCAAGAATCAATGGTTATTTAGTAATGACTGAAGTTTTAAATGCTGATGGAACGCCTCACGTTTCTAATGGGCGTGCTACAATTGACGATAATGATAATGATTTCTGGTTTGGTTTCGAACAAGAGTATTTTATAATGGACACAAAAACACAACTACCTCTTGGGTTTCCAATTGGAGGATACCCTGCCCCACAAGGCATGTATTACTGCTCCGTTGGTGGGCTGCACACACATGGAAGAAATTTAGTTGAAGAACATGCTGATTTGTGTATTGATGCCGGCTTAAATTTTGAAGGAATAAATCAAGAAGTTGCATCTGGACAATGGGAGTTCCAATTGTTTGCAAAAGGTGCAAAACAAGCGGGAGATGAAATTTGGATTGCTCGTTACTTATTAGACAGACTTACTGAAAAGTATGGATACTATATTGACTACCACCCAAAACCTCTTGGAAAAGACATGGACTGGAATGGATCCGGAATGCATGCTAACTTCTCAAACACAATCTTAAGAACTTGTGGAGACAAAGATGTTTATGCAAAAATTTGTGAAGCATTCAGGCCAGTT
The DNA here is from genome assembly GCA_018608625.1 of Flavobacteriaceae bacterium. Lineage (GTDB taxonomy): Bacteria > Bacteroidota > Bacteroidia > Flavobacteriales > Flavobacteriaceae > Hel1-33-131. The sequence goes on along the minus strand of JABAZC010000033.1, from coordinate 33,058 downwards.
GTAAAAGAACATATTGAAGTTTATGGAGAGTTTAATGACCAACGCCTTACTGGTTTACACGAGACTGCTGCTATTACGGATTTTTCCTGGGGTGTCTCTGACAGAGGGGCTTCGATTAGAATCCCAATTATTGCTGTAGAAAAAGGATGGAAAGGTTGGCTTGAAGACCGCAGACCAGCATCTAACGGGGATCCCTATAAAATTGCTGGACGTATTATTAAAACAGTAAAGTCTGCAAAAATATAATTACCCACTACTATACAAACAAAAACACGCTTTCATAAATATAAGCGTGTTTTTTTTTGAAGTAACTTTAAAAAGTGATAAATGTGATCAAGTTAAATTGATCACGGCTAGAAGCCTCAAACATTTGATTCATATATCCAGCTTCCATGCGAATCTGTCTGTTTAATTGAAAGCCAAATCCTCCATACACACGATTCCGATCAAAAACTTTGCTCTTCGCATTTAAAAACACTTCATTATAGGCTGAAAAATATAACTTAGAGCCGCCGTCTTCAGTTTTGATTAACGGAATATTCGCAGCTAAAAAATAACGAAAACGCATTTTAAAATCTTTTTCTACAAAACGCTGCTCAACTCTATAACGATGGGTTAATGACAGTATCCCTAATTGATCCTTTGAAATAAATTGCTGAAAAATTCGATGTTCATTAATAGCAGTTTTTTCTTGAGTTTCTGGAATGTAATTTTCTGACGAAATATACCCATAACCCAAAAGCAAATTATGATTATTTTCAGATAAATTATAGCCAACACCTGTTCTAAGAAGTAGCTGTTCTAAATCTCCAACAACATCATAATTTCGATACTGAACTTCGTTGTGAATATTCCATTTACTATCTATTTTTTTATTACCGATATAAATAAGCCAGTTACCGAAATCACTCTCTTGAGCAAACATAGCACTAGGTAGCATTAGCAAAAAGGCTAATGCCACAATTATTAAGTTTGATTTTTTATGCATAAAAAGTCACCTTGCCGTCAGCGATGTCATACATCCCTCCTATTATTATTAAGTCCCCACTTGATTCCATTTGATTAAGAACTTCACTCTTATTACGAATGTTACTTAATGTCATTTCAACGTTTTTAGAGGCTACAGAGTTAACAAATCCTATATTAGAAGAGTTTCTCATACTTTCATCAACAGGAAGTTCTACAGCGTCAACTGCTGGTTCAATTTTATTGATAAGAGCCGTTAAATTACCCATACGAGCATGATCACAAGCTCCTTTGACAGCACCACAAGCGGTGTGGCCAAGAACAACTAATACTTTAGTGCCCGCTAATTTGCAAGCAAATTCCATACTCCCTAAAATATCTTCATTAACAAAATTACCCGCTATACGAATACTAAATAAATCTCCTATACCCTGGTCAAAGACATGCTCTGCTGAGACCCTAGAATCTATGCAATGTAAGACCGTTGCAAAAGGATATTGACCCATACTTGTAGCATCTACTTGCGCATTTAAGTCTCTAACAAGTTGAGAAGCATTTATAAATCGTTGGTTTCCATCTTTTAAAGCTTGTAATGATGATTCAGGAGTCATCGCTGCTTGTGTTTCTTTTGTGTGTGCTTTCATAATTTTTAGTATTAAATTTTCTTATTATTAATTTACAAAACAGTTTGAGGTCTTAATTGAAAAAACTGAATAAAACTTTCGGGATTTTTCACCACACCCCTAACAGAGATTAATTTGATATCAATTTGTTTACGCAGCGCTTTTTCAGAAAAATCTTCTAAAATCTCGATGATATCATTATCAAGATAGCGTGTTTTGGTCACATCAAGCTCCAAACAACTATTAGCAGGTAAAAGGTCTAATTCTTTAAGAATAGCACCTTTATTGAAAAACGTTACTTCCTCAGCTAAAGTCATTTTTATTTTGTGTACTCCATTACTATGATCTTCAATATGTAGAAAATGTGAATTCTGAAAACTTTTGATCAAAATCACCACTACTCCAACGGAAAGGCCTAATGCAATTCCGATCAATAAATCGGTAAAAACAATTCCTAGAACAGTAACTACAAAAGGAGTAAACTGCTTCCAACCCAATCGATACATTTCAATAAAAAGTGCCGGTTTAGCTAGTTTGTATCCGACAATAAACAACACAGATGCTAAAACAGATAGCGGAATTTTATTTAATAAATTTGGAATTAAAATTACAGAAATTAATAATAAAAAACCATGAATTATAGCCGACATTTTTGTTTTTCCTCCCGATTGTATATTTGCAGAACTCCGCACAATAACTTGAGTCACAGGAAGTCCCCCTATAAGGCCTGAAAATATATTACCAATACCTTGTGCCAACAACTCCTTATTAGTTGGAGTTACACGCTTTAAAGGGTCTATTTTATCCGTTGCTTCCACACACAACAATGTCTCTAAACTAGCCACTAAAGCGATTGTGAAAGCGGTGATCCAAACCTGTGGATTTGAAATAGCTTCAAAATTAGGAAAACGAAACTGGGCTAAGAATGAGGCTGTATCCTCGGGAACTGGTACACTTACTAATAAGTTAGGTGACACACCCCATTGAGTGCTACCCTTAGTACATATAAAATAGATGATTCCTAGAACAACAGCGACTAAAGGCCCCTGAATCAACTGAAATATTTTTCCTTTTTTGGAAAGCACTTCACTCCACAATAATAAGATTGTCAAAGCTAAAAAAGCTACAATAGTAGCACCAGGACTAATTAAGTTAACGGTATTTAATATTTCTGAGAAGGTGTTTTCACCTCCAACCTTAAAAAATGCAAAATTTCCTTCAGGATTTGAATTATATCCGAAAAAATGAGGAATCTGTTTAAGAATGATAATAATTCCAATCCCAGTTAACATTCCTTTGATCACGGACGAAGGAAAATAGTAACCGATCACCCCAGCTCTAAGAATCCCAAAGAGGAACTGAATAACTCCTCCAAGGACAACCGCTAATAAAAAGTTCTCAAAACTACCGAGAGTTCCAATAGCTGTTAAAACGATGGCTGCTAAGCCCGCTGCAGGCCCACTGACCCCGACACTTGATCCACTAATGGACCCTACGACAATACCCCCTACGATTCCAGCTATTAAACCTGAAAAGAGTGGTGCACCACTCGCTAATGCGATGCCAAGACAAAGAGGAAGTGCAACAAAGAATACTACGATACTAGATGGTAAGTCTGATTTTAAATTTTTAAATGGATTTGAACTATTCATTATATAATAATAATTGTGTGCCGTCTAAAAATAAGACTGGCATTGTTGATTTGTATTTAAAATAATTTTGGATGATCTGAACGACACTTAGTTTAAATTAGAAGTCGCTTCAAAACAAAGCTAGGAAATGATTTAGCCTACTTCAGGAGGGGGGTCATGTAAATCAATCGTAACATTATTTTTTAGAAAACATAAACGATAATTAGAAACTGTATGACTAAAAGGACTAGAACTGAAATCTATCGTTGTTAGTCTTAATTCAACTTTTTTTTCTTTAGAGTCTTCGACTTCTTTACTTTCATTTTCATTATTCTCATTTTCAGAATCATGATCAAGCCAAGAAAAAGCTTGGGGATCCATCACTGAAATTGATTCTAAAACAGGCTGTAAAATAATAGACCCAAACAATAATACAAAAATTAGTGATCTAAATCCTAAAGCAAGAATGTGAAAGCTATTTTTCATTTTTTGGCGAGGGCATTAAAAACTAAATTAGTATAAAAACGAACGATATTATTTTTGCCTTCTTCAAAATCTGTTAAAGACGGGAGATGTTTTGAAAAATAACGTTGATGGTGAGCACCTTCAATAACTGTAGAAATTAACATGTGAGGAAACTCATATTTAGGATTAATTTCTAAAACAAGATCACTAATGCGCTGCACCACGCGCTTATATGTTTTGTAGTAACCTTTTTCATTTTCAGCATCTATAGCTTTAGTATGATAGGCTTTTGACGACTCTGATACAATGATTTTGTTCAATAGCACCTCATTAATATATGAAAACGAATGGTCTTCGTTAATCTCGGCTGTTAATATTAAAATAGCATGCGTAAGGCGTTCATCGGGTGAAGGTACATTTAAGTTAGAAAAAACTAATTTATATTCAATCCAGCTCCAATACCAATTAATCAAATAGACTAACAACGCATGCTTGCTCTCAAAATAACGATAGACCGAACTTTCATTAGACCCAATTTCGAGCCCTAGTTTCTTGAATGTGAAATCTTCAAAACCTAACGCATTAATCATTTCTATACTTTTCGATACAATTTTTTGACCTAGCACAGAGGATTCTGGATTCTTTGTGTAAAGATCAGGATTAATAATTATATGTAAAGGCAAGTTTTCCATTATTGATTACAAATATAATAGTAATACTATTAACTCCAAATAGTTTAACAATTATTTCACAACATTTTCACGATCACTTTGTTTTGAGTAAGTATGTTTTCAAGTAGTATAATTCCACGGTGGCGATAGCGCATAAAGGAATCCAAAAAAAGAAATCAACTTTTAGGTGACTATTAAGAGCAATATTGATTTCTCTCAATTTTAAAGCAACTAAAAGTTCAGAAAATGATTGTACCTTTGATGGCTTAAACTACTAACCAATTTTCACAGTATAGGCATGGCAAAACTCCCAAAAGAATATCAGTTTTTAGACTTGTCTGATTATGGAAGATCTGGTGGTAATTGGATTGCTAACCAGCTTAAGCATACCCAATTTACTCCTATTCACGTAACCACCCTATTTATTTTTGCAGGACTTATTGCTATTGCATGTATGATAAACGGCTATTATAAAACAGCTGCTTTTTTTATCATATTAAAATCAGTTTTAGATGCTGCAGATGGGGAATTATCAAGGCTTAAAAACACCCCTTCATACACGGGGCGTTATTATGATTCTATAGCTGATATTATACTTAATTTTTGTTTTCTCCTTGCCTTTTGGCACATTACTGATATTTCAATAACCTATATGTTAATCGCCTTTTTCGGAATTCAACTTCAAGGAACCGTCTATAATTATTACTATGTGATTTTAAGAAACGCTGTACAAGGAGATTCGACCAGTAGAATCTTTGAAGATGCCGCACCAAAAGCCCTTAAAGGAGAAAGTCAAACCACAGTGAACCTCTTTTATAAAATCTATGACATCTTGTATATAACTTTTGACAAAATCATGTATCACATGGACAAAAACGCAAGTGACAGTCCTCCATTCCCAAAATGGTTTATGACTTTAGTCTCTATGTATGGTCTTGGATTTCAGCTGCTGTTTATGGCTCTTATGCTGGCCTTAAAACTACAAGATTATGTGATTCCGTTTTTTATTGTTTACTCAGCGCTTATAGTATTATTTGTTGGTCTTAGAAAGCTTGTCCTTAAACCCCTATAATGTTTTGGCAACTTTTGCAACAGCTGCGATTGTTTCATCCAAGTCTTGGTATGTTAAGGCGTCTGTAATAAACCACGATTCAAATGCACTCGGAGCAATATAAATCCCTTCGTTTAGCAAACCATGAAAAAAGCTTTTAAAACGCTCATTATTAGCTTCTGCAGCTGTTTCAAAATCCACTACTGGTCTCTTAGAAAAATGCACTGAAATCATAGAGCCGACTCTATTAATTGTGTGTGAAATTTGATAATCTGATAAAGCTTTTGAAATACCTTTATGTAAGTACGCTGTTTTCTTTGACAAGCGATCAAACACTTCAATATCGGTATTCAATGCTTTTAGCATCGTATACCCCGCTGCCATAGCCAATGGGTTCCCGCTCAAAGTTCCAGCTTGATAAACAGGCCCGATAGGGGCTAAGTATGCCATAATTTCGTGTCGTGCTGCAAAAGCTCCAACAGGCAATCCACCACCAATTACTTTTCCAAAACAGACAATGTCGGCTTCAATGCCATATAATTCCTGAACACCACCCTTAGCCAAGCGAAAGCCTGTCATAACCTCGTCAAAAACTAAAATTGATTGATTGGCATCACATAAATCGCGAAGCCCTTTGAGAAATCCTGGATGTGGCGGAATACAGCCCATATTCCCAGCTACTGGCTCTACAATTACACATGCAATGTCTGAGGGATTTGCTTCAAAAATTCTAGTAACAGACTCTAAATCATTATAGGTAGCTAATAACGTGTCTTTGGCTGTTCCTTTGGTAACTCCAGGGCTGTTTGGGCTTCCAAAGGTAACCGCACCACTTCCTGCTTGAATTAAAAATGAATCTGAATGTCCATGGTAACAGCCTGCAAATTTTATAATTTTTTCCTTCCCAGAAAATCCTCTAGCCAAACGAACAGCACTCATACAGGCTTCTGTACCAGAATTCACAAAACGAATTTGATCGACATTAGGAACCATTGAGACTGCAAGTTCAGCAATTTGCGTTTCAATTTCTGTGGGCATTCCAAAAGAAGTACCTAGTTTAGCTTTTTCAACCACAGCATCTATCACTGGTGGGAAAGCATGACCTAAAATCATCGGACCCCACGAATTAATATAATCTATGAGTCGATTGCCATCGGCATCATATAAGTAGGCGCCCTTTGCTTTATCAACAAAAACAGGTGTTCCCCCGACGGATTTGAAAGCGCGTACAGGAGAATTAACCCCACCGGGAATAACTTCCGAAGCGGCTTTAAATAGTTGACTACTGCGTTGGTATTTCATAAAATTAGTTTGTGGAAATTTTGAGTTGTTGGCCAATTAACAATTCAGTTGAGTTTAGTTTATTTTGTTTTTTAATCTCATCAACTGTGGTGTTGTATAATTTAGAAATAGAATATAATGTATCTCCTTTTTTCACCACATGACTTTTAATTTTTTTTTCAGAAGACCGCTTCTTTTTTGAATGTTTGTTTTTAAAATTCTTATCAAACTTGTGAAGCTCGTAACGCTCAATTAGACTAATAAGTTTTTTAGGATATTTAGGATCTGTTGCATAGCCCGCCTTGCGAAGGCCTTTAGCCCAGCCTTTGTAATCAGTGATTTTCAATTTAAACAAACCTGAATATCGTTTTCTATTTGCTAAAAATTCAGAATGATCTCTGTAAGAAGTATTAGGGTCTTTATATTTCCTAAAACACTCTTGCGCTTCATCATCATCATGATAAATTCTATCTCCATTCCATGTATGACATTTAATTCCAAAATGATTATTTGCCTGGCGTGCTAAACGCCCTTTTCCAGAACCTGACTCCAAAATCCCTTGGGCTAATGTTATGCTCGCTGGGATGCCATAAAGATGCATTTCATTTATAGCCACCGTTTTAAAATAAGAAATGTACTCTAAAGGAGTGCTTATAACAGGTGTCTTAATTTCTTTGTCAGATTCTAAAGGAGTTACTACGACTGTCTTTGATTTCGATTCACGGGGATTTGATTGACGTCTCGCTCCACAACTTGAGATTAAAAATCCCACAAAAATTAAAACAATAATTCGATTCATATCTATATTATTTCTTCAAGTTTTTTTTCCTTCAACCTTAAATTCATGCCTTCAATCCCTTGTAAGCCCCCAGTATGAATTGCCAAAACCTTGGCTGTTTGAGGTATTTCTCCAGAACGAATACCTTCAAATATACCATACATCATTTTAGCTGTATAAACAGGGTCTAATGGAATGTTATAAATCAACTTAAAATCATTCATAAACTTAATTAATTTAGAATCTACTTTTGCGTAGCCTCCAAAATGATAGTCTCCCCAAAGTTCCCAATTAGACTGTGTCGCAAATTTACAAATATCTTCCTTTAAAAATTCGCCTTTTAAGGCTGGAAATCCAATAATTTTTTGAGTTAACAAACTTCCGTTAATAACACCTGCTATGGTTCCTCCAGTCCCTACTGCACAGCAGATAATATCAAAAGATTGATCTTTTACTGTAAGAATCTCTTCGCACCCCTTGATGGCTAGTGCATTGGTTCCTCCTTCAGGGAGGATATAGTAATCTTTAAAGGTTTCTAACAATTGTAGCAAATAGGCTGGATCTGTTTTCTTATTGTAGGATGATCTGGATACAAACTCTAAATGCATTCCACAAGATTTTGCATACCTAAGCGTCGGATTACTTTCAATTTGAGTAACGAGTTCCTCTCCTCTTATGATCCCAACTGTAGGAATATTCAATTCTTGACCAGCTGAAGCTGTCGCTGCTATATGGTTAGAAAAGGCCCCTCCAAAAGTCAGAATCCCTTTATAGTTTTCCAACTGCACTTTCTCTAAATTATATTTTAGCTTCCTAAACTTATTTCCCGATACTGTAGGGTGAATCAGATATTCAGGCTTGATAGAGACCTGAAAGTTTAGACGAATATTTTCTGTTGTTTTAATTCTGAGCATTACCAAATAGTATAGTGTAAAAATACTAAATACTTTAATGATTTTACCCTCAAAGGATTGCTTTAAGGGAAAACTGTTAAAAATCTATTTATATAAATATTATATTATATTTGTTGAGCATGAAAAAACACATCCCTATAGAAGATGGCGATTACTATTTAACTCCAGATGGCTACCGTTGCTTTACTGAGCAATACCACCTAAAGCGGGGGTATTGTTGTGAGAGTGGTTGCAAACATTGTCCGTATGGCTATAACTCCCGTACAAATACACAAAAACAAACAAATTGAACACAACAGATATTACATTTGAAGAGGAAATTTTAGAAGGAATCCCTAAGACCCTACCTAAAAACCAACCCTATGATGGCACTTATAATCATGCGCCTAAAAGAAAAGCAATTTTAAACAAAGAAGAAACTAAACTCGCGCTAATCAATGCGTTGCGGTATTTTGACAAAAAACACCACCCAGTTCTCATAAAAGAATTTAAACAGGAACTGGATACTTATGGGCGAATTTACATGTATCGGTACCGCCCAACTCATAAAATAATTGCACGTTCTATTGATTCTTATCCTGCCAAAAGTAAACAAGCGGCTGCCATTATGTTAATGATTCAGAACAACTTAGATGATGCCATTGCACAACATCCTCATGAGTTAATTACTTATGGAGGTAATGGGAGTGTTTTTTCCAATTGGGCACAATACCGTTTAACAATGCAGTATTTAGCACAAATGACAGATACACAAACCCTAGTCATGTATTCGGGCCACCCAATGGGTCTATTTCCATCTCACAGAGAAGCTCCAAGAGTGGTCGTTACTAACGGTATGATGATCCCAAACTACTCAAAACCAGACGACTGGGAGCGATTTAATGCACTGGGAGTCACGCAATATGGACAAATGACTGCAGGTAGCTATATGTATATTGGCCCGCAAGGGATTGTCCACGGAACTACAATCACAATCCTAAATGCTTTTAGAAAAATAAAAAAACCGCCTCTTGGAAATATTTTTTTAACCGCTGGACTAGGAGGAATGAGTGGTGCCCAACCTAAAGCTGGAAATATAGCCGGCTGTATTACTGTTTGTGCAGAAATTAACGAAAAAGCCCTCTACACAAGACATTCTCAAGGTTGGGTAGATGAAGTTTTTACTGATATAAATTCGTTGGTTGAACGCGTCCAGAAAGCGCAGAAAAATAAAGAAATTAAATCGCTTGCTTACTTAGGAAATGTTATAGACGTATGGGAGGCCTTTTACACTTCGAATATCCATGTCGACTTGGGAAGTGACCAAACATCTCTTCACAATCCATGGGCAGGGGGCTACTATCCTGTTGGATTGGATTATCAAGAAGCCAATGAACTGATGGTCTCAGACCCCGGACTATTTAAAGAAAAAGTAAAAGAATCTTTAAGAAAACATGCAGAAATTGTTCAAAAACATACGGATAAAGGTACTTATTTTTTTGACTATGGAAATGCGTTTTTATTAGAAGCCTCTAGAGCAGGTGCTGATATTATGGCTGAAAATGGTGTGGATTTTAAATACCCTAGTTATGTTCAGGATATTATGGGACCTATGTGTTTTGATTATGGGTTTGGTCCCTTTAGATGGGTCTGTGCTTCTGGTTCCATTGAAGACCTCGCAAAAACAGATGCGATTGCCTGTGAAGTTCTCGAGGATTTAAAAAAAGAAGCCCCTGAAGAAATTCAGCAGCAGATGACAGATAATATCAAATGGATAAAAGGTGCGCAAGAACATAAATTAGTTGTGGGTTCACAAGCAAGAATTTTATATGCAGATGCAGAAGGACGTATGAAAATTGCAGAAGCCTTTAATACTGCGATTGGCAATAACGATATTGGAACTGTGATATTAGGACGTGATCATCATGATGTTTCTGGGACTGACTCTCCCTACAGAGAAACTAGTAATATTTATGATGGTTCACAATTTACAGCTGATATGGCCATTCAAAATGTGATAGGAGATAGCTTTAGAGGGGCTACATGGGTAAGTATCCATAATGGTGGTGGTGTAGGCTGGGGTGAGGTCATAAATGGGGGCTTTGGTATGGTTCTTGATGGTAGTGAGGAATCAGAGAGACGAATAAAGTCTATGTTATTTTGGGATGTCAACAATGGAATTGCAAGACGAAATTGGGCACGAAATAAAGAAGCAACATTTGCAATTAAACGGGCAATGGAATCGGAACCAATGTTAAGAGTAACTATACCTAACTCTGTTGATGATACTCTTTTAAATAACCTTTAAATAAATTTATATGAAAAACAAGATTACTTATTTATTAGCATTTGTATTATTTTTAACTTCTTGTCAATCAGTAAGAGTTGCAGTTGATTATGACAAATCAGCTCAGTTTAAATCTTTCAAGACTTTTGGGTTTTTAAAAGAAGGAATCGACCGTGCTAAAATTAACGATTTGGACAAACGCAGAATCTTAAGATCTATTGAGACTGTGCTTATTGAAAAAGGGTTTACTATGTCCGAAACTCCAGATTTAATTATTAACTTTTTCACTAAAGAAAGACAGCAAGTGAATATTTATAATAATAATCGTTTTAATTATTTTGGGGGAATGGGATATGGATGGGGTCCTTTTATGGGATCACAAGTAAATGTTTCAAACTCTCAACAAGGTACTTTGTTTATTGACATTATAGAAACTAACAATAAAGAACTTATTTGGCAGGGTGTTGGAAAAGGATCTCTGACTGCCAGTGTCAACAAAAAAGAAGAATTAATACATTCTTTTGTGACTTCTATCTTGGAAAATTACCCTCCAGAAATAAAGGCTAAGCCTTAACATCTAAAGCGTCTCTCAAAGTATTCCCTATGAGCATGAAAGCCATTACTAAGCTCATGATACAGAGCCCAGGGATGAGTGCCAAATAGGGTTTTCCTAAAATAATATAATTATAATGATCCTTAATCATAGCACCCCAACTCGACATTGGAGGCTGTGCACCAATTCCTAAAAAACTAAGTCCACTTTCAATGAGAATAGCCGCAGCAAAATTAGCGGCTGAAATAACAATAACCGGAGCTAAAATATTTGGTAAAATATGTTTTACAATAATTCTAAAATCTGTAAATCCTAATGCGCGTGCAGCAGTCACGTACTGTAATTCTTTAACGCTCATCACCTGCCCTCTTACAATTCTTGCAACCTCTACCCACATTGTGAGTCCAACAGCTATAAATACCTGCCAAAAACCTTTTCCTAAAGCCAGTGTAATTGCAATTACCAACAGCAAGGTAGGAATGGACCATGTCACATTAATTACCCACATAATAAGAGTATCCCACTTTCCTCCAAAATAACCTGCAATACTCCCCAAGAAGAGTCCGATTAAGAGGGATATAAAAACCGCTACAAAACCAATTGAAAATGAAATTCTTGCCCCTACTAAAATTCGACTTAAAAGATCTCGACCGTACTTATCGGTTCCAAAGTAAAATGTTCTTTGTGTTATAAAAGGCTGTAATGAGCTTGTGGGATCTAAAGAGAATTTAATAGACTTTTGTAATCCTTTAAGACCTTCTGAACCATACTCTGTATAATAAACATGATTAGAGTCGAAACGATGAGTGGATACTGGGATTTCTATAGCTGGGTTTAAATCGCCCAAAAACAAACGATTAAATAAGTGCTGATCCTCGTTTATTGGATTAGGAATAGTTAGCATTTTAACTGAAAAGCCGGGGGACTTGGAATGAATTGACAAATGCATTTGATTTGCATACTGGGAAGAATCAGGTGCTAAAACGTAAGCGAAAACTGAGATAAACGCCATAAATACAATAAACCAAAAACTAAACACACCCCAGAAACTTTTTTTGAATTTCTGAAGTGCTAAACTCGTTAGTCCTTGTTTATGCATAACTAATTAATCTTTAAGCTGTGCTGTATTATTTGTACTGTAAGAATTTTTTAAATCATTTAAAACATTCAGAGCTTCTTCCATATAGATATCCTTAGCAAGGTTTTCATGCCAACGATTTCTATTAATTTTAAAAACAGAATCTTGTTCCATAATTGGTAACTCATATAACAACGGCTCAAAAGTTAGATCTGACTGGTAGTCAGACAAATCCTCAAAACGCTTGGATTCCAACTCATTTAAATCAATATTTTGAGAATATTTATCAAAATTAAGTTGATAAACGTCATTATCTCTGATGGTTTTAATCCAACGGGCGTTCTCATCAATAAGCTTTATTTCTAAACTTGAATTTAATCGGCTCTTGCTATTTTCAATTATAGTTTCATAATTAAAAGAGTTTTGCCAAACCGTATAATTTGCAGGTTCAATTTCATCCCATTCTAATGGATTGTCTTGCTCTCTTTCCCCCATCTCGATATAACTAAAACGACCTGGCACTACTACATCGCTTTTAACACCTTCTAGTTGGGTAGACCCCCCGTTAATACGATAGTATTTCTGAGTAGTAAATTTAAACGCACCCATATCTCCATTTGTATTTGCTTTGATCATCCGGTTTAAATCTACAATGTTTTGAACTGTACCTTTTCCATATGTTTGTTTACTACCTATAACAATGGCGCGTTTATAATCTTGCATCGCTGCAGCTAAGATTTCCGATGCAGAGGCCGACAATTCATTTACCAAAATAACAAGTGGTCCATCCCATTCAATACCTCGTTGTTTATCTTCTAGAACTTCTTTATCATCACCAGTAGAGCGGACTTGAACTATTGGGCCTTTATCAATAAACAACCCTCCAATATCAACAACTGTTTTGAGAGAACCTCCACCATTATTTCTTAAGTCTAAAACTAAACCTTCCATACCTTCTGTTTTTAGAAGTTCTATTTCTTTTTTAACATCTGTAGCTGCATTTCTGCTGTTGTAGTCCTGAAAATCTATGTAAAATTTAGGTAGATTAATGACTCCAAATGTGACCCCATCTTTAACCACTTTAGTAGACTTTGCATAGGTTTCTTCGAGCAAAATTTCATCTCTTGGGATGCTTAAATCTTCAATAGTACCATCTACTTTTTTAAGTGTTAGAATTACATTAGATCCTTTGGGACCTTTAATCAGTTTTACAGCATCATCCAATCGCATCCCGACTACATTGACGGCCTCTTCTTCATCTTCTTGTCTGACTTTCATAATAGCATCTCCAACTTCTAATTTATCTTGGCGCCAAGCAGAACCTCCAGAAATAAGCTCTGTGATTGTAATCTCGTCCATTCGCTTTTGAAGACGCGCACCAATACCTTCGTATTTACCGGCCATTTGCGCATCAAATCTGTCTTTGTCACTAGGAGCAAAATAAAAAGTATGTGGATCAAACTCTTCAGCAATAGCATTTATATAAACTGATAACCAGTCTTGTCGTCTGATATCTTCTAAAACGGAGAAGTTCTCTGACATTGTTTTTAAAATAGAGGCTCTCGCTTCACTTTCAATTTCTAAAAGCGGCTTAGAAGTATAATTTTCATCTGATTCTTTAAGTTTATTTTCAGCCATAATTAAATCATGGTAATTTGAAATTGTATAAAACTTTAATTGTTTACGCCACCTGTTAAACATTTGTGATTTAGTTTTTACGTAGGGACTGTTTTCATAATCTGTTGAAAACTCTTCTTCTAAGTTAAAATCAAAAGGAAGTTCTAAAACCTTAGAATACCTGTTTTTTGAATCTTCAAAACGAACTAAAAAACGATCGTATACTAAGTTAAAGAAACTTACATCGTGGGCCAAAATCTGATCATCCAACTCTGTTTTGAATTGTTCAAACTCATTGATATCTGACTGTATGAAATAATTTTTAAAAGGATCAATTTGGTCTAAAAAACTAGTATACACACCCACAGACAACTCATCATTTATGACTTTAGGCTCAAAATGACCTTGTTCAAGTAAGTAAGTAATTAATTGCATTAACAACTTATCCTTGTCTGGATCATCATCAAAGGACTTGGAGGTAAAACTACAAGACGCAAAAGCAATTAGAAGTGACACTAAAAAAATATTGATATTTCGTTTCATGAAATGAAGTGTGTTTTTGGCTAAATAAATAATATCCTAAAGTAAAAGAAAAAATAATGCCAAAGTAATCTAACGGTAATAATTTTTTGTTAAAGCCGGCTTAATCTTCAAATGAGCAACAATTTATGTACTTTTGTAACAACTCTAACTACTAAGTAATGACAAAAAGACCTTTAATTTTGGTGACTAATGACGATGGGATTACAGCTCCTGGGCTGCGAACACTAATCAAAGTCATGAACACTATTGGAGATGTAATTGTCGTTGCTCCAGACAGTCCACAAAGTGCAATGGGACATGCCATTACTATTAATGATACACTTTATTGTAAAAAAGAGCAAATTGACAATGGTCTACAAACAGAATACAGCACTTCAGGAACCCCTGCTGATTGTGTGAAAATCGCAGTTCATGAACTTTTAGATCGCAGACCAGATCTTTGTGTTTCTGGCGTTAATCACGGGTCAAACTCTTCTATTAATGTTGTTTACTCAGGAACTATGAGCGCAGCTATTGAAGCAGGGATGGAAGGAATTCCGTCTATTGGTTTTTCGCTCTTAGACTATAACTGGGAAGCTGATTTTAGTCAAATAGAATCATTTATTAAAACTATTACGAATCAAGTGTTGACCCAAGGATTACAAAAAGGGATTATTCTGAATGTTAATTTTCCAAAACTATTAAAAAACGATATTAAGGGCATTCGCGTCTGTCGTCAAGCCAATGCAAATTGGGTTGAAAAATTTGACAAACGTCAAACCCCGATAGGAAGAGACTACTATTGGCTAACTGGGGAATTTAAAAACTTAGATAAAGGGGAGGACACTGATGAATGGGCGCTTGAAAATGGCTATATATCCGTCGTCCCAGTACAATATGACTTAACAGCTCACCACTACATAAAAGAATTAAATAACTGGACTTTCAATGGATAAAAAATCAATCATAACCGGAGTCATTATAGGGCTTATTTCAAATACAGTAGGCTTATTTGTTGTGAGCTTATTGACGGCAAAGATATCTGGACGTTCTGGAGGAATAACAGCTATTTTAGAGGCCGCTATATCGGAAAATTTTATAGGTAAATTAATTAGTTTAGGCGCAATACTAAACTTAATCTGTTTTTTCTATTTTATTAGCAAAAAAAAAGATGGTCATGCAGGCGGAATTTTAGCTGCTACTATTTTGATTGCTGTGGGAACCTTTATAACTAAACTATAAATGAAGTATTACATTATTGCTGGAGAAGCTTCAGGAGATTTGCATGCTGCAAATATGATGAAAGCCCTAAAGAAAACAGATTCTAAAGCAGAATTTAGGTTTTGGGGAGGCGATCTGATGCAAAATGTCGATGGTAAACTAGTAAAACATTACAAAGAATTAGCTTTTATGGGCTTTTTTGAAGTAATTTTAAACCTAACAACTATACTTAAAAATCTATCTTTCTGCAAAGCAGATATTAAAAGCTATCAGCCCGACTGTTTGATTTTTATTGACTACCCTGGATTTAATTTAAGAGTCGCAAAATGGGCAAAAAAAGAAGGCTTTAAAACCCATTACTATATATCACCACAAATTTGGGCTTGGAAAGAGAGTCGCATCGCTGCTATTAAGCGTGATGTCGATAAAATGTATGTTATTCTCCCTTTTGAGAAAAACTTTTACGAGGATAAACACAGCATGCCGGTCGAATTTGTTGGGCATCCTTTAATTGATGCTATTGCCAACCGAAATCCAATAGACCAAATTACATTTAAAAAGAACCACGGGCTCAACGAAAAACCAATTATTGCACTACTTCCAGGAAGTCGAAAACAAGAAATTAACAAAATGCTTTCTGTAATGCTAAGCATTGTAAAGACTTTTTCAAAGTATCAGTTTGTAATCGCTGGCGCTCCAAGTCAAGACCCCTTATTTTACAGCTCATTTATCAAAAATAAAAATGTTTACTTTGTTGAAAACTGCACTTATGACTTGTTAAGTGTATCTCATGCAGCAATAGTAACCTCTGGTACTGCTACATTAGAAACTGCATTATTTAAAGTCCCAGAAATAGTATGCTACAAGACTAGTTGGATTTCATATGAAATTGGTAAACGTTTAGTAAATCTAAAGTATATTTCATTGGTTAATTTAATTCTTGACAAAAAAGTAGTTACTGAACTAATTCAAGGAGCGTTTAACACAAAACGCCTTACAAAAGAACTAAATATTATTTTAGACGTTCAAAAACGTGAAGAGCAATTTGTAGATTACCATGAGTTAGAAACGAAACTAGGAGGACAAGGGGCTAGTCAGAAAGTGGCAGAATTAATCTATAATTCTATAAACTAGAAGCGTTTAATTAGAATAAAATAATTCTAAATTATAGTAATTTTAATTAAAATCAATTTTTAGTGTCTCACCAAAAATAATAGGTGCATCCATAACAACATTAAGACCTTTTGATATAAATATTGATACTTCAATTACAGATCTATACCCACTTACACAATCAATGTGATAACTATCAGATACTTTAAAAGTATACGATAAACACAATCACAACAAGGTCAATTATTAGTTATTGAGCGAACGAAGGTTCAAAGGACTTATAATAGTTGTTAAAAGCCTCTTGACTATTCATTTTCTTGTAGCTTTCATCTTTAAATAATTGTAGGTATATTTCCAGCTTTTGAGCAGTTTGATAACCTGGAATCGGGGCAATTAACTCAGCCTCTAAGCCTAAAAACACAATTGTTGGATAGGCTCTGATTCCTAAATACTGAGAAAACTGGTGAGAGCTATTTCTGCGTTTAGCTTTAGCCGGGTTATAGTTTGGATTGGCGAATTTTTGCTCTTTGTAATTGACAGTTTCATTTCCTTCGGCATTAAATTTAACAGCATAATAATGAGTGTTTACAAACGAAATTAAATCCTTATTCGTAAAGGTATTTTTATCTAACATTTTACAAGGCCCACACCAAGATGTATACATATCTATCATGATTTTCTTGGGGGCATTTTTCTGTAGTTCTAAAGCCTCGTTCATCGTCACCCAATTAATGGATTGGGCCACTACAGAAATAGAGCTTAGAAGTATTAGAGTAGATAAAAAATATAACTTCATAACTAATTTATTTATATTCATCACAATTAGTGTGCCTGATTAACGAACTCCATGCATTAATTTCTTGATCACTGGATATAACAATGCAGATATAACTCCTAAACCTACCGCTACGGCTGTTAATATCCAAAAGAAATAACTTAGACCTTGCTCTTTAGCAATCCCCTCGGATGCTTCACCAAAAACACCCGCCAATTTCATTCCAATGGCTACTGCTAAATACCAAATTCCAAACATCATAGCAATCATTCTTCCAGGAACTAACTTACTTACATAAGATAAGGCCACAGGTGAAATACAAAGCTCCCCCATGGTGTGGAAAAAATACACTAGTATTAGCCAAATCATACTAACAGAAGCTGTCTTAGCACCTGGCTCAATAGATGAAGCTCCTATAGCGACACAGGCCATTCCAATTCCTAATAAAACCATACCAATAGCGTATTTCATATTAGCATTGGGATTATATTTACTCTCCCACCACTTAGAAAATAACGGCGCAAACGCAATGATAAACAAGGAGTTTAAAACTCCAAACCAAGAAGCTGGCACTTCAGCAATCTCTTTTCCAAATTCTATAGATAACATCCAAATTGCTATCGCCCAGATAATTATAAAACTAATCGCTAAAAAAATATTGGAAAGTGCGTATTTAGAAAATGTTTTCTTAAACAATAACCATAAGACCCAGGTGATAATTCCGAGTGGAATAATCGTCATAAGGGTGTTTACTATTTTAAATATAAAGGCCGAATTCCCTTCAAGAACACGTTGGGTATAATCGCGTGCAAAAATAGTTAATGAGCTTGGAGACTGTTCGAAAATAGCCCAAAAGAAAATCGTGATAAAAGCGAAGAACATAACCGCTAACATACGATCACGAGTGATTCTATCATATTTGGGTATTCGAATGACTAGCAATAGTACAAATAGACCTAAGGCAGTTAGAATGGCTACATTAGAACCTTCCATTCCAAACATATTAAAATCAAATAAATTATAAGCCCCTTCTGATATTTTAGAAATAGGGTCATTAAAAATCCATGAGATTCCTAGAATACCTGCTATAGCTATCAATCCTAACTGAAGTGATGTAAATGGATTTAATTTAGGCTCGTCAGGGCTTAATTCTACAGCATTAGAATCTACTTTAACTGGCTTGGTTCCAATATCTCCAAAGATATTTTGAGCAAACCAAAACTGAAGTAATCCAAACAGCATAAAAATTCCCGCTAATCCAAAGCCCCAACGCCAACCTACTTGTTCTCCGAGGTAACCACAAAGAAGAATACCTAAAAATGCTCCTGCATTAACTCCCATATAAAAAATAGTATAAGCACCATCTTTTTTCTCATCTTTTCCTTTGTACATTTCAGAAATAATAGACGTCATATTTGGCTTAAAGAATCCACTTCCAAAAACCAGTAAAGTAAGTCCTAAATAAATGAAAAAAGGGGTTTCTACAGCCATCGCTCCATGACCCAATGTCATAAGTAAGGCGCCAATAACCACCGCGTATCGGTATCCAATTTTTTTATCTGCAAAGTAACCTCCTAATAATGTAGATAAATAGACTAGTGAGGTGTAAGTTCCAAAAATAGCATAAGCATGTTCTCTTGGCCAACCCCAACCGCCGTCTAAGAGTGAGGCGGTAAAAAACATAACCAGTAAAGCACGCATTCCATAGTAGGAAAATCGCTCCCACATTTCAGTGAAAAATAACACAAAAAGTCCGGCTGGATGCCCTAATACTTTATCTTTAAACATATTTTCAATAGCAGTTGTCATAGTCAATCAATTTATTATTTGTCTTAAATCAGTTTTAATTTTACTCTAATATACGTTCGTTTTCTTCGACATTATGAGTTAAACGTTTTAAAGGTTTAAGTAATGCAATCACTAATAAACCGAAGATCACGGTGAAAATTACAATTCCAGAAAAAATAGTATACTCTCCAAAATGTTCTGATTTCTCACCTAATATACCAGCAACTTTCCCACCAAGTCCCGTTGCTGCAAAATATAATCCCATCATAAGAGAAGCATATTTAACGGGGGCTAATTTTGTAACAAACGACAAAGACACAGGAGAAGAACATAATTCACCAATGGTATGGAACAAATATGCTAAAACTAACCACTGCATTCCTGAACTGCCGTTAGCATCATATTCTCTGACGGCTAAAATCATAAACACAAAGCCTAAACCCATAATAATAGTTCCTGTAGCCATTTTGAACAACGATGAGGCTTCTTTATTTTTAAGCTTGCGTTTGGCCCAAATATTGGCGACCCATACTGCAAGCAAAATAATAAATCCAGCATTTAACCCCTGAAACATAGGAGTTGGTATTAGATATCCAAATAGCATTCTATCTGTTTTTGTTTCTGTATAAACACTCATAAGCCCTCCAGCTTGCTCAAAAGCACCCCAAAACACAATTACCAATAAGAATGAAAGTAATAAGACCAAGAAACGATCTTTTAATATTTGAGTTTCTAGACTTTTAAAAATCATCATTAATAATCCTACTACAAAAGATAAAAAGATAAATAATGCACCATAACCCCAATGGTCAACACCTTCAAACGTGAAGCCGGCATAAATAGACAGAGCAAGTAAAACAACTAGAAGTGCTAGTTGAGCTGGAGAATTAAATATGTTAGAGAATATTTTAACTAGAGAAACATCATTTCTTTTTTCTTCAGCGGTCGGTTTATTACCAACATGCTTAATATACTTTTGTCCCCAAATATATACCATTAGTCCTAATATCATTGCAATTCCTGCTAAACCAAAACCAGCATGCCATCCCCATTTTGCGACTACTACTCCAATAATAGAGGTAGCTAATAATGAACCTAAATTTATGCCTATATAGAAGATACTAAATCCTTTATCTCTTCTGATGTCGCCTTCTTTGTATAATCCTCCAACCATGGTTGAAATATTAGGCTTTAAACACCCAACTCCTAAAATAATCAAACTCAAACCGGTGAAAAAGGCCCATTCAGCTTCAATTGCTAAGGTCCCATGACCTAAACATAAAATAATAGCCCCGAGCATAACAGTTTTTCTCTGTCCCAATACTTTATCAGCTAAAATCCCACCTGGTATGGAAATCACATAAACTAACATGACGTACCAACCGTAAAGTTGATAAGCTTCAAGTTTTGACCAACCTAAGCCTGGGCCGTCTATGTGCGAGGCTTCAGCAATCATATAAATAACTAGTAAAGCACGCATTCCATAGTAAGAAAATCGCTCCCACATCTCAGTGAAAAACAATACATATAATCCTATTGGATGCCCAAATAATTCTTTTTGAGTTGCAGTCGTTGTTGTTGACATAAATTTAGTGTTAGTTTATATTTTTGGATTAATTAATTCGCTTATCTCCTAATTTTTCATGTAAAAAATTAGTCATTTTAGTGTATAAATGCATGGTTGTATTTCCTCCATATATTCCATGATTTTTATCAGGATAAATAGACCACTCAAATTGCTTATTGGCTTGGATAAGAGCTTCTACCATCCGCATCGTATGTTGAACATGAACGTTATCATCTCCTGAGCCATGTATCAAAAGGTAATCGCCTTTTAGTAATTCCGGATAATTAAAAGGTGAATTGTCATCATAACCTCCCGGGTTTTCTTGAGGAGTACGCATGAAACGTTCAGTGTAAATTGTATCATAAAAACGCCAGCTAGTCACTGGAGCTACTGCGATAGCCATTTTAAAGACGTCGTTTCCTTTTAACAAACAATTCGTACTCATGTGACCTCCAAAACTCCAACCCCAAATACCAATCCTACTGGCATCAATATAGGGTAAACTACCAATTTGTTTAGCTGCCTGAATTTGATCTTCTGTTTCGTGTTTAACAAGATTTAAATAGGTTACTTTTTTAAAGTCTGAGCCTTTAAAACCTGTTCCGCGACCATCCACACATACCACAATATAGCCTTGTTGAGCTAAGTATTGGTGCCAGTAGTCACGTGAACTATTCCATTTATTAACCACGCTTTGGGAACCTGGTCCTGAATACTGAAACATTAGTAGTGGATAGGTTTTAGTAGCATCAAAATCCGATGGTTTAAGCATCCACATATTCAAATCATTTCCATTAACATTTAGAGTGCTGAATTCTTTATTTGAATATTTGTAAGATGATAAAGTGTTTTTAAGTGCTGAATTATCTTTAATATTTCTGACAAGTCGTCCAGTTTTAGAATCGTGTAAGGTGTATTTTGTGGGAATATTGGCACTAGAAAAAGTCTTGATAAAATAAGTAAAGTCTGCACTAAAAGAAGCATCATTTGTACCTACCTGTGATGATAAACGCATTTTTCTTTTGCCGTTTAATCGGACTGAATAAACATCACGGTTAATCGATCCATTTTCAACAGACTGATAATAAATAGCATTTTCTGATTCGTTATAACCATAATAGGCAGTAACTTCCCAAGCACCTTTAGTAATTTGTTTTTTTAATTGCCCTGTTTTTGAGTAATGATACAGGTGGTTGAAGCCATCTCTTTCGCTGGTCCACAAAAAACTATTATCTTCTAAAAATGTAAGGTTGTCTGTAACATCTACATAAGCATCATCTGTTTCAGAAAGCACTAAATTAGCGTCTCCTTTTTCTGGATTGATCAACCAAAGATCTAACTTATTTTGATGCCTATTCATATATTGCGCTGATAGCACATTTGCATCATTAGTCCACTTAATTCTGGGGATGTAAAAATCGTTATAAGAAGTTGATAATGGGACAGTTGCTGTTTTATCTGTATTTAAATCATAAAAATGTAGGGACACAATCGCATTTTTCTCTCCCGCTTTTGGGTACTTAAATACATTTTGTGTTTGATATAAATCTGTTCCATAAACATCCATTGAAAACTCTGGAACTTCGGTTTCATCAAAACGTATAAATGCTATTCTATCACTAGAAGCATTCCACTCAAAAGCTCTCACAAAAGCAAATTCTTCTTCGTAAACCCAATCGGTAATTCCATTGATAATCCTATTTTTTTCACCATCAAATGTAATTTGTTTAGTGTCACCAGATATCAAATCTTTTACATATAAGTTATTATTCAAGCCATAGGCAACCTTGGTCCCATCGGGTGAAAAGGTAGGTTCCTGTATTTTGTGCTCGGATATTAAATCAAGTTTTTCTAAATAAATATCATACACATAATAGTTCCCCAGAACAGAATATCTAAAAATTGATTCCGTATTTGTTTCCAAAATCAGCTTACTCTCGTTAGCGCTAAACGTATAATTCGTAAAATAAGGTATGGCCTTCATTGTTTTGGAAGTAGCTATGACTTTTACTTTTGAAAATGTTATATAATCATACAAATCAATAGACGTAGATCCAGTAGATCTATCAAAGTTTAATACTGAATATTGCTGTCCATTTTTCATAGAATGCAAAGCGGTGAGGCCTTGGGTTCTGAAAGAGCCATCCCATATTTTATTGAGTGAAAAAGAGTTCGTTTGTGATGTTGCTGTAAAGAGAAATAAGCAACTAAATAGGAAGATAAAAGGCGTTTTCATGAAAAATGTAATTATTCAATAATTATAGTCCAAGTTTACTAAAAAAATAGGAGAAATCTGTGAATATTGACAGATAAATACGCAATAAAAATAATTGAAGTTCCATAATAAATCGAAGAATAGTATCTTTGTCTTTTAAAACACATACCCATGCAGAATTCCGTTTCTGGATTTTCAAAGTTCACAAAAGTAGAAAAAATTGACTGGCTAATAAGCAATCATTTTCAAGATAACCCTAGTGCCAAAGCAAATTTAGAACGCTATTGGAATTCGAACGCAGCTCTTCAGAAACTACATGATGAATTTACAGAAAATACTATTTCTAATTTCTATCTCCCTTTTGGAATCGCCCCTAATTTTTTGATTAACAACAAAATTAAGGTTATTCCAATGACGATTGAAGAGAGTTCAGTAGTAGCTGCTGCTAGTAATGCCGCAAAATTTTGGATGCAAAGAGGTGGCTTTAAAGCAAAAGTAATCTCGACCACAAAAGTAGGTCAAGTTCATTTTATGTTTCATGGAGAATTTTCTGAAATAGAATCCCTATTTGAAACTATAAGACCTCAGTTATTTGAACATACAAAATCAATAACTAAAAATATGGAGGCGCGTGGCGGCGGTATTTTAGACATCAAACTGATTAGCAAAACAGCTCAACTTAAAGGCTACTACCAACTACATGTAACCTTTGAGACTATGGATGCCATGGGCGCCAACTTCATTAACTCCTGCCTAGAGCAGATTGCCAGTACTTTTAAGACCTGTTCTAAAGAAATACATGTTGTTATGAGTATTTTATCAAACTACGTGCCTGACTGCTTGGTACGGGCAGAAGTAAGTTGCAATGTAGAAGATTTAGTAACTGACGAGTCGTATTCAGGACGAGAATTTGCTGACACATTTATCCAAGCCGTACAAATAGCTGAAGTAGAACCTTTTCGAGCCGTTACCCACAACAAAGGCATAATGAATGGAGTAGACTCTGTGGTATTGGCTACCGGTAATGACTTTAGAGCTGTAGAGGCTGGGGTTCATGCCTATGCAGCACGGTCCGGAAGTTATTCTAGTTTAACACATGCCTCTATTGAAAAAGGCATGTTTAGGTTTTGGATTGAAATCCCTCTAGCCTTAGGAACTGTTGGGGGTCTTACGGGGTTACACCCCTTAGTAAAAACAGCATTGGAATTATTAGGTAATCCGTCTGCAAAAGAATTGATGGAGATTGTAGCAGTCGCTGGATTAGCTCAAAATTTTGCCGCTTTGAAATCGCTTACCACTACAGGAATTCAACAAGGACACATGAAAATGCACCTTCTCAATATTTTAAATCAATTTGAAGCTACTGATAAAGAAAAATTGCAACTTGTTGAGCACTTCAAAAAAAATACGGTCACCCATAGTGCTGTCGTGGAAGCCATAGAAAAACTTAGAGCGTAATGGAGACTTTTTATAGCCATGGGAAATTATTAATCAGTTCAGAATATGCCGTACTGGATGGCGCGCAAGCGCTCGCGCTGCCTACAAAATTTGGACAGACCTTAAATGTGGAGTCTATTTCAGGGGCTATAATTCATTGGAAAAGTATTTCTAGTACTGGAAAAACCTGGTTTGAAACTCAATTTAGTGTTGATACTAAATTAAAAATATCCTGCAATAACAACTCTGAAATTGCACTTCGGTTACTCCAAGTACTTAAAACACTACAGCTATTAAATCCAACTCTTTTTAAAACGAACCAAGGCTTTAACTTCACTTCAACTTTAGAGTTTCCTGTAAACTGGGGACTGGGCTCCTCCTCCACCCTAATTAATAATCTCTCGCAATGGGCCAAGGTTGATGCTTTCAAGCTTTTAGATTTAACATTTGGAGGCAGTGGTTACGACATTGCATGTGCACAAAACAACACTGCTATTTTATACCAGTTAAGCGCAGGAATTCCACTGATAAGCCCTGTGTCTTTTGTACCAGTATTCTCACGCTCTTTATTTTTTATACATCGTAATCAAAAGCAAAACAGTAGGGATGGAATCGCAGCTTATAAAGAAAGTACAAAACATAAAATAGTTGACTATAACAAACTTAATAGCTTGACTTTAAAACTGTTAAACTGTCATGATTTAGAGACCTTTAAAAACTACATCGGTACGCATGAAGAGTATATTGGGTCACTGCTACAACAACAACCACTAAAAGAAGCCTTATTTTCAGATTATGATGGGGCAATTAAAAGCTTAGGAGCTTGGGGTGGTGACTTTTTCTTAGCAACAGGAAATTCAAATTCCATTAATTACTTCAAGACTAAAGGCTACACAACCATCATTCCGTTTTCAGAAATGATTTTATAAAAAAAGGGCTCATTACTGAACCCTTTTTTTATAAAATCATTTTTACTTAGTAAAATGAAGCTCTATTATCTTCAATTTCAGCAGCATCTTTAAGAGCTGTGTAAAGCTTAGAATTAACTGCATTTGATTTTGCTTGACCAACACGATTTGCTGCGGCTTGGTAGTTTGGCAACTCACTAGCAGTAGTTAATTTTGTTAATTGGACCGCATAAACTCCGTTTAAACCAACTACAAGTTTTGAAGTTGCTCCTTCAGTTAAACCAAAAACAGTTCCGATAACCTTAGGCTCTCTTCCAGCTCCAGAAAGAGTTGGGTTTTTCATATTAACTGATATAGCTGTTTTAACAGTTTGCCCCTCTTCAGATGCAATAGCGTCTAGAGTAGTTGCAGAAATACGGCCTATAATAAGCGCTGCTTTCTTTTCTTTTCTTATTTCCGGAAGCGCTGTAACTGATGCCTTCTCAACACTCATTAATCCTTTTTCATTAACCGCTGTGATTTTTGCAACTACAAAACCACCACCCGAAATATTAAAACTTTTAAAATCTCCAACTTCAGTACCATCTTCAAATGACCATCTAACAATGGCTCTTTGCATTCCAATTCCAGGGATAGATTCATCGAGTTCTTTAATACTACTTACAGGCATTGTTTTATAGTTAGCTTGGTCAGACACCTCATTAAAATCAGATTTAGCAATCGCTATTTCAAATTTAGATTTATTCTTGAAAACGTCATCAATTGTTTTTACTGAAGGCTCAATTTCTTGAACAATAGTCGCAATCTTATAAGCTTGTTGCTTAGGTCCTTGACTTAGAATTTCAATCACATGGTAACCAAAGTCGGTTTTCACAACTCCTAAGCTTCCTTTCGAATTCTCAAAAGAGTACGCTTTAAATTCTTCAGCAAAGCCGTCTGTATAGGCAAATTCGATTACACCATCTTTTTCATTACTTACTTTATCTGAAGACAATACTAGTAAGCTGTTAAACTTTGAACGGTTAGTCTTAAGTACTTTGTATATGCTGTCTGCTTGTGCTTTAGCTTGAGCATCTGTAGATGTAACGGATGGATCTACTCTAACACCACCAACAAAAGGAATCAAAATGTGACGTACTTTTGTAGAATCAGAAATCATTTTCTTAGCGACTAATTTGGATAGCTTATAGCTATCCCCTTCTTTATATGGTCCATAAACATCGTTTAATTCTAAACTAACCATCGCTTTTGAATCCGCCTTTGGAAGACTTGATTCGAAAACAAAATTATTATTGTACTTAACAGATGAGTTGGCATTCACAAACGCATTGGCATCCGATGAATTTTTAAAACCAATAACCGTTTCATTTGCTTTTGCAGCCTCATTAAACTCTACTTTATCGTCAACAAGTGCTGATAGCTCTGCTTGGATTGCTTGCTCATCTTCTAAAGAGGCTTGCTCTTTGAACTGAACATATACTAAATCTCTAGATGCTTCTACTTCGTATTTCTTTGAGTGTTTTTTGATATAATTCTTAATATCCGATTTTTTAATCTTAAGAACACTATCTGGAATAGATGAAAAAGGAATTTGAACATATTTCAAATCTGCTTTATCATTTTCAAGTTGGTAATCTAACTCTCCTTCAGTTAAAGTTCCAATTACACCTGCTTTTACAAGATTAAAATACGTTTGTTGAACGCCTGTTTGAGAAATAGTTTGTTCGAAATCCGTCCAAGCTTTGTAATTAACTGGACTTCCATTTAAGGTCGTTGTTTCTGGAGCAATCGCTTTAAGATTTGCTATAAACTCATTCAGCTTGTCTTCATCAAATAGGCCAGCTTCGTTCTTAAACTCTTCTAAAGACCCTAAGTTTTGTTTCAACAATTGTCGCATATAGTCCCTTTCGATGGAGATCCCTAATGCATCATACTGAGTTTGCATAACTTTATTTCTGACTTCCTGATCCCAAACACGGTTCATTGCTTGTGTATTGGTTACCGAACCACCTGATTGACGTTGGATATTTTCAACCTGGTTCATAAAAGCACCTCGCTCGATATCGTCTCCATTTACCGTAGCAACTACGTTTTGTGACTTATCAGCAGATCCCATGTTGGTAAATATATCTCCAATTATAAACGAAAATAATGCAAGAGCGATAATAATGATTAAGAATATAGAACGTTGTCTAATTTTATTTAAAACTGCCATTTTGTAGTGTGTGTTATTTTTTCAATATAGTCGACGAAAATACCAATTTCTTTGAAATAATGAAAGAAGAAAAGAATATAATTCAGAGTCTTCCCAAAAATTATTAATCTTGAGCAATTTTAAGCTCCACCAATTCGATTTTAGTGTTGGACACTTCTTTTATTGTAAAGTGAAAACAATCAATATTAATTTTCTGATTTTTTGTAGGAATTTCCTCAGTAAAATTAACAATAAAGCCTCCTAAAGTTTCATAATTCTCACTTTCTGGAATCTGAGTTCTATACGTTTCATTTAAATAGTCTACATCTAAACGTGCAGAAAAAATAAAGGTATTATCCGTGATTTTATCTTCAACAAGTTCCATCGTGTCGTGTTCATCTTCTATCTCTCCTACTAGTTCCTCAATGATATCTTCAACGGTCATAATTCCAGAAGTACCTCCATATTCATCTAAAACAACAGCCAGACTTTTTCGTTTTTTTATTAAGACGTTTAGTACGTCTTTAACAAACATCGTTTCTGGGACATACTCTACAGGGCGTAAAATTGATTTAACATTTTTAGGGTTTTTAAACAGATCGAAAGAGTGTACATACCCCAAGATATCATCAATAGTGTTTTTATACACTAGTATTTTTGAATGTCCTGTCTGAGTGAAAGATTCGTTTAGGCTTTGAACAGAATCATGTATTTCTATGGCTGTTAATTCGGTTCTAGGCACCATTACTTCTCTTGATTTTACTTCAGAAAATTCAAGTGCGTTTTGAAATATCTGAATTTCACTGTCTATGGCGTGGTGTGCTTCAACAGATTCCATTTGCTCGCTTATATAATTCCCCAATTCTACTTTAGAAAAAGCTAATTGAACTTCATCGCCTTTAGTTTTGAATAACGATTTCAAAACTACATCCGTAATCCATATGACAAAGTCGGAAACAATTGAGAATAGCAGATAAAACAAGTAGGCCGGAAAAGAAAACAACTTCAATAAAGAATTCGCATAAATTTGAAAGAAAACTTTAGGAAGAAATTCCGCCGTCACCAAAATAACTAGTGTTGAAATTAGTGTTTGCGTTAGTAATGATAATTCATCAAAGAGATAGCTAATTAATGGACTAGAAGATGGCAGGTGAGCTGCAAACCAGGCCACCAACGAATCGCCCATATACAAACCATAAACTACAAGAGCAATATTATTTCCAATAAGCATAGTTGCTATAAACTTGGAAGGTTTTGATGTTATTTTTGCCAATAATCTAGACAATAAACCTCTCTGTTTTTTTTCAATTTCAATATGAATTTTATTGGCAGAAACGTAAGCAATTTCCATACCTGAAAAAAAGGCGGACAAAAAGAGACTTAAAACAATAACAAGAAGGTCTGTGGACATGATTACAATTTACCGCGATCTTCGAAACGTTTTCTGAATTTTTTACGAAAGAAAAACATAAAAACCGCTAGGACTGCAAAAAACAAAGAAAGATAAGCCCCATTTCGATCACTGCTCCATTTATTAGACATGTCGAACAAAAATAGAGCGGCAAAACCTAAATATAGATACTGTAAAAAAGAAAGAATTTTCATTTAAAAATAATTTTACGGAATTGAATTATTAAGGTAAATATACGAATTATTCGTCAATAAAAATTCGACCAGTGACTTCAAGTACTTGGGCATTGGTAACGTTTTTGTTAGAATCAAATCCATTACCATTAGTTACATAATCTTTTGTACGGAATTTAACAGGATAGTTAGTAAATAACCATTCTTTTTTTTGATCATAAAAAAGCTGCTCTGTAAATAAAGTATCATTAGTAGATGTTGTCAAAACAACATTACCCTGAAGGTCAATTATGTCCGTTTCACTGTAGACAATCGCGAGGTCAGCTATGACCGTATTTTTATTTTTTTCGTCATCAAAAAGAGTTAAATCAATTCCGTTTGGGAATTTATAATATGGAAACTCTCGGTTTGTAAAATTTAACATTTTAGGACTAACTAAAATAGAAGTTAGACGACCTGAATCGGTATATTTAGTATTAATATTTTCAGCAATAGACATTGGAGCAAGAGTTGACGTATTTAAGTCTTGAACTTCTTTTAGTGTGTTGTTACAAGAAAAAAACATCGCGACCAAAAAGAGTGGTGCGATGTTTTTAAATCGTATGTTGAAGTACCCTTTCATTACAGCGCTGGCACCGTTACACTTCGTTGAATCCAACATCCAACCGGAATTACCTGACCAGTACGTCCTGAAGAAAATATTTCACTTTTTTGTGGCGCTTTTGCATCGTAGTTAGCAATTGATTTTTTTGCGTTTTTCTTCATTGTAGGATCTATACGTCCTGCTTTTGCAGCTTCCTTAGCGGCTAACCAATAAACGGCTCTCTTTGAAAAATTATCAGTGCCACAATTATTGGCGCTTTTAGCATACATAGCTGCGATTGCTAAATGAGCTTTACCCATACTTGGGTTCGCTTTTAGCGCTTTCTTATAGTAGGCTCTCGCTTGGCCATATCGGCTTTTTTTCTTAAAATTTGTTGCAATTTTATACAATATTTTTGATTTCTCAAAACTAGATGTTTCCAGCGCAACCGCTTGGTTATAGAAACTTAAGGCTTCGGATGACTTTCCAGCTTTATCTTTTAAAATCCCCAAGTAAAAAGCGGTATCAGCGTTGGGCTCTAAGGCATTTTTTTGTTCAACAATTTGAACAAACAAGGCATCGTCATTACAGCCTTTAGCATACATTCTATTCATGGCGCGTTGTAACCAAACACCATCATTTTTGAAGGCTTCAAAGTCCCTTTGATACAAAGGAATTAAATTTTCACAATTAGCTCTTGAACCTAGTTTTGTATCAATACTACCAGCTATTTGATTATAAGCTCTTAAGTAACTGT
This sequence comes from Flavobacteriaceae bacterium, assembly GCA_018608625.1. Taxonomy (GTDB): domain Bacteria; phylum Bacteroidota; class Bacteroidia; order Flavobacteriales; family Flavobacteriaceae; genus Hel1-33-131. The sequence goes on along the minus strand of JABAZC010000033.1, from coordinate 2,500 downwards.
TATATGATTTAAGTCTTGAAGTATCTTTTCTACTCAACTCTAGAACTTCACCGTCTTCGCCAAGAAATGCGTTTCGTTTGTTGGTATAATTTTTAACTTCAAAATCAATTTTTTCGCTGATATCATCGTATTTACCAAATAACTCTTGAGCGGATTTTAATGAAGAATCGTATAAACCGACCATCAAGGAAAAATACGTATACAAGCTTTTGGGGTTTGTAAACGTTTTTGCATCAGTTATATAAGCAGCATCAAAAGCTGTATATAAATCTTCTTTAGACTCCCCTAGAAGTTTTTGATTATCGTATTTTAACTGACTAGCTTTCGCTAAATATGCACCTTGAGGTGTGATGTTAGGAAAAACAGTCCTTCGCTCTTCCCACAGCTTTAATAAATCTAATATATATTTTGTTTTCTCTTCCCCTTCAGAATTCGAAATCTTGTCAGTTAAAATACGATCTCCAAAAACATAAATAGCTTTGTTGATTCTCGGAGACGCAATTCTTAATTCCATCCATGGAGCATAAGCTGCATTGTAATTTTTTGCTTTCACATACTCACTAAAGATTGAAAGTTTTTGTAAATCTTCATCGGTCTGTGCTAAAATGGAAGTAATACTTAAAAAAAGTATTGAAACTATGAGATATATTTTTATTTTCATCTGTTAATATTATTAATTTGTTAAGGACAAAGCAATCTTAAAAAAGCTCAATCTCATTATTTATGTAGAATTAATTAAATTTCGGTTTCTCGAACCATCGGTCGTTCAACGATAAACTTAACTGGAAGTTTACAAAATTCTCTTCAACTAAATTCGCGTTTGTAGTTCCTCTTTTACCAACTTCAAGACCAATATTAGCATTAGAAAATATTCTACCAACTGGAAGACCTACTCCAAAAGATATGCCAAACTCTTTAATTGGCTCATTATTAATTTTTAATCCAGAGTTTTCAAAACGAACACCTGTTCTATAAACTACACGTTTCCAGTACCTGCTAAATGAGTCAAACTCTGGGATGTAAAAACCTCCAACAGAAATAGTGGAAGCATCCTCATAAGTTGAATTATCAATTACAACTAAACGGTTTGTTAATTGGCTCGTTTTGAGAAAAGTGTAATCAACTCCTGCAAACCATTTTCTAGGTGCTCCAAAACCAAAGCCTATGGAGCTTTTAGTTGGTAGTTTAAGTTGTGTCGTATTTAGACCTAGATCATTTAAATCAACTTCTATTGAATTCAATACACTCTCTTGGTCAGTATTCAAGTCAATAACTATTGTTGAATAATTACGTTGATTTTTTGACTTTATTTCAGTTGAAGGAGAATAGGTTGCAGAGGCAGTAAACTCCAAATTAGGGTTTATTAATTTAGTGTAAATGGCTCCAATATTATAAGAAAGACCTCCTAGATCAGATCTATTAATCTCTCTTGTTTGATATTGTAGAATATTACCCTGTTCATTGTATCCGAATGCAATATTGGTATTAATTATATTTCCAAAATTATAGCTAGCATCCACGCCAATTCTAAAATTTTTAGAGAGTTGGTATCCAAACCCTAAAAAGACTTTATTTAGTCCACCTTCGCCTCTATATTTATATTGAATAATTTGGTCAGAGTTGAAAGACTGTAATTTATAGCCGACTGAGGTATATGGAATCAACCCAAAACCTGCACCAAATTTACCTAGAGGAACAGCTATAGCTAGATAATCAAGTGAGGCAGTGCTTGATTTTTCAGAAGCAGAGTTGCTATTGAGAGTTATTTGTGACTGGCTACCTCCGACGGTATATTTCATCGGCCTAGCTTCATCATTAAAAGACTTTAAATTTTGACCTGCATAAGCTGCTGGGTTTCGAAGATTAATATGAATACTATCTGAATAAACACTTATTCCTCCCATTGATTGGTTTTCTACAGTACCTTTAAATTTTAAACTGCCTATTCCATAAAAAGAATATGGAGAACTCGCGCCCTGTTGAGCAAAACTAACAGATGACAAAATGAGTGTAATAAGGACTAAAAACTTCTTCATAATTAATTTGAATTATATTCTAATAGAAAATTCAAGCCTTCCAAAAGAAAATCCGAGTTGGCAAATATGCTAATTTTTAATTGCTTACACAAGAAATCTGCGTCTCCTCCTGTTAAAATAACTGTTAAATCTGGGTATTTATTTTGATATTCATTTACGGTACCTTCAATTTCATACAAAACACCATTTATAACTCCAGAGTGAATAGAGTCATGAGTGGAATTTCCAATAGAATTTTTGGGAACTATTTTTTGTAGTGTTGGCAAACTAGATGTAAAGTCTCCCAACGACTTATAGCGCATTTGAATTCCTGGAGCTATTGCACCTCCTAAGTAATTCTTTTTAGAGTCAATAAAATCATAGGTTATACAACTTCCAGCGTCAATTACTAGAACATTTTTTCCAGAGTACTGAGTAGCGGCAGCGGCCATAAGCGCCAAGCGATCTGCTCCTAAGCTGTTTGG